>NZ_JBJURN010000003.1:0-239167 GCF_046622475.1 Enterobacter sp. LM3 | reverse complement strand
CCTTCTGAGCCTGTTGTTTCTGGCTCAGATAGTTATTCTCAACAACAACCAAGCCCTATGATTTGTATTTTTTCATTTTCAAGAATAAATTCACAAAAAACATGAGCGTACCAAAAACAACCCCATTGAAAAAACTAAAGTTAAAGTCATCAAGGAAATTAGTAATCGAATAAGAAGGCCAATGTCCTTCTATCAGTAAAACAGGCAATCTGCTAAACACTGAAACTAAAACACATCCGGCTAAAATGGTGACGAAACCCATAAGTAAAAAAGGAAGAAAGTAAAAAAGTATTTTTTTCATTTCAGTTTCCCCTTGGCATAATCTTCGCCTGCTTTTCCCGCTCTCTCAGATAGATAGCCACCTGCTATTACTGGTAATTGGTTTACTTTAGGTGGCTCTATTATTGATGGCATTCTCGAATTTTGATAATCTTTAAATCCATTACTCCAAGGATTCCATACCTTATTATCAACCTTCTGAACACCCAACCCAAACAAATAACCTAACGTAGCCCCACCTGCAGCCCCGATCATAGGCACAGTTGGACTCTTACCATCAATAAGACTACTTATCCCTGCTCCTGCGGTGCTCACTACTGTAGTTCCAACATATTTCATACCAGTTGTAGCTGCTCCAGTTATCATTGCTGTGATAAGACTATTCGGGCTAAATACCTCACTTGGATCATTATGGATATTGTACGCCTGAGACGTGGCGTTTGCGATTCCACTTGTAGCCGCTGAAACACCTCTTGTTGCTAATGTTGAACTGCCAATCAAGTCCGCAACAGCAGGAGCAACGGCACGACCAAGAATCGGTATTGAAAGAGAAATCGTTGCGATAGCTGCTTTAGGTATGTTGTTTGATCGCTGCATCTCGTCATAGTTATCAATCACTGGCGACAGCTGATTAATGCTGTACTGTGCCAGTTGCTTACAATCTGCATCACAACCCGGTGATTGCATTAGCTGGATAAGGTCATCCTGTTGTTTAACAAGATAATCCTTACTGATCTGTGTGTTCAGCGCTTTTTGCTGTTGAGCCGCATCCGCTTTGCTCGCAACATCCACCAGTTTCTTACGCTCTTCATCCGTTGATGCCGATTTATATTTCTCAAGCCATGAGGTGGTCTGGTCAGCGCTGAGATAATTATTCTCAACCGCATTCTTCCCGGCACTGGCCCCGGCCGCAGCACCCGCCGTATTTCCCCCGGCAATCCCGCCAGCCATGCCCGCTGAAACAGTCGCCAGCGTACTCACGGTTTGCTTCTGGTCTTCCGTCAGCTTCGACGGGTCTGTGTCCGGATAGAGCTGTCTGGCAATCGCTGTCGCTACCAGTTCGCCGGATGCCGCCCCCACTGCGCCCGCTGCGGCACTGTTGCCCTGAAGGGCTGCGGTTACGCCGCCGAGGATGGCATGGGCAATCGCTTTTGCCGCCGTGTTGTCATCAATGCCTGCATGGTGGCCGATGATGTTCGCCAGTTCCGGTGCTGAAGCGCCCGCCAGCGCGCCCCCGATATTGCCGCCCGCCAGTCCCTGCAGCGCTGCCGTGGCCGCCTGGATACCACGCTGCATGTTGCTGCCGGTTCCGTACGTCACCATCACCTCTTTGTATGCCTGCGTGTCACGCAATTCCGCAAGATAGTTCTGGCGTTCTTTTTCTGTCGCATTTGCCGGAGGTGTCTTACCGGATGCTTTCTGGGCCGCTTTCAGCCCGTTCAGGTCACCCTGAGTCCTGGCAATATCCGCCACCTGGCTGCCAATATCGCTGATCATCCCGACTGCTTTCAGGCGGTTCTGCTCTTTCTCCTTGTCGAAGATCGGGCTGATGCTGTCGTTGGCATGTTCGGTGTCGCGGCTCAAATCGGCCACGTCCTGCTTCTGGTTTACCTTGTCGCGGAGGGTGAGGGTGCCTTCTGCCACGGCGGCCTGTGTGGTACCTTCCGCATGGCCTTTGTTGCCAGCGGCGGAGATCATGCCACCCGGCAGGTTGCCCTTGAATTTATCCCCGAAGCTACCGCCGCCGCTCAGGCTGATACCGGAGTGCGAGGTTTTAAAGTCGGCTTCGTTGTGGATGTCGCTGAAGCCCAGCGTCCCGGTATCGAGGCTGTTTTTGTCCGGTGTGGCGGTGGAGGCGATAACCGCACCGTCAAGCTGGGTGTGATGACCCACGGTGATATCGAAGCCGCCGTCCCCGGCATACAGCCCGGTTTGTTCGGCAACGGAATCAAAGCGGCTCTTCATCTTGTCCTGGCTGGCGTTGATATAGCCTGAACCGGACATGGTGCCGAAGGTGAAGCTGCCACCCGCAGCAACGCTGGTCTGCTTGCCGTCATAGTCATTGTTGTTCTGCTGACTGCGCATCAGCAGATCGTGACCGACATCTGCCACGATTTTATTGCCGTTACCGGAACACCGGGAACAGGCACCGCAAACGTATTATTCTCAACAACTACAGCACCACAAGTGATGCTGTAGTCTGGGATTTATACATCAATTAAGAAGTTCCGTTGATACGTTGCCAATATCGAAGAACTCTTTAAAGACCCTGACAACAAGATCAAAATCTTTTGTCAGTTGTCGCTCAGGCCAGTAATCCCCATAAATCTGTATTTTTTTCTCCATACCAGATTCCGATTTATCCCAATAGGAACGAACCGTTAAATCAGATTCCGAGCACTCTAGTAACGTCAAGAGATAGAAGCCATCATCTGTAGATACTTCTAAATTCATCGGCCCAATATCAGGTTCGGGGACAATGCGGAGTCTTACACCACCTGTATCCCCCCTCAATTTCATCAGGAATTCTTCTACATCATTCCACTTGGGGCCACGAACCCGCGAAAAAGAGTTTCTGGCGTACAGATAGAAATCGACTTCAAACTCATCTTTCATAAGTTTCTTTCCTGGTGAGTTTTTTCATCCCTTTTTCCCAATACAAAGTATCTCCGCTTTTCTCTTCAAAAATAGTAAGCGATTTCAAGCCAGATTTTTCAGCCATACTTTTTATATCGCTGAGACAGTAACCGCAAACTGGCTTACCAGATACTTTCATTTCCATGCTACGACCCGTTGTCATACCCTGCTCGTAGGCTTGTTGGATAGTACCAACTTCAGCATGAGCGGTAGCCATATTTCCATTTGGGAAATTTTTATCCGGTTGGTTAATTACTTTTGCCTGCACTACATCATTGATAAGCGTTGGTTTGCTGGCATCCCCCAAGAAGAAATCAGCTCTGTTCCCCTGATTCGTATCCGTAAAGACTTTTCCTGTCTGAGGATCTGTCAATTCAGCAGTAACTTTGGGAATAGAAGAATGGGCATTTTTATCAATAGACTGAGAATTCTCTGTCCAGCCAGCACCTTTATTTGGAGAAACAATACCTGTTTCAGTTTTGGTGATAACGCTGTTCCCTGCTGCGCCACCAAATATAGCAGCCGTTCCGAGACCAACATTCAGAGCTCCGTCACTATAGTTACCATCAGCAATCTGACCTATCCCCGTACCTGTCTGGTATGCACCTCCCGCAGCTACAAATCCACGCACCAGAGTACCAGGGGCTCCAGGAAGGACCATCAAAGCATCTGTACCCACTGCGGCTTGACCTGACTGAACACCGTACATTTTCAGATAGCTCAGCGCCTCATTATAGGCTTTGGCATCAGATGCCGATGCCACAAAAGCTCCGCCCTTCGTCAGGGACTGTATCGCTTGTGCCGCTTGCTGCTCTGAGTAACCGTAAACAGTCTGGAGTTCATAGCCATACTGATTAAGTAGCCCGGCAAGTTCTTGCTTTTCTGCATCATTCAGCTGACCATTCTGGTATTTATTCAGAAGCCCATTATTGGCTTTGTCCTCATTGGTTAGACGAACAATATCCTGCGATGCCTGAAGAAGGTTCTTACCATTTTTTTGATCTTCAAGCGCTTTATTAAGTGCATCATTTTTTGAAGCGCTAAGGAAGTTATTCTCAACTACATTCTATACCTGAGCATTAGCCAAACACCGCTGGCTGCAATGGGGCCTGTTAGCAACCCTAAAACTATGCATTCCCCTAACTTATTAAAATTGAAGTCAAAATAACCAATTTTAAAATAGTAATATAAAGAAAATGCCATGTTTAGCACTGTAAAAAGCACAATCATCGTTATGACGAGACTTGCCAAAAGATAAAAAAACACTTTCAAATTAATATCCCTATTTACCATTTTCATGTGCCTTATATTTATCATTGACATAATCTCCACCGACTTCAGCACCGACAGAACCACCTAAACCACCAATAGTTCCAGGGATAGGGCTCTCAGGTTTTGCACCTGTCATCCATGAATGCCCTCCAATTGGCACCTCTTCATACTTATCTCGGACATTATTAAATAATGGCTTCAATGGTGCTGAAATCAGCTTTCCAGCAGTATAACCTATCGCAGAACCAGCTAACGCCCCGGCAACGGCAGCTGTTGGATCTTCATTTTGGAGTACGCTTCCAGTATATGCAGTGCTAACACTAATGACTGAGGAACGTACAGCACCAGTACCTGCGGAAAACCAGCCCGTAGCACCCGACATCATGAAATCAGTATAATTAAATGAATCCTCAGGATTGTTATATATTTTAACCCCCTGAGCTGTACCATTAATTAACATACTGACACCCGCGCTTGTAGCTTTTGCTGCTGCACTTGCAGTCCCTCCCATCATCCCTGTCATTGCTGTCGCTGCCAGGAAACCATAAGATTTTTCAAGTTTATCTTTTTCAGCACAGGCAGCGCTATCTCCTCCAGCACATCCATCAAGTGCCTTCTGCCACTGTCCTGACAACTTTCTGACCTGCTCATCAGTAGAAGGTGTATCAGCCCAGTTATTCTCAACCGCATTCTTCCCGGCACTGGCACCAGCCGCAGCTCCCGCCGTATTTCCCCCGGCAATCCCGCCAGCCATGCCCGCTGAAACAGTCGCCAGCGTACTCACGGTTTGCTTCTGGTCTTCCGTCAGCTTCGACGGGTCTGTGTCCGGATAGAGCTGTCTGGCAATCGCTGTCGCTACCAGTTCGCCGGATGCCGCCCCCACTGCGCCCGCTGCGGCACTGTTGCCCTGAAGGGCTGCGGTTACGCCGCCGAGGATGGCATGGGCAATCGCTTTTGCCGCCGTGTTGTCATCAATGCCTGCATGGTGGCCGATGATGTTCGCCAGTTCCGGTGCTGAAGCGCCCGCCAGCGCGCCCCCGATATTGCCGCCCGCCAGTCCCTGCAGCGCTGCCGTGGCCGCCTGGATACCACGCTGCATGTTGCTGCCGGTTCCGTACGTCACCATCACCTCTTTGTATGCCTGCGTGTCACGCAATTCCGCAAGATAGTTCTGGCGTTCTTTTTCTGTCGCATTTGCCGGAGGTGTCTTACCGGATGCTTTCTGGGCCGCTTTCAGCCCGTTCAGGTCACCCTGAGTCCTGGCAATATCCGCCACCTGGCTGCCAATATCGCTGATCATCCCGACTGCTTTCAGGCGGTTCTGCTCTTTCTCCTTGTCGAAGATCGGGCTGATGCTGTCGTTGGCATGTTCGGTGTCGCGGCTCAAATCGGCCACGTCCTGCTTCTGGTTTACCTTGTCGCGGAGGGTGAGGGTGCCTTCTGCCACGGCGGCCTGTGTGGTACCTTCCGCATGGCCTTTGTTGCCAGCGGCGGAGATCATGCCACCCGGCAGGTTGCCCTTGAATTTATCCCCGAAGCTACCGCCGCCGCTCAGGCTGATACCGGAGTGCGAGGTTTTAAAGTCGGCTTCGTTGTGGATGTCGCTGAAGCCCAGCGTCCCGGTATCGAGGCTGTTTTTGTCCGGTGTGGCGGTGGAGGCGATAACCGCACCGTCAAGCTGGGTGTGATGACCCACGGTGATATCGAAGCCGCCGTCCCCGGCATACAGCCCGGTTTGTTCGGCAACGGAATCAAAGCGGCTCTTCATCTTGTCCTGGCTGGCGTTGATATAGCCTGAACCGGACATGGTGCCGAAGGTGAAGCTGCCACCCGCAGCAACGCTGGTCTGCTTGCCGTCATAGTCATTGTTGTTCTGCTGACTGCGCATCAGCAGATCGTGACCGACATCTGCCACGATTTTATTGCCGTTACCGGAACACCGGGAACAGGCACCGCAAACGTATTATTCTCAACAACTACAGCACCACAAGTGATGCTGTAGTCTGGGATTTATACATCAATTAAGAAGTTCCGTTGATACGTTGCCAATATCGAAGAACTCTTTAAAGACCCTGACAACAAGATCAAAATCTTTTGTCAGTTGTCGCTCAGGCCAGTAATCCCCATAAATCTGTATTTTTTTCTCCATACCAGATTCCGATTTATCCCAATAGGAACGAACCGTTAAATCAGATTCCGAGCACTCTAGTAACGTCAAGAGATAGAAGCCATCATCTGTAGATACTTCTAAATTCATCGGCCCAATATCAGGTTCGGGGACAATGCGGAGTCTTACACCACCTGTATCCCCCCTCAATTTCATCAGGAATTCTTCTACATCATTCCACTTGGGGCCACGAACCCGCGAAAAAGAGTTTCTGGCGTACAGATAGAAATCGACTTCAAACTCATCTTTCATAAGTTTCTTTCCTGGTGAGTTTTTTCATCCCTTTTTCCCAATACAAAGTATCTCCGCTTTTCTCTTCAAAAATAGTAAGCGATTTCAAGCCAGATTTTTCAGCCATACTTTTTATATCGCTGAGACAGTAACCGCAAACTGGCTTACCAGATACTTTCATTTCCATGCTACGACCCGTTGTCATACCCTGCTCGTAGGCTTGTTGGATAGTACCAACTTCAGCATGAGCGGTAGCATCAGGCAACACAACTGGTCGATGTGTAAGTATCCCGGTAATAGCGCTATAAAAAAGGCTGCATTACGCAGCCTTTTTTGGGGAACCCATTCAGTTCTTCGGGAAAATCCAGACGTGTTTTGCTGGCAGTGATAAATGACAATGCTGCGGGTCGCGAACGTCGTGGCCATAGGCGCGGATCACAAAGTCATCGCCTGCCGTGCGGAACAAGTATTCCCAGCGGTCACCCAGATACATGCTGGTGAGCAGCGGCAGTTCAAGCTGATTTTCACCCGGGCCGTCCACCACCTCGACGCGCTCGACGCGGATCACCGCGGTGGCCTCCTGACCGTTTTGCACGCCTTCACCGGCCTGCCCCCACAATACCCAGTCTTTTCCCTCAATGCATGCTTTGCCATCGCGCACTTCTGTCACTTTGCCGTGCAGACGGTTATTGCTGCCCATAAATTCTGCCGTAAACAGAGTCTTTGGCGAACCGTACATCTCCTGCGGTGTGCCTTGCTGTTCAATCTTACCGTTATTGAGCAGCAGGATGCGGTCGGAAATGGACATCGCTTCATTCTGGTCGTGCGTCACCATCAGTGCGGATAAGCCCAGCTTGATAATTAACTCCCGCAGGAACACGCGGGCTTCTTCGCGCAGCTTGGCGTCGAGGTTAGAGAGTGGTTCATCCAGCAGGATCACCGGTGGGTTGTAAACCAGGGCCCGGCCAATCGCCACGCGCTGCTGTTGTCCACCGGAAAGCTGGTGTGGGTGACGTTTACCAAGATGACCTAACCCAAGTTGATCCAGCACATCCTGTACCCGCTGGTTGATCTCTTTGGTTGCGACTTTACGCAGTTTTAACGGATAGGCCACGTTCTCAAAAACGGTTTTGTGCGGCCACAGCGCGTAGGACTGAAATACCAGCCCCAGATTACGCTCTTCCGCCGGAATTTCGCTGCGCGGCGTGCCGTCGTAAACTTTGTTTTTGCCAATCACAATTGATCCCTGAGTCGGCTTTTCCAGCCCTGCCACCGCGCGCAGCAGGGTGGTTTTCCCGCTGCCCGATGGCCCCAGCAGAGAGACCACTTCACCGCGCTTCAGGTTCATGGAAACGCCTTTCAGCACCGGGTTGTCGCCGTAGGTTAAGTGCAGGTTGTCGACCGCTAATTCAATCATGTAATTTGACTCCGAAACGAAGGGCAATGCCCAGACCTACCACGACCAGCAGGATATTAATAAAGGAGAGCGCTGCCACGATATCAATGGCACCAGCGGCCCACAGCGAAACCAGCATTGAACCAATGGTTTCTGTACCGGGAGAAAGCAGGTACACACCCGTTGAGTATTCACGCTCAAAGATCAGGAACATCAGCAGCCAGGAACCGATAAGACCGTAGCGGGACAGCGGAATGGTCACGTGGCGCGTAATTTGCCCGCGCGTTGCTCCTGTACTGCGGGCGGCCTCTTCAAGCTCTGGCCCTACCTGTAACAGCGTGGAGGAGATAAGCCTCAGTCCGTATGCCATCCACACCACGGTGTAGGCCAGCCAGACGCTGAAAATGGTGCTGCGTAATGAGCGCAGCCAGACGATCAGGTTTTCGCGCATCCAGTCAGACCAGACGAACCCGGAAAGCCAGCCTGATTTCAGCGAGTTATCCAGCCACATCGGCAGGAACAGGAAGACCCACAGGAAAGCCAGACCCGCGAGCAGGCCTGGAACCGCGCGCGGCACCAGTACGCTGTAATCAAGAAAGCGCGTGGTATTGTCCGGTTTGCGGTGCATTGCGATGCCAACAAACAGGTAGCACGCCACGGCCAGCGCGCCGCCAATCACGCCGATAGACATTGAGTTGACGATGGCGCGTAACAGGTTCGGTTGTGCCCAGATGGTGCGGAAGGTATCGAGTGAAAGCTCATCCCACAGCGAAACACCCACCCCCCAGTTAGAGATAAACGCGCGCAACACCACGCCAAGCAGGGGGACACCGATAGTCACGGTCAGCCAGGCGGCCACCACTGCGCCGGCCACCCAGCGCCATTTACCCAGCGGTAAGGCACGCGCCTGCGACGCTTTCCCTTTCATGGTCACGAAGCGGTTGGCGGTACGCATCAGACGACGCTGCAGCATAACCAGTGGAATAGTGATACAAATCAGCACCACGGCAACCGCTGCCATCAGGTGATAGGACGGGGTACCGAGCTTGTTGGTGAGCTGGTACAAATAGGTTGCCAGCACCATGTTACCTTCCGGATCGCCGAGCACCAGCATCAGGCCGAAGACTTCCAGCCCAAGGAAGAACAACAGCACGATGGCATACAGAATCGACGGGCGCACCATCGGTAAGCTGACGGACATCATCACCTGTAAAGGTGATGCCCCCGCAGTGCGTGCGGCCTCTTCGACATCGGAACCTACGCTGCGCAGCGCGGAAGAGATATAGAGATAGGCGTGTGGAACATGCGTCAGGCCCGCAATGACCACGATGCTCGACATGTCGTAGATATTCCACGGGACAAAGCCAATCAGCGCTTGCGCCCACAGGGATAAGAAACCCACCGGACCTGCCGCCACCACATAGCCAAACCCCAGCACCATCGGTGAAACAAAAATCGGCACCAGGATCAGCGGCTCAATCAGACGACGGCCAGGTAAATCGGTACGTACCATCAGAAAGGCCAGCACACCGCCCAATGGGATGGCGATGACGACCAGGCCAAAGGCGAGAATAAAACCACTTTTCAGTGCCTTATAAAAATCAGGGTCGGTGAAAATAAAGCCAAATGACTCAAGGCTCCACTCTTTTGCCGGAGAAAAGAACGGGGCGGATAAAAAGCTCTGTATCACGATAAACGACAAAGGCACGTAGATAACCAGTGCGGTTATCAACACGACAATACCGCGCGGCAGGCTTTGCCATTTTCTGTGTAATGTATTCATGGGGATATCCCTGGTGTTGCAGCCCAGAAAAATGAACTCAGGTCGTTGAACAGGAGCGCGGCGACATGCGCCGCGCTCAGATGCTTATTTGGCGGCGGCTGCACGCCACTGTTTGATGTAATCCAGACGTTTTTTCGGCTGCAGATATTCCAGCAGGCTTTCATCAACCGGGATCGGTTTCAGCGCAGTGCCCAGAATTTTGGTCAGACCGTCGATATCATTTTTACCTTCGATATCGTTACGAATGGACGGGATATCCGCCTGGTTTGCCAGAATGCTTTGCCCTTTTTCTGACAGGACATAGTCCAGCCACAGCTTAGCGGCATTGCTGTTCTGCGCCTGCTGGCTGATGAAGGAAACGCGCGACAGAACCAGGGTGTAATCTTTCGGGTAGGCGATCCCAAGTGACGGATCGTTCTTCGCCCGGGCTTCAGCGTAGGAGCCCAGAATGTTAAAGCCAATCAGGTTTTCACCCGATGAGACCCTCTCCATCATGGTACCGGTGGAGGACTGCACCGCTAAGCCGCCTTTGGCGACGTCAGCCAGCGTTTTGAAGTAGTTGGGATCGGCCTTGTGATCCTGCACGGAGAGCATGAAACCCAGACCCGACTTTTCGATGTCGTAGGTGGTGACTTTGCTCTTAAATTTGTCCGTCTGGCTGGCAATCAGTTTCGCCAGGGCTGCATGGGAATCCGGTACGTCACCCGCCGGGATCAACCGTTTGTTGTAGATGAATACGACCGGCTCGTAGGTGGTGCCATAAGCTTTATCATGCCAGACCGCCCATTTTGGCAACTGGCTTTGTTCCGGAGATTTGTACTCCATCGCGTAGTCGGTTGCGAGCTTCAGCCCGGTATCCATTGATGAGCTCCAGACCACATCGCCGCTACCGCCACCGGAGGCCTGTTCGCTGATAAAACGGTTGTACAGCTCGGTGCTGTTCATGTCGTTGTATTCAACTTTAATGCCGGGGTAAGTCTTTTCGAAGCCCTCGATCAGCGGCCCGGCGGCTTTGGTATCGGTGGTGGAATAGATAACCACCTTGCCCTCTTTGGTCGCGGCATCCACGACTTTTTGATACTCAGCAGGGTAGCCCTGCGGCAAAGCAGACATTGCGGAGGTTGAAATCAGTACAGTAGCGGTAAGCAGAGAAATTCGGAAAGTGTTCGACATTATAATTAACCTTTTAGTTACATTTGAGGAACTAATGGTCAACATAGCTTATGGGTTAGGGCAAACAATAGGGTGATGAGGGTTCCGGTTCTGAAGTGTGATTGTCGGCGTTGTTTCGGCAATTAACACCATTAAATCCGCGAACATTCGCCAGCGAACGGTTTCGGTTTATGCCTTATCGGGGGCTTTACGATACAGCCTTCTGGGGTGACCAATGTTGCCATACAGCATTTCGATGCTGATAAATCCGCTTTCCACACAATATTCCAGATAGCGACGCCCCGTGGTTTTACTGATCCCAACGCTCTCCACCACCTCTTCCACCGACATCGTGCTTTCGGGGTTATCGGCGAAAAATCGCTTAATACGTTCCAGCGTGTTGGGTTCAATTCCCTTGGTGGAGGGGGCAAGTGAAGACTCTGCGGCGGGCAGATTAAACAGGCGATCCAGCGCATGCTGGTCGACAACCTTAACCTGTTGCACGGTGTGGATGAAGCGCATAAACCGCTCCAGAGAGGCGTGCAGGCGCTGGAAAAAGACGGGTTTAATCAGATAGTCAAACGCGCCGCTGCGCATGGCATGGCTACAGGTTTGCATGTCGCTGGCGGCGGTGATGAAAATGACTGAGCATTCAAAACTTTTCAGCAGCGGATGGTCGATTAACTCCACGCCCTTACCGTCCGGGAGATAGTTATCCAGCAGGATAAGCCGCGGCTGATGTTGGCGGATCAGGCTATGCGCCTGTTCAATCGACGTGGCTATGCCGACCACGCGCAGGTGAAAATTCTGCTCGATATACTCACGATGCAGTTCTGCAAGGTGCGGTTCATCCTCAACAATCACAACATCTAGTGGTCGGGTCGTGGTCATACGTTAGCCCTGCCGAACGGGTTGATAGTAGGGAATAAACACAGAGAAAACGGTGCCCTGCGGGGTGTTATCGGTGATTTCTATACTGCCGCCCGCCTTATCGACATATCCTGCCACCAGAAACAGACCGATACCATGCTCTGCGCCCACTAATTCGTTACTGCTTTCCGGTTTACTGCTGAATCCCTGCCTGAAGATATGGGGCTTCATGGCGTCATCCACTCCACAACCCCGATCGGCCACCTCTATCAGCAACTCCTGGTTCCTGTCGGAAATATAGAGTTCGACGGGGGCGGGAACCGGGGCTTTCAGGGTCGCATCCACGGCGTTATCCAGCAGGTTGCCAATCACGGACACCAGTTCCGTTTCGGTGAGGGTACCGGGCATTCGGGTGAGATGGCAGGCGGGGTCAAACAGCAGCTCAATGCCTTTTTCCCGTGCGCTGACGTATTTTCCCAGCAGCAGCCCGCACAACGTCGGGGAGGCGAAATGGGCAGAGACGAAGTCCAGCACTCTTTGTGCCCCTTCCGATTGTACCTGGATGTAACGGATCGCTTCGTCATAATGTTTCATCTGCAACAACCCGACGAGTGTTGCCGTCCAGTTCAGCTGTTCATGGCGCATGATGCGCAGGTTATCCGCATAGCGTTTGATCTGGCTTAGCTGACTACTGAGGGTGTTAATGTCGTTTTTGTCGCGAAAGCTATAGACCCAACCACTTTCGACACCCGGCTCCACCTCAATCGCCACGCGGTTGACGATCACCTCACGCTGGTTAAATACCGCAACCTGGTCGTGGCTGCCGCGGCTTACTGAGGCATAGCGTTGAGATAAAAAGCCCGGTGGCGTTTGCAGAACATCCTCCAGCGGTTTGCCAATAAGCTCTTCCTCGCTTTGATGAATGTCCAGCAGCTCTCTGGCAGCACGGTTAATTAACATCAGCTGCTTTTCATTGTTGACCGCAAATACCCCTTCATACATAGCCTCAAGCAACGCTTTTTGCTGCAACACCAGCTGGGCGATATCTTTCGGCTCAAGCCGGAACATCTGCTTTTTAAGATTACGGGTGAACAGCCAGGAGAAAATAAACAGTAACAATAAAAGACCAATACCATATAACCCGGACTGCCAGAGAATATGGGCATTAATATTGGCAATATACGAGGTCAGATAACCGACCGAGACAATTCCAATCACCTGATGTTGGGCATTAAAAATAGGGGCCTTGCTGCGTAATGAAACCCCAATGCCTCCCTGGCGCACGGATATAATCGTTTTTCCCTTTAATACCTCGGCATTATCCCCACCAATCATGGGTAAATTCAGGCGTTCCGGCGATTCTGAGTGATACAGATGCTGCTCCTGGGTATCGCCAATGACAATATAACTGGCATCACTTTCAGCACGCAGCGGCTGAATTAAACGGGCAATACCGGGTATATCTCTGGCTGTGACTTTTTCAGCAAGACCTGGCATTAACGCTATTTCACTGGCCTGCACGCGGGCGCGCTGACCCAGATCGTGGTGCAACTGCCGGTCAATAAAATGAAACAGGATGGTTCCCAGCAAAGCCAATAGCAGGCAGGAAAAGCACACCAGCGCTAAAAAGAGCTTCACCTGAAAAGAGAATCTGCGTTTCATTACAATCTGCAAAAGCCATAGAAAAGGACAACGTTTATGGAGCCTAACATGCAGCCATGTCAGGCGTAATCGGACAAAAGCAGAGTTGTGAGCTGGCTTTTCGTTTTCGGTGTTATAGCCATCGGGATCCCGTAAGGCTATGCTTCATTCAGCACGATAATAACGACAGAGGCAATGTTATGGATAAAGATTTACTGGAAGCAGGATACCGGGCCTATACCGGGGAGAAAATCGACGTCTATTTTAATACCGGGATCTGCAAACATTCAGGAAACTGCGTACGCGGCAGCGCGGCGTTGTTCAACCTGAAGCGTAAACCGTGGATTGTGCCTGATGAAGTGGATGTGGCAACCGTCATCCGCGTGATTGATACCTGCCCGAGTGGTGCGCTGAAGTACCGTCAAAAATAAGCGAGGAACCATGAATATTCTGGAAGGCCATAACAAGTTTTATGTGAACGATGCAGAAGGAAATCAGGTCGCGGAGATTGTCTTCGTACCGACCGGTGAGCACCTGAGTATCATCGAACATACCGATGTTGACCCGAGCCTGAAGGGGCAGGGAGTCGGTAAGCAACTGGTGGCGAAAGTGGTGGAAAAAATGCGCGGTGAGAACCGTAAAATCATCCCGCTGTGCCCGTTTGCTAAGCATGAGTTTGATAACACCCGGGAATATGACGATATTCGTGCGTAAAGCACGCGCCCGGCATGACGCCGGGCACAATGACGATTAACCCACAAACATCACCGACACGCACAATACGCCAACGATCAGCGTCAGCAGGTTGCCGATGGAGCGATACTGTCTCAGGGACGGGATCAGGTATGTCGACAACGTCGGCATGATAAACAGGATCAAGGCGATAAGCGGGCCGCTGATGGCGTAAATCATTGAGATGGCATTCGGGTTGATGCAACACACCGTAAAGGTGATCACCGATACGCCAAGAATCGACACGGCGCGGTTAAAGGCGCGGCTCTTCTTCACACCCACCTGATGTAGCGACGATTTCACTATCTCCGTTGCCCCTTCAATCACCCCAAAATAGGTGCCTAGGAATGATTTTGACATCGCAATAATCGCCACAATCACCCCGGAAATGCCCAGCCAGACTGGAGAAGAGGGCATCATAGACAGCGCCGACAGGATCGTCACGCCTTCCTCTTTTGCTGCCACGATGTATGACGGCGGAATAGACAGCAGGCAGCTAAATACAAAGAACAGCACGCTCAGACAGATGATCAGGTATGCCACCTTCATGATTTTCTTGCATTTGCTGATGGCATCTTCGCCGTACTTCTCGCGACGGTCGACGACGAACGTCGAGATAATCGGGGTATGGCTAAAAGCGAAAACCATCACCGGGATCGAAATCCATACCTGATGCAGCGTATGTTGGTTGAACGCCATCTGGCTGGTGAGCAGCGAGGGTTGCCAGCTTCCCGTCAGGTACAGCGAAACAAACAGGAAATAGGCGATCAGCGGAAATACCAGGAACCCCATCACTTTTATCGTGATATGTCGTCCCATCAGGAAGATCAGGTTCAGAACCAGCACCACGCCAAAGCTGACCAGCACCCGCACGGGGGTATCCACCGTCATCCGTTTTGCCAGTTGCTCGGTTAGCGAGTTGGTTATTGCCACGGCGTAAATCAACACCACCACAAAGAAGGCGATGAAATAGAGTGTCGTGATCAGATTGCCGATTTTCTTGCCGTAGTAATGGGAAACGGCTCCGGTGATCCCTTCATTCCCTTTTGTTTTCGACGACAGGATAAATTGTGCCAGCGCTCTGTGTGGCCAGTAGGTTAATGGGTAGGCCACAAGGGCAGTGATAAGCAGGACAATCGCGCCTGCGGAGCCAAGCTGAATGGGCAAGAACAGCGTTCCCGCGCCCACGGCTGTACCATAGAGGGCGAAACTCCAGAGAGTCTCTTCTTTTGACCAAATTTTAGACATTAGAGCAACGCATCAACCAGAAAACCAACACAAAGGAGTGCAATTTACCATAATTATGAGCTGAGAGCGCAGTTGCTTCGAAGGTGTCTGGCCGGAGCGGGCGTCCGGCCAGAGAGGGATTAGCCTGCGAGGGCGCGTCGTTGCTGGCGACGCTTGAGAAATTTCTCGCGCAGGGTGTCGTAGGCCCAGTTATAGAACATGGTGTACGGCAGGAAGAACAGGAAGAAACCTATTTCCAGTGTGAATGCCTGAAGCAACGTGACGCCCAGAACGGCGGCAACAATGGACACACCGATCACAATAAACCCGCACTCAAACCCCAGCGCATGCAATGCGCGAACTTTTGCC
Organism: Enterobacter sp. LM3; assembly: GCF_046622475.1. Classification (NCBI taxonomy): domain Bacteria; kingdom Pseudomonadati; phylum Pseudomonadota; class Gammaproteobacteria; order Enterobacterales; family Enterobacteriaceae; genus Enterobacter; species Enterobacter sp. LM3. The sequence continues at coordinate 223,411 of NZ_JBJURN010000003.1, read as the reverse complement.
GTACGTTTTACCCGCTGTACTGGCCAGAAACGGTCAAAACCGAAGTTATAGATAATGTTCCAGAGCATCGCCGTGGTTGCCAGAATAATGGTCAACCCTCCCATTTCGACAACGGAACGTTGCATTAACCACGCTGCCGTTGGGGCAAGGATCGCCGTGGCAATGCCTTCGAAACAGACGGCATGAAAGATCCGCTCTGGCAATTTACGTTGGAGTGCATCCTGATGTTGCATAGTGACCTCATTAATTCGCCAGTATGGGCGGTGTTGAGGTCTATTTTTATCGTTAAAGATGATATATAAAAGATAGTATCCATCGATAAAATAGATACATCATGCGCTATTCTCCCGAAGCCCTCATTGCGTTTGTCGAAACGGTTTCTGCTGGCTCTTTTTCCGCCGCCGCGCGCCGCCTGCGAAAAAGCCAGTCCACTATCAGTACCTCAATTGCGAACCTGGAAGCTGATCTGGGGTTTGAGCTGTTTGACCGCTCGGCGCGCCAGCCAGTCTTAACCGCTCAGGGTGAACAGGTGCTGGGCTATGTACAGTCGATCCTTGCCGCCAGTGCGCGGCTTGATGAGCTGGCGGTGTCGCTCACGGCACAAACGGAGGCTCGCCTGACGTTTGTGCTTTCCGATACGCTCAACCCGGACGTGCTGGAAGATCTCATGAACCAGTTCGATCGACGTTTTCCACATACGGAATTCGAATGCCTGATTGGCGAGGAAGAGGATGTTATCGATCTGCTGCAGAAGGAGAGGGCGCAGATTGGGCTGACGGAAGCACGAGACAGCTACCCTCCCGGGATTGGGGTCACACGGCTTGCAATGCAGACCCGGATGGCCATTTATGTCTCTGCCACTCATCCCCTGGCAGAACAACACGAAACTCAGGCCGGTGAGCTGCACGGCTGGCGTGAACTGCGACTGAATACCTACCTGGAGCGCGAACCCTCACTGGCGAGAGGACCTGTCTGGTCAGCACCGAATTACCTGTTACTCCTGGGTATGGCGGTGCAAGGATTTGGCTGGTGCGCGTTGCCGTGTGCGCTGGTGGATGAATTTGCCGCCGCGAAATCACTGGTGCAACTGAATGTTCCCGGCTGGCCGAGAACCATTGCCATCGATCTGCTGTGGAACAAGCGATCCCCGCCAGGCGTCGCCGGAAGCTGGTTGCGCCAGTATTTGCAGGATGCACGCTAATCCTGTGACTAAACTCACTTTTTATAAACAATTGCGTCAACTATCGATAACAATACTCTACTATCGTCATGTCATTTAACACAGAGGTCGTGATGAAAGATGTCGTTATAGTGGGTGCGCTGCGTACAGCTATCGGCTGTTTTCAGGGGTCGCTTGCGCGCCACTCGGCTGTTGATCTGGGTAGCGTGGTGGTTAAAGCGCTGGTGGAACGCAGTGGGATCGCAGCACATGAAATTGATGAGGTGATCCTGGGCCAGGTTCTGACTGCCGGAGCCGGGCAAAACCCTGCCCGACAGGCGGCGCTGAAAGGCGGCCTGCCCAATACCGTATCCGCGATTACCATCAACGACGTCTGTGGCTCTGGTTTAAAAGCGCTGCATCTTGCCACGCAGGCCATTCAGTGTGGCGAGGCAGATGTCGTGATTGCGGGCGGGCAGGAGAACATGAGCCGCGCACCGCACGTATTGACCGACAGCCGTACTGGCGCACAGCTGGGAAACAGCCAGCTACTCGACAGCCTGGTACATGACGGCCTGTGGGATGCATTCAATGACTACCATATGGGCGTGACGGCAGAAAACCTGGCGCGTGAGTACGGCATCAGCCGTGAACTCCAGGACGCCTGGGCGCTGAGTTCACAGCAAAAAGCCCGTGCCGCGATTGATTCCGGGCGTTTTCGCGATGAGATTGTCCCTGTCAGCACCCTGCGTCAGAATGGCGAAGCCGTTACGGTAGATACCGACGAGCAGCCGCGCACCGACGCCAGTGCCGAAGGACTGGCAAGGCTTAACCCGGCATTTGAAACGCTCGGTTCGGTTACGGCGGGCAATGCCTCTTCCATTAATGACGGTGCAGCGGCCGTGATGATGATGAGCGAAAGTAAAGCCCTGGAACTGGATCTTCCTGTGCTGGCGCGCATTAAAGCGTTTGCCAGCGTGGGCGTTGATCCTGCGTTAATGGGGATCGCACCCGTTTATGCTACCCGCCGCTGTCTGGAGCGCGCAGGCTGGCAGCTTGAGGATGTGGATCTGCTGGAAGTCAACGAAGCCTTTGCCGCTCAGGCGATTTCGGTTGGCAAAATGCTGGAGTGGGATCCGCTGCGGGTGAATGTTAACGGTGGTGCGATCGCACTGGGTCACCCTATCGGCGCGTCTGGCTGCCGGATCCTGGTATCATTGGTTCACGAAATGAAAAAGCGTAACGCCCGCAAGGGGCTGGCGACGCTGTGTATCGGTGGCGGACAAGGCGTCGCGTTAGCCATCGAGCGTTAATTCCTCGCAACATCACTCTTCATGCCGGGTCAGCGTGAGCATCACCCGGCAAAAGCATGCCCAAAAACCAACAGCGTCCTCCTTAATAACCGTGATCAAAATGCTATTTTTAGCATGTTTAAATGCAAAAATGAAACATTGTTTTAAATTGAGTTGAAAACATATTTTGCTGTGGATACTATGTGTTTACCAACAAAATGGAACGCTGTTTCGTTAATTTTTCTTTTGGTTACGATCGACTGGTGCTGAAAGAGTAAGGAGCCAACATGATTCTCGATGCATTTTCTCTGCACGGTAAAGTGGCGGTGGTTTCCGGTTGTGATACCGGCCTGGGTCAGGGGATGGCATTAGGTCTGGCGGAAGCGGGTTGCGATATCGTGGGTATCAACATTGTTGAGCCAACTGAAACCATCGGGCGCGTGATCGCGCTGGGTCGCCGTTTCCTGAGCCTGACCGCCGACCTGCGTAACATCGACGCGATCCCGGCACTGCTGGAACGTGCTGTCGCGGAATTCGGTCATATCGACATTCTGGTGAACAACGCCGGTTTAATTCGTCGTGAAGATGCGATCGACTTCAGCGAACGCGACTGGGACGACGTGATGAACCTGAACATCAAGAGCGTGTTCTTTTTGTCTCAGGCGGCAGCGAAGCACTTCATCGCTCAGGGGACAGGCGGCAAGATCATTAACATTGCTTCCATGCTCTCCTTCCAGGGCGGGATCCGTGTACCGTCTTACACCGCGTCAAAAAGCGCCGTCATGGGCGTGACCCGTTTGCTGGCGAATGAGTGGGCGAAGCACAACATTAACGTCAACGCGATTGCTCCGGGCTACATGGCAACCAACAACACCCGGCAGCTGCGGGCTGATGAGCAGCGTAACGCGGAAATCCTCGACCGTATTCCGGCTGGTCGCTGGGGTTTACCGGGCGATCTGATGGGGCCGGTTGTGTTCCTGGCATCTCCGGCATCTGACTATATCAACGGCTACACCGTGGCGGTTGACGGTGGATGGCTGGCACGCTAATTCCGTTTTCAGACAGAACCTCTGCCTCCGCGTGGAGGTTTTTTTTGCTCAAAAATCGTCATAGTCCATATCTGTAAAGATGAAAAATCCATATCAAAAAATCATAGATGACATAAATCACAAATTTAATTCTTAAAAATAAACATGTTAATAAAAACAGGTGAATATTCATCATTAGTTGAAATTGTAATGTCCATCACAGAACGCTACATGGCAGTCAAATAATCCATGTTTTCACGAATTACGGCCTGACACTTTTTCTCGCTATCTCGTAATTTCAGTGGACAAATTTCGCTGTTCAGGCAGGAAACTATGACCTCTATAAATGACTCTACCCTCATGCCCGGCGTACTGCGTGATACCCGCCGCATGAATCAATTTGTCTCTATTGCGGCAGCCGTGGCCGGTTTACTGTTCGGTCTGGATATCGGCGTCATTGCCGGGGCGCTGCCGTTTATTACCGACCACTTTACGCTGAGCAGTCGCCTGCAGGAGTGGGTGGTGAGCAGTATGATGCTCGGTGCGGCTATTGGGGCGCTGTTTAACGGCTGGCTCTCGTTCCGTCTGGGGCGTAAATACAGCCTGATGGTAGGGGCGATCCTGTTTGTGGCTGGCTCTGTTGGCTCCGCGTTTGCGGCAAGTATTGAAATATTGTTGCTTTCCCGCGTGTTGCTCGGCGTGGCGGTGGGGATTGCCTCCTATACCGCTCCTCTGTATCTCTCTGAAATGGCGAGTGAGAACGTGCGCGGCAAGATGATCAGTATGTATCAGCTGATGGTGACGCTTGGTATTGTGCTGGCATTTTTGTCCGACACCTACTTCAGCTACAGCGGTAACTGGCGTGCGATGCTGGGTGTACTGGCGCTGCCTGCACTGTTGCTGATTGTGTTAGTGGTTTTCCTGCCGAACAGCCCGCGCTGGCTGGCGCAAAAGGGCCGTCACGTGGAGGCAGAGGAGGTGCTGCGTATGCTGCGTGATACCTCTGAAAAAGCACGTGAAGAGCTGAATGAAATCCGCGAAAGCCTGAAGCTGAAACAGGGTGGCTGGGCGCTGTTTAAGATCAACCGCAATGTACGCCGTGCGGTGTTTCTCGGTATGTTGCTGCAGGCGATGCAGCAGTTTACCGGGATGAACATTATCATGTACTACGCGCCGCGTATTTTCAAAATGGCCGGTTTTACGACCACGGAACAGCAGATGATCGCCACGCTGGTGGTGGGGCTGACCTTTATGTTCGCGACTTTTATTGCGGTGTTCACCGTCGATAAGGCCGGGCGTAAACCGGCACTGAAAATTGGTTTCAGCGTGATGGCGATCGGCACGCTGATCCTCGGCTACTGCCTGATGCAGTTTGATAATGGCACTGCATCCAGAGGGCTTTCCTGGCTCTCCATTGGTATGACCATGATGTGTATTGCCGGTTATGCAATGAGCGCCGCGCCGGTGGTGTGGATCCTGTGCTCTGAAATTCAGCCGCTGAAATGCCGTGACTTCGGCATCACGTGTTCCACCACCACTAACTGGGTGTCGAACATGATCATAGGTGCGACGTTCCTGACGCTGCTGGATGCAATTGGCGCGGCGGGTACCTTCTGGCTCTACACGGTGCTGAACGTGGCGTTTATCGGAATTACGTTCTGGCTGATCCCGGAAACCAAAGGCGTCACGCTGGAACATATCGAACGTAAGCTGATGGCAGGGGAAAGGTTGAGGAATATCGGCGTGTAATTTTATTGCCCGGCGAAGCAGCGCTCGCCGGGTTTTTTTTATCTCTGCGGCAGATGCCGTGCCCGTTTATTCTCCGCTGAACGTCAGTGTTACTTCATTTAACTTTATTTAATGACGTTATTTTTCCGTTATCCTGACGACATGCCATCAAGGGATTTACTACAAATTCTGATAGGTGGCACATAGTTAGACTTATCCGGCATTCAGATAATTCTTATTATCTTGTATTATTCTGACTCCACGAACCAGTCAGGCAGAAATTTACTGCACCCTCAAAAGTAGAACAGTTATGTCAGCTATGGATTTCAAAAAAAACACGGACCTCGATTTTCCCCACTATGCCACCCCGGCAGCCAGTACTAAAGAGATAGATCTTCTGGGATTGTTGCACGTCCTGCTGGCGGCAAAAAAACGTATTATCGCCATTGCCTTTACCTTCGCGCTGGTAGGTCTGGTCATCACGTTTCTGATGCCGCAAAAATGGACCAGTAAAGCCGTGATCACCCCGGCAGAACAGACCCAGTGGAACCCGCTGCGCCAGATGATGGTTGAGCTACAGGTGCTCGGTGTAGACGCAAAAATTTCACGCCCGGATGTGTTTAATCTGTTCATCAAAAGGTTTCAGTCGCAGTCGCTGCTGGAAGAGTACATGAAGAACTCACCGTACGTGATGTCTCAGTTAAAAGGCACTGATATTGATCCGCTGGAGCTGCACCGTGCGGTGGTGAACATCGCAGAAAAAATGACAGCAACGGATAACGTCCAGGCAAAAGATGCTGATAAAGCACCTTATGTCTCCTGGACGCTGAGTTTCTCCGCACCGACGGCGGGTGATGCTCAGACGGTTCTTGACGGCTACATTGACTATATCTCCCGCATGGTAGAGCAGGAGACGATGCAGAACATTCGTAATCAGATCGTGTTGAAAACGAAAGAGGTACAGCAGCAGCTGGAACTGGATCGTGTGCGCCTGACGAATATTCATAATACTAACCTGCAGCGTCTTAACTACTCGCTGGAAGTGGCCAACGCGGCGGGTATCAAGAAGCCGGTCTACAGCAATGGCCAGGCAGTCAAAGACGACCCGGATTACTCTGTTGCGCTCGGTGCTGACGGTATTGCGCAAAAACTGCAGATTGAAAAAAATCTGAAGGATATCTCTGAACTGAATGCAGACTTCCAGAACCGTGAATACTATCTGACTCAGCTGCAAAAGCTCTCCTTTAAAGACATCACGCTTGAGCCGTTTAAATACCAGCTCTCTCCTTCCATGCCGGTGAAGAAAGATGGCCCGGGTAAGGCCTTAATTGTGCTGCTGGCGGGGATTCTGGGCGGTTTTTTTGCCTGTGGCAGCGTGCTGTTACGTGACGCCATGCGCTCACGCGATGCACTTCTGGAGCCAGTGGCAGAATAATTCTGTGGTGATGAAAAAGGGGCGCTGAATACAGCGCCTTTTTTTATCCGGGGAAGCGCCAGCCGGATAAATCAGGCGGGTTGCAAAAGCGGTGACGGGACAAAGAGCTGGAAACGCGATCGCAAGTTTGCTTCACTGGGATAAACGCATAAGGAGGGATGATGAAAACGATCGGCCTGTTAGGTGGGATGAGCTGGGAATCAACAATCCCTTATTACCGCCTGATTAATGAAGGGGTGAAGCAGCGTCTTGGCGGCCTGCACTCCGCCAGCCTGTTGCTGCACAGCGTGGATTTCCACGAAATTGAAGCCTGCCAGTCGAGTGGCGAGTGGGAAAAAGCCGGGGAGATCCTGGCGCAGGCGGCGCTTGGGCTGGAACGTGCCGGAGCCGAAGGCATTCTGCTCTGCACTAACACCATGCATAAAGTGGCGTCACAGATAGAAAACCGCTGCTCGCTGCCGTTCCTGCATATTGCCGATGCGACGGGACGCGCGATAAGCGCATCAGGGATATCACGCGTGGCGTTGTTGGGTACGCGCTACACGATGGAGCAGGATTTCTATCGTGGGCGGTTGAGCAGCCAGTTTGGTATCGAAAGCCTGATCCCGGAAGAAGCCGACAGAGAACGCATTAATCAGATTATTTTTGACGAACTTTGTCTGGGCACTTTCAGCGGATCTTCCCGTGCCTGTTATGTCCGCGTGATTGAGAAACTCGCACAACAGGGTGCAGAAGGGGTCATTTTCGGCTGTACGGAAATTGGTTTGCTCGTACCGGCTGAGCAAAGCCCGATTCCGGTATTTGATACCGCTGCCATTCATGCTGCCGACGCCGTCGAATTTATGCTCTCCTGAGCGGGCTTGCGCCGGGTATGTCCCGGCTCAGGCCTGCGCGTTGGCGGCGTCGTAAGCTGATTGCGCCGCGACAATCGCATCCATATTACTTTCCACCCAGTGCGCCAGTACGGTGACCGTTTCGGTTAAGGCCTGCCCAAGCGGCGTCAGGCTGTATTCCACCGTCACCGGCACCGTCGCGAAAACCTCCCGCGCAACCAGCCCGTCACGTTCCAGCTTGCGCAGAGACTGGGTCAGCACCTTCTTGGTGATCCGCTGAATATCGCGTTGCAGCTGATTAAAGCGCATCGGCCCGTTCTGGAGACGCGCAAGGATCAACAGCGCCCACTTATCGGCAATACGCGCCAGCACATCGCGTGTCGGGCAGCGTTCATCGAACACGTTATAAGGAGGCATCTCCTTTTTCAGTATTGCAGTATCAGTCATGGTGGTTCCCTCAAGGTAACCAGGTGAGGTAAAGGTGCCTTCTTACACCCGCGTTTGTTTGCGTGTATAAAACGACTTAAGGTTTCTATTTGATACCAGGGAACCGAAAATGGCAACTGATTCGCAGAGTAATGTCCGGACATATTTAATCGTTTGATTAACAAAGTAATATTGCATCAGGAGAGATACGATGAGCGTTGTAGTTATCTATTATTCTGGCTACGGCCACACCAAACGCGTTGCTGAAACGGTCGCAGAGGGTGCGCAGGCTGAACTGATCGCGATTGACAGCAATGGCGATATTCAGGAAAGCGACTGGCAAAAACTGAATGATGCGAAGGCAATCATTTTTGGCGCGCCAACCTACATGGGGAGCGTACCGTGGCAGTTTAAAAAGTTTGCTGATGCGACCTCTAAAGCCTGGTTCGTACGTAGCTGGCAGGACAAAGTCTTTGCTGGCTTCAGCAACAGCGCAAGCCTGAATGGTGATAAGCAAGTCTCGCTGCAATACCTGCAAACGCTGGCTTCTCAGCACGGCGGGATTTGGGTGAGCCTGGGTCTGCCACCGTCGAACACTCAGGCGGCAACCCGCCAGGATATCAATAACCTGGGCGGTTCTGTTGGACTGCTGGTACAGTCTCCGTCAGATGCAGACGCAGGTGCCATTGCGTCAGGCGATCTGGATACTGCAGTGAAATTCGGTGCGCGTGTGGCTGCGGTCGCAAAACGTTTTAACTGAGTCTTATGATGCCCGCCGTTTAGTCGGGCGTCTTTTCAAGCACCTTCTCCAGCTGTCCGGTCAGCGCAGATACTCCCCCTTGCAGATGCTCACTGAACGCGTCCACCAGCGCGGAAGCCGGGCGATGCAGCGGGCGGATCAGGCTCACGGTAAAAGGTACTGAAACGCTAAAACGGCGAACCACAATTCCGCTACCCGCGTAATCCAGCGCCGTGAGCGGATTGACCACCGCGACCCCAACCCCGGCGCGCACCATTGCGCAAATTGAGGCGGCACTGTGCGTTTCCACCACCATCCGCCGTTTCACCTGATGCTCGGCAAAGAGCGTGTCCAGCAGCTGTCGGTAGCTGTCGGTCTGGGAGAGGCTAATGTAGTTTTCACCGTGGAAATCAGCCGGTGTCAAAACGCGTTTGCGGACAAGTGGATGCCCGGCAGGCAGTACGCAGACCTCATCTAACGCGAGCAGTTCTGCACGCTGTGTTCCCGCTGGTGTGGCGAGGGTCTCGGTCAGACCCAGATCGTGGCGCTGAGCGGAGAGCCACTCTTCAAGCAGCGGCGACTCCTGCGGCACGATGGTGAGGTTTACCTCAGGATAACGGCTCAGAAAAGGCTGTATCAGCATCGGCAAAAACGACTGCGAAAAGACGGGCAGGCAGACAATCGACAGCTCGCCCTGGCGAAACTCGCGCAGGCTTTCTGCCGCGCTGACGATCCGATCCAGCCCGTACCAGGATCGCTGAACTTCCTCGAACAAACGCAACCCTTGTACCGTCGGGTGCAGCCTGCCGCGCGTGCGTTCAAACAGCTTCAGCCCCAGCACCTTTTCGAAACGCGCCAGCTCGCGGCTGACTGTCGGCTGCGAAGTGTGCAGCATCTGTGCGGCCTCGGTGAGATTGCCGGTAGTCATCACGGCGTGAAAAATCTCGATATGGCGTAAGTTGACGGCTGGCATGGCGCACCTGAGGGTTGAGGGCTATCCATATCATTTTTGCATAGACTCACGATAAAACGATATTTTTTATTCTCTTTGTGCTGTGGCGTAATCAGTAAAAATTGTGACGACCCGGAGAAGACCATGCCACGCCCGCTTAACCAGACCGATACCGATTTGAACGCCGACAACCTGCTGCGTCTGCCTGCCGAATTTGGCTGCCCGGTGTGGGTCTATGACGCGCAGATCGTGCGCGAGAAGATTGCCGCGCTACATCAGTTTGACGTAGTGCGTTTTGCTCAGAAGGCATGTTCCAATATTCATATTCTGCGCCTGATGCGCGAGCAGGGTGTGAAGGTTGACTCCGTTTCGCTGGGAGAAATCGAGCGTGCGCTGGCGGCCGGGTTTGATCCGAAGACCGACAGCGATGCGATTGTCTTTACCGCCGACCTGATCGACGATGCAACGCTTGCGCGCGTACATGAGCTGCAGATCCCGGTTAACGCGGGTTCTGTGGATATGCTGGAACAGCTCGGACAGGTTTCGCCTGGCCATCGCGTCTGGCTACGTGTAAACCCGGGTTTTGGTCACGGCCATAGTCAAAAAACCAATACCGGTGGCGAAAACAGCAAGCACGGGATCTGGTACAGCGATCTGCCAGCCGCCCTTGAGGTGTTGCAGCGTTACAACCTGACGCTGGTGGGTATTCATATGCACATTGGCTCCGGTGTGGATTACGGTCACCTTGAGCAGGTATGTGGCGCGATGGTACGCCAGGTTGTCGACTTTGGTCAGGATCTGGAGGCGATCTCTGCCGGTGGTGGTCTTTCTATTCCTTACCGCGAAGGTGAAGAGGCGATCGATACCGATCACTACTACGGCCTGTGGAACACCGCGCGTGACAAAATTTCTGCGCATCTGGGTCATGCAGTGAAGCTGGAGATTGAACCGGGCCGTTTCCTGGTGGCAGAGGCCGGTGTGCTGGTGGCGCAGGTACGCAGCGTGAAAGAGATGGGATCGCGCCATTTCGTTCTGATTGACGCAGGCTTCAATGATCTGATGCGTCCGTCCATGTACGGCAGCTATCACCACATTACAGCGCTGGCTGCCGATGGCCGTGATTTAACCCACGCGCCGCGCGTTGAGACGGTCGTCGCTGGTCCGCTGTGTGAATCTGGTGACGTGTTTACCCAGCAGGAAGGGGGCAAAGTGGAAACCCGCGCGCTGCCAGAAGTGAAGACGGGTGATTACCTGGTGCTGCACGATACAGGAGCTTACGGGGCGTCTATGTCGTCTAACTACAATAGCCGCCCGCTGCTGCCGGAAGTGCTGTTTGATAACGGTGTGGCGCGACTGATCCGTCGTCGCCAGACCATTCAGGAGTTGCTGGCGCTGGAACTCGTCTGATTAAAATACGGCCCCGTTGTGACCGAGTCGCGTAATACCAGCGTGCCGGTAAACGGTGGGATCGCTTCAACCGGCTGGTTTTTTGCCAGCCGGATAGCCTGATCGATGGCCGTGACAATCATATTGTCGATGGGCAGATAAACCGACGAGAGCGCAGGCTCCAGCCATTTGGCGCAAGGCGCATCGTCGAAACCAAACAGCGAAATATCCTGTGGGATCCGCCGCCCGGCCTGGTGTAAGGCTTTGGACGCACCCAGCGCCATATCATCGTTACAGGCAAACAGGGCGCTAAACGGAACATTTTCGGCAATAAGCTCCTTGCACAGCTCGTACCCCTGGGTCATACCCGCATCGCCATATTTGATCAGCCGCTCGTCCAGACGAATGCCGTGCTTCTCCAGCGCTTTACGGTAGCCCATCAGACGCGCTTTCCCGGTTGGCGTGTGAATAGGAACGGTGATACAGGCGATCTCACGGTGGCCCTGGTTTATCAGATAATCCACGGCTTTAAAGGCCGCATCCTGCTGTTCGAAGAAGACGCAGCGATCGGCTGCCTGGCTGACTTCGCGGTTAATGACCACCAGCGGCGTCTGCACGGAATTCATCAGCTTCATGATCGTCTTTTCGCTCATGTACCGCGTGTAGAGCACGATGGCATCGCACTTGCGATCGGCCAGCATCTGCACCGCCTGTTCTTCCTGCTCGGGGGCGTCGTGGCCGTCGGTGACGATCAACTGCTTTCCGTGCGTCTCGGTCTGCCGCGAAGCCTGCTGCAGCAGGCGACCAAAGTAAAAACCGTCGAAGGTGGAGACCACCAGACCAATGCTGTTGCTGGTCTGGTTGGCAAGCGACTGCGCGAGAAAGTTCGGGCGGTAGCCCAGCTCTTCCATCGCCGCGAACACCTGCTGACGCGTACTCTCTTTAACCTGACCTGTGCCGTTCAGTACGCGCGATACCGTGGCTTTAGACACGCCCGCCCGTAGTGAGACATCCAGCATTGTTGCCATTAGAAATTCCTGCTTCCACGTAATGGTCTGCAGTTTAACACAGACCATCCGGCGCATAAGCGATGCGGGAAGGGCAAAATCCCCATCACGATCACGCTTTTCGGTAACGATCCGTCAGCCGGGAATAAATGACGGAATGTGGCATGCCAAAATGCTATAACTCATCGCCTGTAATCTCTCTGGCGGCGTTGGGTTCGTCGTCACAGAATCGCGCCTCTCTGAGGCCACCTTTTCAAACCAGCACCTGGTTTTCGGGGAAAAATGAAGTGAATATTCTGCCGTTGTACGCCGCACCACAGTATGCGGAACAGGTTATCGACTGGATCTGGCACGCCTTTGGTGACGGGCTGCCCCGGGAATTTTTCCAGAGTATTGTTGAGCACAGTCAGACGCCGGGCGCATTACCACTGACCTTTATTGCCGTTGAGGGCGAACAGCTTCTCGGTACCGTGGGGCTCTGGCGCTGCGATCTCATTACCCGTCAGGATCTTTATCCCTGGCTGGCGGCACTGTATGTGGATGAAACGGCGCGAGGAAAAGGGCTGGCGGGGCAACTTCAGCAGCATGTCATCGCCTGTGCCGCGCGTATCGGGTATACCGAGCTACACCTTTGGTCTGCCTGCCGTGACTTCTACGAACGTTACGGCTGGCAGTACATCGGCGATGGGCTGGAATACCCGGATAAAATGGTACACCTTTATCGCTATTCGTTAGATGTCTCAGCGGGTTGTACCACGGAGTGACGGCGTACTAAGGTTGGACTGAACAGATGCGTAATATCCGGCGGCTGGCGTTTTTCCGCCAGTGCCAGCGCCAGCTCCGCAGCCTGCGTTGCCATCGTGACAATCGGGTAGCGGACGGTGGTCAGGCGAGGGCGTACGTAGCGTGAAACCAGCACATCATCGAAGCCAATAAGGGAAATTTCCGCCGGAACCTCAATCCCGTTGTCATTTAACACCCCCATTGCGCCAGCGGCCATCGAGTCGTTATAGCTGGCAACTGCGGTAAAATTCCGCCCGCGCCCCAGCAGCTCCGTCATTGCCTGTTCGCCACCGCTTTCATCTGGTTCACCATACGCGACCAGGCGGTCATTGCACGGCAGACCGTTTTCACGCAGGGCATCGTAGTAGCCCCGCAGACGGTCTTCCGCGTCGGAAATAGAATGGTTAGAGCAGAGATAGCCGATACGGGTATGGCCTTGTTGAATCAGATGGCGGGTGGCAAGCCAGGCACCGTAGTGGTCGTCGAGTGCCACGCAGCGTTTCTCAAACCCGGGAATAATACGGTTGATTAATACCATACCGGGGATTTGTTTCATCAGATGAATCAGTTCGTCATCGGGGAGCATTTTGGCGTGGACAACCAGCGCAGCGCAGCGGTGGCGGATCAACTGCTCAATGGCCTGACGTTCTTTTTGTTCATTATGGTAGCCATTGCCGATCAGCAAAAAATTGCCTGTCTGATAAGAAACCTGTTCAACGGCCTTAACCATTGCGCCGAAAAAAGGGTCAGAGACATCGCCTACTACCAGCCCGATGGTGTCTGTCGACTGCTGAGCAAGCGCACGGGCGTTAGCATTGGGGTGGTAGTTCAGGGTTTCCATCGCGTTCTGTACTGCCTGGCGTGATGCGTCACTGGCTTTTGGGGAGTCGTTTATCACGCGTGAAACAGTCGCAACGGAAACACCAGCCAGACGAGCTACATCCTTAATTGTCGCCATTTAATACCTTCTTAGTAGGGGTAAGCGTTTACACACTCGCTAGTGTTGCGGAAAAGTAATGTGCATTCAAGGGGAGTGGGTTTTCACAATCGACAAACGTGACGCAGAACACCCCCGGCAGTGTAAGCGTTACACGGGTAACCATGTCAAAATAATGTCAATCCGAACCTTTAGTTACACTTTGCCTCAGGCTGTTGCGATTGTCTGATAGCGAGAATGACGACGGGATTGATAAAGTCGAGATCCCAGAGGTATTGATTGGTGAGAATTCTTAGTACGCATCTCGTACTCATCTCTTGCACCAACCTGCGCGGATGCGCAGGTTTTTTTTCGTCCTGTTTTAGCTATCGCTCCTGCTGCACTTCTCGTGTAATCTGCCACCATTTAACGTAGCCCTTCACACTGGTTGGCAAAGGGAGTTGAGATGCTTTTTGGGTTCTTCCGTATACTTTTCCGTATTCTCTTTCGTATCCGTGTCACTGGCGATGCTCAGACGCTTCGCGGCGAACGCATACTCATCACACCTAACCATGTTTCTTTTATCGACGGCATTTTACTGGCGCTGTTTCTGCCCGTGCGCCCGGTGTTTGCGGTCTATACCTCAATCAGCCAGCGGTGGTTTATGCGCTGGCTGGCACCGTTGATTGATTTTGTGCCGCTCGACCCGACAAAACCGATGATGATCAAACATCTTGTGCGCCTGGTTGAGCAGGGGCGTCCGGTGGTGATTTTCCCGGAAGGGCGTATTTCGGTAAGCGGTTCGCTGATGAAAATCTACGACGGCGCGGGGTTTGTCGCGGCGAAGTCAAAGGCAACCGTCGTGCCACTGCGTATTGAAGGTGCGGAGCTTAGCCATTTCGGTCGCCTGAAAGGGCTGGTGAAACAGCGCCTGTTCCCGAAAATTACCCTGCATATTCTGCCGCCAACGTCACTGCCGATGCCTGAAGCGCCGCGTGCGCGCGATCGCCGTAAAATCGCCGGTGAAATGCTGCATCAGATTATGATGGAAGCGCGTATGGCCGTTCGCCCGCGTGAAACGCTGTATGAATCTCTGCTGTCGGCACAATATCGCTATGGCGCGAAGAAAAACTGTATTGAAGACATCAACTTTACGCCAGATACCTATCGCAAGCTGCTGACCAAAACACTGTTTGTGGGCCGTATTCTTGAGAAATACAGCAAGAAGGGCGAAAAGATTGGCCTGATGCTGCCTAATGCGGGGATCAGCGCGGCAGTGATTTTCGGCGCGGTTTCTCGTGGCCGTATTCCGGCGATGATGAACTACACGGCAGGTGTTAAAGGGCTGACCAGCGCCATCACTGCGGCACAAATCAACACTGTCTTCACCTCCCGCCAGTTCCTGGACAAAGGCAAGCTGTGGCACTTGCCGGAGCAACTGACCCAGGTTCGCTGGGTCTTCCTTGAAGATCTGAAAGCGGACGTTACGACGGGTGACAAGCTGTGGATTTTTGCTCATCTGATGATGCCTCGTCTGGCACAGGTTAAACAGCAGCCGGAAGATGACGCGATTATCCTCTTTACCTCCGGCTCTGAAGGCAACCCAAAAGGGGTTGTTCACAGCCATAAGAGCATTCTGGCAAACGTAGAGCAGATCAAAACCATTGCTGACTTTACGGCGAATGACCGTTTTATGTCGGCGCTGCCGTTGTTCCACTCCTTTGGCCTGACGGTCGGTCTCTTTACTCCGCTCCTGACTGGCGCAGAAGTGTTCCTGTATCCAAGCCCGCTGCATTATCGCATTGTGCCGGAGCTGGTGTATGACCGTAACTGCACCGTGTTGTTCGGGACGTCAACCTTCCTCGGTAACTATGCTCGTTTTGCTAATCCGTATGACTTCTACCGCGTGCGGTATGTGGTGGCCGGAGCGGAAAAACTGCAGGACAGCACGCGTCAGATTTGGCAGGACAAGTTTGGCCTGCGTATTCTGGAAGGTTATGGCGTCACAGAGTGCGCACCCGTGGTATCCATTAACGTGCCGATGGCGGCGAAACCGGGCACGGTTGGCCGCATTCTGCCGGGGATGGACGCGCGCCTGCTGGCGGTACCGGGCATTGAGGATGGCGGGCGTCTGCAGTTGAAAGGGCCAAACGTGATGAACGGTTATCTGCGGGTGGAAAACCCGGGCGTGCTGGAAGCGCCGACGGCAGAAAACGTTAACGGGGAAATTGAGACAGGCTGGTATGACACGGGCGATATTGTTCGCTTCGACGAGCAGGGCTTCGTGCAAATCCAGGGGCGGGCAAAACGCTTCGCCAAAATTGCCGGTGAAATGGTTTCTCTGGAGATGGTTGAACTGCTGGCGACGGCGGTATCCGCCGACAAACTGCATGCGACGGTTGTGAAGAGCGATGCCAGCAAAGGTGAGGCACTGGTGCTTTTCACCACCGACAGCGAGCTTAAACGTGACAAGTTGCTGCAATATGCGCGCGAGCACGGCATCCCTGAGCTGGCGGTGCCGCGTGATATTCGCTACCTCAAACAGCTTCCGGTGTTGGGTAGCGGTAAGCCCGACTTTGTGACCCTGAAAGGCATGGTTGAACAGGCGGAACAGCAAAATGCGTGAGTCAGTACACACTAACACTTCACTCTGGTCAAAGGGCATGATGGCGGTGATTGCCGCCCAGTTTCTCTCTGCTTTTGGTGACAACGCCCTGCTGTTTGCTACCCTGGCGCTGTTGAAAGCCGAGTTTTACCCCGACTGGAGCCAGCCGATCCTCCAGATGGTGTTTGTGGGTGCTTACATTATTTTTGCGCCGTTTGTGGGGCAGGTGGCGGACAGCTTCCCGAAAGGCCGGGTGATGATGTTTGCTAACGGCCTGAAGCTGCTGGGCGCGGCCAGTATCTGTTTTGGCTTCAACCCGTTTATCGGCTACACGCTGGTGGGCGTTGGCGCTGCGGCTTACTCCCCGGCGAAGTATGGCATCCTGGGGGAGCTGACGACCGGTGATAAGCTGGTGAAAGCTAACGGTCTGATGGAGTCTTCCACTATCGCGGCGATCCTGCTCGGCTCTGTCGCGGGGGGCGTGCTGGCTGACTGGCACGTGCTGGTGGCGCTGGGCGTTTGTGCGGTGGTGTATGGCGGGGCGGTCATTGCCAACCTGTTTATCCCGAAACTACCGGTAGCACGTCCTGGTCAGTCCTGGCGTTTTACGCCGATGACCGGCAGCTTTTTCAACGCCTGCCGTGTATTGTGGCGTAACGGTGAAACGCGTTTCTCGCTGATGGGCACCAGTATGTTCTGGGGGGCGGGTGTCACGCTGCGCTTCCTGCTGGTACTGTGGGTACCGGTGGCGCTGGGCATCACCGACAATGCCACACCGACCTATCTTAATGCGATGGTGGCTATTGGGATCGTCGTTGGTGCTGTAGCGGCGGCAAGGCTGGTGACGCTGGATACTGTTGCCCGCTGCATGCCGGCGGGGATCCTTATTGGAGTGGTGGTACTTCTTTTCTCGCTGCAACACGCGCTACTGCCCACGTACGCACTGTTGATCCTGATTGGTATCCTGGGCGGTTTCTTCGTGGTGCCGCTGAATGCGCTGTTACAGGAGCGTGGAAAGCAGACCGTTGGGGCGGGTAATGCCATTGCTGTGCAGAACCTCGGCGAAAACATGGCCATGCTGTTGATGCTGGGGCTTTATTCTCTGGCAGTGAAAGTGGGTGTGCCAGTGGTAGGCATTGGCGTCGGGTTCGGGGCGCTGTTTGCGCTGGCGATTGCCGGATTGTGGGTCTGGCAGCGTCGCCGTTGATATGTGCGGCCTGATGCCCTCACCCTAACCCTCTCCCCAAAGGGGCGAGGGAATGATGTGCTGCCACATTAATTTGTGGGGAACCCTCAGCAAAAACGGCAACAGAGTTGCCGTTTTGCGTTTATTACGGGGCCGGATAGGTATAAACCTGATGCACCGCTTCAATCTCCGCTAACACCTCTTCGCTCAGGTTCAGATGGAAACTCTCGATGTTGGTTTTCAACTGTTCCATTGTTGTCGCACCCAGCAGGGTGCTGGCAACAAACGGCTGACGGCGCACGAAGGCCAGTGCCATCTGTGCGGGATCAAGACCGTGACGCTTCGCGATATCAACGTAGGCTGCAACGGCTTTCTGGGTCTGCTCACCGCTGTATCGGGTGAAGCGGCTGAAGAGGGTGTTACGCGCACCGGCAGGTTTCGCGCCGTTCAGGTATTTCCCCGTGAGTGTACCAAAGCCCAGGCATGAGTAAGCGAGCAACGGCACTTCTTCATACTGTGTCACTTCGGCCAGACCCACTTCGTAGCTGCGGTTCAGCAGACTATAGGGGTTCTGGATAGTGGCGATGCGCGGCAGATCGTGCTTATCTGCCAGGTGCAGATAACGCATCACGCCAAAGGCCGTTTCGTTAGAGACACCAATGTAGCGGATCTTACCCGCACGCTGGCACTCCGTCAGCGCTTCCAGTGTTTCCAGCAGGGTCACGACCGGTGCGCTCTCATTCCAGCTGTAGCCGAGCTTACCGAAGCAGTTGGTTGGACGCTGCGGCCAGTGAACCTGGTAGAGATCGAGATAATCGGTTTGCAGGCGCTTCAGGCTGGCATCCAGCGCGGCGCGGATATTCTTGCGATCGAGGATCTGATTTGGACGGATCCCGGCATCGTTGTTGCGCGAGGGGCCGCTGACTTTCGAGGCCACAATCAGCTTTTCGCGGTTACCGCGTTTTGCCAGCCAGTTACCCACGTAGGTTTCGGTTAACCCCTGCGTCTCCGGGCGTGGAGGTACGGGGTACATCTCTGCAACATCAATCAGGTTAATCCCCTGGCTGACGGCATAATCGAGTTGTGCATGGGCATCGGCTTCGCTGTTTTGTTCACCAAATGTCATCGTGCCCAACCCCAGTTGACTTATCTCCAGAGCGCTGTGGGGGATACGGTGATAAAGCATAGTCGACTTCCTTCAATAGACATGTAGATACGTCATCCATCAAGCTGACTTGCTGTCCTGATGCAACTTGAATGATTTTGTGTACAGACCGCGTCAGGAACCTCCCGACAAAGGAATATAAACATGGCAGAGGGGAAGCAAAAGGGGAAGGAAAAAATCAAAAAGGCCAGCAAGCCACTGACCTTTATCTGTTTATCGCTCGATAATTTGCGAAACTTCGTCACGGTTGATTTGCATTTTATTGCCTTCCTGGTCGCGGTAGCTCACCAGTCCGGTATCATCGTCGACTTCGGGTTTGCCGTCGGTCAGGATCATCCTGCCATCCTTCGTCGCCATAACGTAATCGCTGCTACAGCCCGATACTGCAAACGCTAAACCGACTGCTGAAATTAACACTGCCCATTTTTTCATCGTTATCGTCCTCACCTGGCTTGTATCACATCATAGTGTAGTAATAACCCGATATTCCGACAGGAGGAAGCAGTAAAATCTTAAAAACCAGCTAATTGTGTTTAATAGCTCTCAAACTTCGTTAAAAACTATGTTTTTAGTAAAAAATGGCGTGCGAGCAGCGCACCGGTGAAATTCTTTTTAAGATAAAAGCCGCGTGGCAAGGTCAGTATCGGTTCACCCTGTGCGCCTATCGCCTCGGTGAGCGCTTTACTGTTGGCCGCTTTCGGACGCAGCTGTAACACTTCACCGTGTCGGGCGGTGATGCGCTCTACATGACCCAGCACGATCATATCCATCAGCTCTTCCCAGTCCTGGCATAGCTGTCTCTCTTCGCTCTCATCCGGGCTCCAGAGCAGCGGTGTGCCCACGCGACGTTCAGCCAGTGGGATCTGGCGTTCACCTTCTACCGGTACCCATAGCACTCGCTTCAGCTTATGGCGAACGTGGCTGGTTTCCCACGTTACGCCGGTATTGCCGGTTAACGGTGCGACACAAACAAAGGTGGTTTCCAGCGGTTTCCCCTGGCTGTCGACAGGAATGGTTTTCAGCTCGACACCCAGAGCGGCAAAATCTTGCTCTGGCTTACTCCCCGCACTTGCACCCAGCCACAGCTCCAGCAACATGCCGATCCAGCCTTTATCCCGCTTCAGATCGTTAGGGATCGGCAAACCTGCCAGTGCCGCCAGGTCGCCGAGCGAAAAGCCAGCGAGACGCTGTGCCTGGTCCAGCAGTTGGGTTTCGCTGGAAGGGGGAGAAAGTAAGGGTGCAAGCGGGTGCATGAAGGTAACCTTTTGATTAAAAAATGAACTAAGAAATTATCCCCTGTGGATAGAGTTTAACTTTTTCTGTACGAATATGCCATGTGCATGATTTATAGGTTGTTTTGGATGGCGAAAATTCTTCCTGTACAGCCATAAAACAGGTTGTCCAAATCTGGTCACTGACAATAAACAGGATCTTACACCATGTTATCCACAGAAAAGTGGGATAACTGGGAATAACCCGTACTACTGTTTCAATTTACAGCCTTGACGTGCGATGAAAATCGAATTTTCAGACAATTTGTGCCTAACTTATTGGCACAATCTGTGGATAAAACCGACGCTGTTCGATCTTTCATCAGTATGACGATCGCTGATGTGATGATCATCACGTTATTACGTTTTATGGCGATGGAGTTAAGGTTAACGTTATGAAAATAATAATATTATTTTTATGGGGATACGTGGCGTTCTGAACGGGGATTCAGGTTGTTCATCGGTAATTCCATACTTCTTCACAACTATATCCACAGAAAAGGTGAATAAAATTGCCCTTACGGCAACTCATCTGTTTATAACTCAGCGTATATTTGTGAGTTATTCAAATGTTATTAGGTTGCAGGCCTGTAAGAGAGTGGTTTACCGCCTCTCTGTAGTGTGAAACAATCGTTCATATATAAGGTTTAGTTTGGGGTAGTCCGGTGATTGATGACGATGGCTACCGCCCGAACGTAGGAATAGTAATTTGTAATCGTCAGGGCCAGGTCATGTGGGCCCGACGATATGGTCAGCACTCCTGGCAGTTCCCGCAAGGCGGGATCAACCCGGGAGAGTCCCCAGAACAAGCGATGTACCGGGAGCTGTTTGAAGAGGTTGGTTTAAGCCGAAAAGATGTTCGCATTCTGGCTTCGACCCGCAACTGGTTGCGTTACAAGTTACCGAAACGTTTGGTGCGTTGGGACACAAAGCCGGTTTGTATCGGCCAGAAACAAAAGTGGTTTCTATTGCAGTTGGTGGGCAACGATTCAGATATCAATATGCAAACCAGCAGTACGCCGGAGTTTGATGGCTGGCGTTGGGTGAGCTATTGGTATCCTGTGCGTCAGGTCGTGTCATTTAAGCGCGATGTTTACCGTAGGGTGATGAAAGAGTTCGCAAGTGTTGTTATGCAGCTTCAGGAGATCCCACCTAAGCCGCAAAGCGCACCTGCCTGGCGACGTAAAAGAGGTTAAGCTACGCAAATCATGCTCACCCGCTTGCGAGAAATAGTCGAGAAGGTGGCCAGTGCGCCTCGTTTGAACGAGGCGTTGAATATTCTGGTCACTGACATCTGTCTTGCGATGGAGACCGAAGTCTGTTCGGTGTATCTGGCCGACCATGACCGGCGCTGTTATTATCTGATGGCGACCCGTGGTTTGAAAAAACCTCGGGGCCGTACCGTTACGCTCGCGTTTGATGAAGGTATCGTGGGTCTGGTGGGGCGGCTTGCAGAGCCCATCAACCTTGCGGACGCGCAAAAACACCCCAGCTTTAAATACATCCCTTCCGTAAAAGAAGAGCGTTTCCGCGCATTCCTGGGCGTGCCGATCATTCAGCGTCGTCAGTTGCTGGGTGTTCTCGTTGTTCAGCAGCGAGAACTGCGTCAGTACGACGAAAGCGAAGAGTCTTTCCTCGTGACGCTGGCCACGCAGATGGCCGCGATCCTCTCCCAGTCTCAGTTGGCTGCACTCTTTGGTCAGTATCGTCATACGCGCATTCGCGCACTTCCGGCGTCTCCGGGCGTGGCGATTGCCGAAGGCTGGATGGATGCCACGCTGCCATTGATGGAGCAGGTTTACGAAGCCTCCACGCTTGATGAAGCGCTTGAGCGCGAGCGCCTTACCACCGCGCTGGAAGAGGCGGCGAACGAGTTTCGTCGTTACAGCAAGCGTTTTGCGGCGGGAGCGCAAAAAGAGACGGCGGCCATTTTTGACCTCTACTCGCACCTGCTTTCCGACGCGCGTCTGCGCCGTGAGCTTTTTGCTGAAGTTGATAAAGGCTTCGTAGCGGAATGGGCCGTTAAAAAGGTCATCGAAAAGTTTGCTGAGCAATTTGCCGCACTGACCGATGGTTACCTGAAAGAGCGTGCCGGGGATTTACGCACCCTGGGGCAGCGTCTGCTGTTCCACCTCGATGATAC
The DNA here is from genome assembly GCF_046622475.1 of Enterobacter sp. LM3. NCBI lineage: Bacteria > Pseudomonadati > Pseudomonadota > Gammaproteobacteria > Enterobacterales > Enterobacteriaceae > Enterobacter > Enterobacter sp. LM3. The sequence goes on along the minus strand of NZ_JBJURN010000003.1, from coordinate 201,357 downwards.
CATTCAGGGGGCGAATGCCTGGCCAAAACGGTTTATCCTGGTTGCCGATGAACTCTCGGCGACAACGCTGGCTGAGCTACCGCAGGATCGGCTGGCGGGCGTAGTGGTGCGTGATGGCGCAGCCAACTCCCATGCGGCCATTATGGTACGTGCTCTCGGTATTCCTACCGTGATGGGCGCTGATATCCAGCCGTCGGTGCTGCACCGACGCACCCTGGTGGTGGACGGGTATCGCGGTGAGCTGTTGGTCGATCCTGAGCCGGCTCTTCTCCAGGAATACCAGCGCCTGATCAGTGAAGAAAATGAATTAAGTAAGCTGGCGGAAGATGACGTCAACCTGCCCGCGCAGCTCAAAAGCGGCGAGCGGATCAAAGTTATGCTTAACGCCGGTTTAAGCCCCGAGCACGAAGAAAAACTCGGTAGCCGCATCGACGGTATCGGTTTATATCGCACAGAAATCCCGTTCATGCTGCAAAGCGGCTTCCCGTCAGAAGAAGAGCAGGTTGCGCAGTATCAGGGGATGCTGCAGATGTTTAACGACAAACCTGTCACGCTGCGTACTCTGGATGTCGGAGCCGATAAACAGCTGCCGTACATGCCTATCAGCGAAGAAAACCCGTGCCTGGGCTGGCGTGGGATCCGCATTACGCTCGATCAACCGGAGATCTTCCTGGTTCAGGTGCGTGCCATGATGCGCGCGAATGCGGCGACGGGCAATCTGAGCATCCTGCTGCCGATGGTCACCAGTATTGATGAGATCGATGAGGCTCGGCGGTTGATCGAACGTGCAGGGCGCGAAGTTGAAGAGATGATTGGCTATGCGATCCCTAAACCACGGATCGGCGTCATGCTTGAAGTGCCTTCAATGGTCTTTATGTTGCCGCAGCTGGCGAGCCGCGTCGATTTTATCTCTGTCGGGACTAACGACCTGACGCAGTATATGCTGGCCGTTGATCGTAACAACACACGCGTTGCCAGTATCTATGACAGCCTGCACCCGGCGATGCTTCGGGCATTAGCGATGATCGCTCGTGAAGCGGAACAGTGCGGTCTCGACCTGCGCCTGTGCGGTGAAATGGCCGGAGATTCAATGTGCGTTGCGATCCTGATTGGTCTGGGGTTCCGCCATTTATCCATGAACGGCCGTTCTGTTGCACGAGTGAAATACCTGTTACGTCATATCGAATTTGACGATGCCCGCGAGCTGGCGGAGCGCAGTCTTGAAGCCCAGCTGGCTACTGAGGTACGCCACCAGGTCGCTGCTTTTATGGAGCGACGCGGCATGGGTGGTTTGATCCGTGGCGGTCGTTAGTCTGTCCGTCTCCCTCTCGCTGTGGGAGAGGCAACACGCAGCACTATCCTCTATACACATCTTTTACATCTCAGGCGCATCCTCAGCGCCTGCCTTATGCTATGATTCGCAACTTTGGAGCTTCTGCTAACAACAGAAGCGCATGTCTACCGCTGTCCACTTTCAGCGGAATAACAACATCTTGTGGTGACAGATGAACAGTGGTTATCTGCATTTTCCGGAATTCGATCCGGTCATTTTTTCTGTTGGACCTGTAGCGCTTCACTGGTACGGCCTGATGTACCTGGTGGGTTTCATTTTTGCTATGTGGCTGGCTGGCCGTCGCGCTGGTCGTCCGGGTAGCGGCTGGACGAAAAACGAAGTAGAAAACCTGCTGTATGCGGGCTTCCTCGGCGTATTCCTCGGTGGCCGTATTGGGTACGTTTTGTTCTATAACTTCCCGGTGTTCCTGAGCGATCCGCTCTATCTGTTCCGCGTCTGGGATGGCGGTATGTCCTTCCACGGCGGCCTGATTGGCGTGATCCTGGTCATGGTGATTTTTGCCAAACGTACCAAACGCAACTTCTTCCAGGTCTCTGATTTTATTGCTCCGCTGATCCCATTTGGTCTTGGTGCGGGTCGTCTGGGCAACTTCATTAATGGCGAACTGTGGGGGCGTGTCGATCCGAGCGTTTCCTTCACTATGCTGTTCCCTGGCTCCCGCGCAGAGGACATGGCACTGTTACCATCTCACCCTGAGTGGCAATCCATCTTCGATACCTACGGCGTTCTGCCGCGCCATATGTCCCAGCTTTATGAGCTGGTACTGGAAGGCGTGGTGCTGTTTATCATCCTGAATCTGTTTATCCGCAAACCGCGTCCAATGGGGGCTGTCTCCGGCCTGTTCCTGATTGGCTACGGTGCGTTCCGTATCATCGTCGAGTTCTTCCGCCAGCCGGATGCGCAGTTTACTGGCGAGTGGGTTCAGTACATCAGTATGGGGCAGATCCTCTCCATTCCGATGATCGTAGCGGGTGTCATTATGATGATTTGGGCGTATCGTCGTCGCTCACAGCAACAACTTTCCTGAGGAACCATGAAACAGTATCTTGAATTGATGAAAAAAGTGCTCGATGAGGGCACGCCGAAAAATGACCGTACCGGCACCGGCACGCTCTCCATTTTTGGCCACCAGATGCGCTTCAATCTGCAAGAAGGCTTCCCACTGGTGACGACAAAGCGCTGCCACCTGCGCTCGATCATTCATGAACTGCTCTGGTTCCTGCAAGGCGATACCAACGTTGCTTATCTGCATGAAAACAATGTCTCTATCTGGGACGAATGGGCAGATGAAAACGGTAACCTGGGCCCGGTTTACGGTAAGCAATGGCGTGCATGGCCAACGCCTGATGGCCGCCATATTGACCAGATCACCACCGTGATGAACCAGCTGAAAAACGACCCGGACTCGCGCCGTATTATCGTTTCTGCCTGGAACGTGGGTGAACTGGATAAAATGGCGCTGGCACCGTGCCATGCGTTCTTCCAGTTTTATGTGGCTGACGGCAAACTCTCTTGCCAGCTCTATCAGCGCTCCTGCGACGTGTTCCTCGGCTTGCCGTTTAACATTGCCAGCTATGCGTTGCTGGTTCATATGATGGCACAGCAGTGTGACCTGGAAGTGGGTGATTTTGTCTGGACGGGTGGCGATACCCACCTGTACAGCAACCACATGGAACAGACGCATCTTCAGCTGACCCGCGAACCGCGCGCACTGCCGAAGCTGGTTATCAAACGTAAGCCGGAATCGATCTTCGATTACCGCTTTGATGATTTTGAAATTGAAGGATACGACCCGCATCCTGGCATCAAAGCGCCCGTTGCTATCTGATACGGCAAATACTCACACAACCGGTGCTTTTTAGCGCCGGTTTTTTTTCGCCTCTGCTTTGTTTTTCGGGGCTGCATCCAGAAATAATGCAACGTCCTGCAACCGATAACATTCTCTGGATAACGGCTCGTAAAGCCCTGATTTACAACTCGTCACGTTTCCCGTCCTTCGCCACACTTCCGGCATGAAAAAAGAGAACGGCTTTACGCTTATCGAAACCCTGGTCGCCATCTCGCTGGTCGTTATTCTTAGTGCCTCAGGGCTGTATGGCTGGGACCGCTGGCAACGGCAGCAGCGGCTGTGGCAAACAGCCGGACAGGTACGTGATTACCTGGTATTCCTGCGCAACGATGCAAACCGGCATAACCGCGATCACCTGATCACACTTCAACAGGATGGGGAACGTATCTGTTTAATGAGTTCTGTCGTGCAGGGTTGCGAGAAAAGTAGCCCTTTTGTGTTCAGAATGCTCTGGCCTGATATCACGGTAAGCGAGATAACACCCTCATTAGGATTTTATGGGTTAAGGGATACGGCCTGGGCGGGACGAGTACGGGTACAAAGCCGGGCGGGGGAATGGTTGATTACCGTCTCAAATGGGGGGCGTATCAGGATGTGCAGTAGTGCAGGAGAACGTTTATGTCGATGAACCAACACGGTTTCTCGCTTACAGAAGTCCTGATTGCCACTGCAATCAGTAGCCTTTTGTTGTTAAGTGCATCGCGCTTTTTACCCGGATTACAGCGGGCTACATTACTGCAATCAGGCCAGCGGGATCTTGAAGAGGAGGTCTGGCAACGCCTTTTTTCCATCGGCAAACAGCTCCAGCGTGCGGGATATTGTGCGGGAAGCTGTGAGGGGCAAGCTCTGGTGATTGGAGAGCAGGGAAGTTGCGTGATTGTGCAGTGGGATGCAAACAGCAACGGTCACTGGGATACCTCTTCGTCGGAACCCGAGAGTACGGGGTTTCGTCTGGGATCCGGAGCGCTGGAAACTTTGCGTGGTGCAACCTCTTGCGAGGGGAAAGGATGGGAAAAATTGACGGATCCTGGCAGCGTTGTGATCCAGCAGTTTGCGGTGAGTCGCGTTGAACACTCCGGTTTTGCGCCGCAGCTGAATATTGAACTGGCCGCCATCCGCACAGGTAAGCAGGGTGTACCTTACCAGGTTAACTATAGCGTTACGGGGTTTAACTTATGAACCGTCAGCGTGGGATGTCGTCACTGGCGCTGGTTCTGCTTTTGCTGGTGCCTGGCACGTTGATCCTCTCCGGCTTTAATCAGCAACTGACATCCTTTAGCGCGCTGGTTGGCGGCGAAAGCCGCTCGATTCAACAGCAGGCTTCTGTGCAGTCAGCGCTGGAGTGGGGGCGCGTTCAACGCTGGGCGTTACAGCCAGAGGTCCAGTGCAAGCAGGTACAGACGTGGCGTGTCTGCCTGCGTTTGCTGAGCGAGGCGCGAGTTTTGCTTATTGCCGGAAGCAATGGCCTGCTGTTGTGGCGTGGAGGGGAGGTTGCTGAAGGACGTATACGTTTTGCAGTTCACGGCTGGAGTGATTTTTGCCCGCTCAAGGAAAAGGCGCTATGTCAGTTACCCTGAACAAAGAAAAGGGATTTAGCATGGTAGAAGTATTGCTGGCGATGATGCTGCTGGTGACGATTGTGACGGCACTGTCTGGTTATCACCGGGCGCTGGCAGCCCGGTTCACCATGTTTAATCAATATCGCCAGCTCTGGCACCACGCCTGGAACCAGACACAGTTGGGTACCACTGTTCTGCCAGGCGGCTGGCAGATAAACCGGGTGCAGACAATACAGTCCGGATGTGTCAGCATCACAGTTACACTTATTTCTCCTCTGGGACGACGCGGTGAGATGACGCGTCTGCATTGCCCGGTCAGCCAGTAGTCGGGAGCGTCTATGTTAAGGGTCTACCACTCAAATCGTCTGGATGTGCTGGAAGCGCTGATGGAATTTATCGTTGAGCGCGAGCGGCTTGACGATCCTTTTGAGCCAGAAATGGTGCTGGTGCAGAGCACCGGTATGGCGCAGTGGCTGCAGATGTCGCTTTCCCGGAAATTTGGCATTGCGGCGAACATTGATTTTCCGCTGCCAGCAAGCTTTATCTGGGAGATGTTCGTCCGTGTACTGCCGGACATTCCTGAGCAGAGTGCGTTCAACAAGCAAAGTATGAGCTGGAAGCTGATGGCTCTGCTGCCAGGTATGCTGACACGCGATGAATTCACCATGTTGCGCCACTATCTCAATGACGATACCGATAAGCGCAAGCTGTTCCAGCTGGCATCGCGTACCGCTGATCTCTATGACCAGTATTTAGTGTACCGCCCGGAATGGCTGACAAGCTGGGAAACGGGGGCGCTGGTGGAAGGATTACCAGACGCGCAAATCTGGCAGGCACCGTTGTGGAAAGCGCTGGTGGAATATACGGAGACGCTCGGCCAGCCAAAGTGGCACCGTGCCAACCTGTATCAACGGTTTATCTCAATACTGGAAAACGCATCTGAGCGGCCTGACAATCTCCCGTCACGCGTGTTTATCTGTGGTATTTCGGCTTTACCTCCGGTCTATCTGGACGCGCTAAAAGCGCTGGGTAAACATATTGATATCCATATTCTCTTTACCAATCCCTGCCGCCACTACTGGGGTGATATTCAGGATCAGCGCTGGTTTTCGCGGCTGGTGACCCGGCAGCGTCGACGGCTCTTTGAAGAACGTTCCGTCCCGCTGTTTAAAGACAGTGCGACCGCCGCGCAGCTTTTCGATGAAAACGGCATTCAGAACCTGCCGAACCCGCTGCTTGCCTCGTGGGGCAAACTGGGGCGCGACTATATTCATATGCTCTCTGACATTACCTCGTCAGGCGAAGGTGATGTGGACGCGTTTGTTGAGATCCCCCCGGACAGCCTGCTGCACAATATTCAGTTGGACATTCTGGATCTGGAAAACCGTGCGGTCATGGGCGTGACGGTCAAAGAATTTGAACACAGTGACGGTAAGCGGAAGCTGGATCCTGACGATCGCAGTATCACTGTGCATGTTTGCCATAGCCCGCAGCGTGAAGTTGAGATCCTGCACGACCAACTGCTGGCCATGTTGCAGGACGATCCTGAGCTGACGCCGCGTGACATTGTGGTCATGGTGGCAGACATCGATAGCTACAGCCCCTTTATTCAGGCTGTTTTTGGCAGTGCGACAGGCGAGCGATATCTGCCTTACGCCATTTCTGACCGTCGTGCGCGTCAGTCTCACCCGGTACTGCAGGCATTTGTCAGCCTGCTGTCACTGCCGGACAGCCGGTTTATCTCTGAAGATGTGCTGGCTCTGCTGGATGTGCCTGTGCTGGCCGCACGCTTCAACATCAACGAAGAGGGGTTACGCTACCTTCGCCAGTGGGTGAATGAGTCTGGTGTACGCTGGGGAATAGATGACGATAACGTGCAGGAGTTTGAGCTTCCGCCAACGGGTCAGCACACCTGGCACTTTGGTTTGACGCGAATGCTGCTGGGCTATGCGATGGAAAGCAGCCAGGGAGAGTGGAATGAAGTACTGCCATACGATGAGTCCAGCGGGCTAATCGCTGATCTGGTCGGCCATCTGGCGTCGTTGCTGATGCAGCTAAACCGTTGGCGGCGTGAGCTGATGCAGCCTCGTCAGCTTGAGGAGTGGCTCCCGGTTTGTAGGGATTTGCTCAATGATTTCTTCCTGCCGGACAGTGAAACCGAAGCGGCGATGGCGCTTATTGAAAAGCAGTGGCAGGCGATTGTTGATGAAGGTGTCAGTTCGTACTATACCGGGACCGTGCCTTTGTCACTGCTGCGCGACGAGCTGACCCAACGTCTCGACCAGGAGCGTATCAGCCAGCGTTTCCTTGCCGGGCCTGTCAATATTTGCACCCTGATGCCCATGCGTTCTATTCCGTTCAAAGTGGTGTGTTTGCTCGGTATGAATGACGGTGTTTATCCGCGAGCATTACCTCCGCTGGGCTTTGACCTGATGAGTCCAACACCAAAACGAGGTGACCGTAGCCGTCGTGATGATGACCGCTATCTCTTCCTTGAGGCGCTCATTTCCGCTCAGAGCAAGCTGTATATCAGCTATATTGGCCGTTCGATTCAGGACAACAGCGAACGTTTTCCGTCTGTTCTGGTACAGGAGCTGGTGGACTATATTGGGCAGAGCCACTATTTACCGGGCGATGAACAGCGTAACTGTGATGAAAGTGAGCAGCGGGTGAAAGCGCACATCACCTGTTGTCATACTCGTATGCCGTTTGATCCGGCGAACTATGTAGCCAGTGAATATCAGAGCTATGCCAGCGAGTGGCTCCCGGCGGCGAAGAATGAGGGGAGGGCGCATAGCGATTTTATTCAGGAGCTTGAACCTCTCGTCATTGAAATGCTGACCTTTGAGCAACTGCAGCGTTTTTGGGCACACCCGGTACGTGCCTTCTTCCAGCAACGATTACAGGTCAGCTTCCGTTCTGAAGAGAGCGAAATTCCTGATGCAGAACCCTTCACCCTTGAAGGGCTGGAGCGTTATCAGTTAAACCTCCAGCTGCTGAATGCACTGGTTGAACAGGAAGATGCCGACAGGCTGTTTCGTCGCTATCGGGCAGCGGGGCAGCTGCCTTACGGCGCGTTCGGGGAAATTGCCTGGGATGTACAGTGGCAGGAGATGAAGGCGCTTGCTGACCGCGTGATTGAATGCCGACAGCCTGGAAAAAGCATTGAAATCGATCTCGACTGTAACGGTGTGCAGCTAACGGGCTGGCTGAGTCAGGTTCAGCCGGATGGGCTTTTGCGCTGGCGGCCCTCTATGCTCAGCGTTTCACAAGGTTTGCAACTCTGGCTCGAACATCTTGTCTACAGCGCTGGCGGCCATAAAGGTGAAAGCCGGATTTTTGTGCGTAAAGAGGGCGAATGGCGTTTCCCGCCGATGGAGCCTGAGCAGGCGTTACGCTATTTGTCACTGTATATAGAAGGTTACCGTCAGGGGATGAACAAACCTCTGCTGTTGCTGCCGGAAAGTGGTGGCGCGTGGATAAAAAACTGTTATGACGTGCAGAATGATGCCATGTTAACGGATGACGCTTCGCTGCAAAAAGCACGGAGTAAATTTGTGCAGGCCTATGAAGGCAACATGATGGTACGTGGTGAGGGGGAAGATGTCTGGTATCAACGTTTATGGCGAACGCTTGAGCCGGGATCCTTCAGAGCCATCACAGAAGAGGCACAACGTTACCTGTTACCGTTGTTTAAATTTAATCAGTCCTGAGTGCTGTATAAAAATTGCACAGTATGGGGTGTTCATTTATTATGCACTTCTTATCACGGACTGATGTACCCAAAGAAAGAGATGCTGGCGCGTCCAGCACGCAGTTTGTTAATGATGTAGCCGTGATAAAGAGGTCGTAATGCCAGGCAGCACCTTGTTGAAAGCGTTTGTTTTGTTTGTCGCCCTTTGGGCTCCCATCACTCAGGCAGACTCCGGTTGGCAACCCGTCCAGGAAACTATCCGTAAGAGCGAAAAAGATACCCGCCAGTATCAGGCTATTCGCCTTGATAACGGGATGACTGTGCTGTTGGTTTCCGATCCGCAGGCGGTAAAATCGCTCTCGGCGTTAGTTGTGCCGATTGGGTCCCTGGAAGATCCGGAAACCCATCCTGGGCTGGCGCACTATCTCGAACATATGACGCTGATGGGGTCAAAAAAATACCCACAGCCGGATAGCCTGTCCGAATTTCTGAAAATGCATGGCGGTAGCCACAACGCCAGTACGGCACCGTATCGCACGGCGTTTTACCTCGAAGTTGAAAATGATGCGCTGGAAGGTGCGGTTGACCGTCTGGCGGATTCTATTGCTGCGCCACTGCTGGATAAAAAATATGCTGACCGTGAACGCAATGCCGTCAATGCCGAGCTGACCCTGGCCCGCACGCGAGACGGTATGCGCATGGCGCAGGTCAGCGCTGAAACCATCAACCCGGCACACCCAGGCTCACGTTTTTCCGGTGGTAACCTCGATACCCTGAGCGATAAACCAAACAGCCCGGTGCTTGATGCTCTGCACGCATTCCGCGACAAATACTATTCCGCCAACCTGATGAAAGCGGTTATTTACAGCAACAAACCGTTGCCTGAGCTGGCCAGCATGGCGGCGCAGACATTTGGCCGGGTACCGAATAAAAACATAGACCAGCCGCAGATTAACGTGCCGGTGGTGACTGACGCGCAAAAAGGGATCGTTATCCACTACGTTCCGGCATTGCCGCGTAAAGTGTTGCGCGTTGAATTCCGCATTGATAACAACACGGCGAAATTTCGCAGTAAAACCGATGAACTGGTGACTTACCTTATTGGTAACCGGAGCCCGGGTACACTTTCTGACTGGCTGCAAAAACAGGGGCTGGTGGAAGGAATTCGTGCTGACTCCGATCCTGTCGTGAACGGCAACAGTGGTGTGCTGGCGATTTCCGCAACCCTGACGGATAAAGGGCTGGCGCACCGTGATGACGTGGTCGCGGCGATCTTCAGCTACCTCTCTTTGCTGCGCGATAAAGGTGTCGATAAACGTTATTTTGACGAGCTGGCACATGTGCTGGATCTCGATTTCCGTTACCCGTCTATCACGCGTGATATGGACTACGTGGAATGGCTGGCGGATACCATGATCCGTGTGCCGGTGGAACACACGCTGGACGCAGTTAATATTGCCGATCAGTATGACGCCGAGGCGGTGAAAGCGCGTCTGGCAATGATGACTCCACAGAACGCCCGTATCTGGTACATCAGTCCGAACGAGCCGCATAACAAAACGGCTTATTTCGTGGATGCCCCTTATCAGGTTGATAAAATCAGCCCACAAACCTTCGCGGACTGGCAGAAAAAAGCCGGAGAGATCGCGCTGAAGTTGCCGGAACTGAACCCCTACATCCCGGATGATTTCTCGCTGATCAAAACGACGAAAGACTATCCGCACCCGGAACTTATCATTGATGAGCCGACGCTGCGTGTGGTCTACACCCCAAGCCGTTATTTTGCGAGTGAGCCAAAGGCTGATGTCAGCGTCGTTCTGCGTAATCCAAAAGCGATGGACAGTGCCAAAAATCAGGTGATGTTTGCACTTAATGACTATCTGGCGGGTATCGCGCTCGATCAGCTCAGCAATCAGGCCTCCGTGGGGGGAATTAGTTTCTCGACCAACGCGAACAACGGTCTGATGGTCAATGCAAACGGTTATACCCAGCGTTTGCCGCAGCTCTTCCAGGCGTTGTTGAAAGGCTATTTTAGCTATACGCCGACAGAAGAGCAGCTTGAGCAGGCCAAGTCATGGTATGCGCAGATGATGGACTCTGCGGAGAAGGGTAAAGCTTACGATCAGGCGATAATGCCGGTACAGATGCTGTCCCAAATTCCGTATTTCCAGCGCGAAGAACGCCGCGCGCTTCTGCCATCCATCTCGTTAAAAGATGTGCTGGATTACCGTGACTCGCTGAAAATCAATACCCGTCCTGAGTTCCTGATTGTCGGGAACATGAGTGAGGAACAGGCCAAAACGCTGGCGCAGAACGTGCGTGCGCAGCTGGGTTCAAAAGGTAAAGAGTGGTGCCGCAACCAGGACGTGCTGGTTGAGAAAAAACAGAATGTGATTTTTGAAAAAGCGGGAAACAGCACGGATTCGGCACTGGCGGCGGTGTTTGTGCCTAAAGGTTATGGTGAATTTGCCAGTTCAGCCCAGAGCGCTGTGCTGGGACAAATTGTTCAACCGTGGTTCTACAACCAGCTGCGCACGGAAGAGCAGCTTGGCTACGCGGTCTTTGCATTCTCTATAAACGTGGGTCGTCAGTGGGGGCTTGGTTTCCTGTTGCAAAGTAGCGATAAGCAGCCTGCTTATCTCTGGCAGCGTTACCAGGCTTTCTTCCCGAAAGCGGAGGAAAAACTGCGTGCCATGAAGCCAGAAGAGTTTGCTCAGATCCAGCAGGCCGTTATCGCACAGGTGATGCAGCCGCCACAGACGCTGGGTGAAGAAGCGTCCCAGCTGAGCAAAGATTTTGATCGCGGTAATCTGAATTTTGATTCGCGTGATAAAGTAGTGGCCGAGATAAAACAGCTGACGCCTCAGAAGGTTGCCGATTTCTTCCATCAGGCGGTGGTTAAACCGCAGGGAATGGCCATACTGTCTCAGGTTTCCGGTAGCCAGAGTGGGAAAACGGAATACGTTAACCCGAAAGGCTGGAAGATCTGGAAGAGCGTCAGTGCCTTGCAGCAATCTATGCCCTGGAGTAAGAAAGAATGACCGATACCGCTGAGTCCCTTGATCCCTTACGTTTACCTCTGCAGGGTGAACGATTGATTGAAGCCTCAGCGGGAACAGGAAAAACCTTCACCATTGCCGCGCTCTATCTGCGTCTGCTGTTAGGGCTCGGCGGTAATGCAGCGTTTCCGCGCCCGTTAAGCGTGGAAGAGCTGCTGGTGGTGACCTTTACCGAGGCCGCCACCGCCGAGCTACGCGGCCGTATTCGTACCAATATTCATGAGCTGCGCATCGCCTGTCTGCGCCAGAGTACGGATAACCCTCTTTACGCGAGCCTTCTGGAAGAGATTGCCGATAAGCAACAGTCAGCCCACTGGCTGCTACTGGCTGAGCGGCAAATGGACGAAGCGTCGGTCTTCACTATCCACGGCTTTTGTCAGCGCATGCTGAGCCTGAATGCGTTTGAATCCGGCATGCTGTTCGAACAACAGCTCATTGAAGATGAGTCTGAGCTTCGCTATCAGGCCTGCGCAGATTTCTGGCGTCGTCATTGCTATCCATTGCCTCGCGATATTGCCGAAGCGGTTCACGCGTTGTGGAAAGGCCCGGAAGATCTTTTACGCGCCATTGACCGTTATCTGCAGGGGGAAGCACCGGTTATTAAATCCCCGCCACCAGCGGATGAAACGCTGGCCTCACGCCATGAAAAGATCGTCGCGCAAATTGCCGCCTTAAAGCAAAAATGGAATGAGTCAGCCGGCGAGGTTGAGGCGATCATCGAAAATTCCGGGATCGACAGGCGCAAATTTAACCGCGGTAACCAGGGCAAATGGATCGACAAGATCAGCGCCTGGGCGCAGGAGGAGACGCGCGGCTATCAGCTCCCGGATGCACTGGAAAAATTCTCTCAGCGTTTTCTTCTTGAGCGTACCAAAACCGATGGCGTTGTCCCGGAGCATCCTCTGTTTGTTGCCATCGAGGCCTTGTTGTCAGCGCCATTAACCCTCAACGACCTGATGATCACTCGCGCCATGACGGAGATCCGCGAGGCTGTAGCGCGTGAGAAACGTCGCCGGGGAGAACTGGGCTTTGACGATATGCTGAGCCGTCTGGATACGGCGCTGTGCAGTGAAAATGGCGAAGCGCTTGCCGCCGCTATCCGTGCCCGTTTCCCGGTGGCGATGATTGACGAATTTCAGGACACCGATCCCCAACAGTACCGTATTTTCCGCCGTATCTGGCGGCAACAGCCCGACACCGCACTGTTGCTGATTGGCGATCCTAAGCAGGCCATCTATGCCTTCCGTGGTGCCGATATTTTCACCTATATGAAAGCCCGCAGTGAAGTTGATGCCCACTACACGCTGGACACTAACTGGCGCTCATCCCCGGGTATGGTTGAGAGCGTCAATGCGTTATTCAGCCGTATGGATGCGGCATTTATGTTCCGGGAGATTCCTTTTCAGCCCGTGAAATCCGCCGCGAAAAATACCGCCCTGCGCTTTGAATTCAATGGAGTCGTGCAGCCTGCGATGAACTTCTGGTTGCTGGATGGCGAAGGTTTCGGTGTTGCTGACTATCAAAATGCGATGGCGCAGCACTGTGCCGCGCAAATCCGCGACTGGCTCAGTGCTGGCGCACGTGGCGATGCGGTTTTGTGGAAAGGGGATGACCCGACTCCTGTGAAAGCATCGGATATCACGGTGCTGGTGCGTAGCCGCCAGGAGGCAGCGCTGATCCGCGATGCACTGACGTTGCTGAACATCCCATCTGTTTATCTCTCAAACCGGGATAGCGTCTTTGAAACGCTGGAGGCCCAGGAGATGCTGTGGCTGCTCCAGGCCGTGCTGGCTCCTGAGCGTGAAAGTACACTTCGTAGCGCGCTGGCCAGCTCTGTGCTGGGGTTGAACGCGCGTGACATTGATGCGCTCAATAGCAATGAAACCGCCTGGGATGCTGTGGTGGAAGAGTTTGTCCACTACAGGGAGTGCTGGCAAAAACGTGGCGTAATGGCGATGCTACGCGAGCTGATAGCGCAGCGGCACATCGCGGAAAATATGCTCGCGACGGCAGGTGGTGAACGTCGTCTTACCGATATTTTGCATATCAGCGAACTGTTGCAGGAAGCGGGTACGCAGCTGGAGAGTGAACACGCTCTGGTGCGCTGGCTGTCGCAGCAAATCGCCGATCCAAACAGCAACGCGTCCAGCCAGCAGATGCGCCTGGAGAGCGATAAACACCTGGTGCAAATCGTCACAATTCACAAATCGAAAGGGCTGGAATATCCGCTGGTCTGGTTGCCGTTCATCGCCAATTATCGCGTACAGGATCAGGCGTTTTACCACGATCGTGATTCGTTTGAAGCGGTGCTCGATCTCAGTCAAGCCGACTCCAGCGTCGAACTGGCAGAAGCCGAACGCCTGGCAGAAGATTTACGCCTGCTCTATGTGGCGCTGACCCGCTCCGTCTGGCACTGCAGCCTGGGTATTGCGCCGTTGTTCCGCCGTCGTGGCGAGAAAACAGGGGAGAGCGATTTTCATTTGAGTGCGTTGGGGCGGCTTATCCAGCTCGGCGAGCCAAAAGATGCCGCAGGGCTGCGTTTGTGCATTGAATCGCTTTGTGGCGACCATATTGCCCTGCAAATTCCATCGTCGCCAGATAATAGCCGCTGGCAGATGCCAGAGCAGTGTGGATCTGAGCTCAGCGCCCGGCAGATTGTGCGAACCATTGCTGATGACTGGCGCGTCACCAGCTACTCCGGTTTACAACAGCACGGACAGAGCATCGCGCAGGATCTGATGCCAAAACTGGATGTGGATGCCGCAGGTACCGGTAGCGTGCCTGATGAACCGGCACTGACACCCCATCAATTTCCGCGCGGTGCGTCGCCGGGAACATTTTTGCACAGCCTGTTTGAAGAACTGGATTTCACCCAGCCTCTCTCTGAGGAGTGGGTGCTGAAGATGCTGCAAAGTGGCGGTTATGATGCGCAATGGCAACCGGTTCTTACCGACTGGGTAAAGGCTATTTTGCAGGCACCGCTCACGGAGCAGGGCTTCTCTCTGAACCAGCTGACGGCCAAAAATAAGCAGGTTGAGATGGAGTTTTATCTTCCTATAGCCAGTCCTCTTAAGGCCGATGTGCTTGATGAGCTGATCCGCGAACACGATCCGTTGTCAGCGGGTTGCCCGCCGCTCAATTTCCGCCAGGTTCAGGGAATGCTGAAAGGGTTTATCGACCTGGTGTTCCGCCACGAAGGGCGTTACTACCTGCTGGATTACAAATCGAACTGGCTTGGTGAAAACAGCGAGGCCTATACCCAACAGGCGATGGCATCAGCCATGCAAATGCATCGTTACGACCTGCAATACCAGTTATACACCCTGGCGCTGCATCGCTACCTGCGCCATCGCATTGCCGATTACCGCTACGAAGCGCATTTTGGTGGGGTGATCTACCTGTTCCTGCGCGGGGTAGATGCTGCTGATCCGGGTTCGGGTATTTTTCGTACGCGTCCGGATGTGGCATTGATTGAAAAGATGGATAGCGTATTTGCGGCAAACACGGAGGTGGTGGCATGACGATGCCGGAATTATTGCTGGAAGCAGTAGAGCAACGATTACTGCGTCCTCTTGACGCGCAGTTCGCCATGATGGTTGCAGGCGCGCAGCCTGCCGTGATGCTCGCAGCCGCAATCCTCAGTAAAGACGCGGGTGAGGGGCACGTTTGCCTGCCGCTTTCGCGTCTGGACATTGATGAAAAAACGCCTCCGGTGCTGCAATCCTGCTTCGCCCTGCTCGGTAATACGCTGGACTGGCAGGCGGTATTGCTGAGTTCACCTGCCGTGAGCAGGGGAGATACCCAGACGCCGCTCGTCCTGATTGATGAGCGTTTATACCTTAACCGGATGTGGCAATATGAACTGACGGTTGCCCGCTTCTTCAGCGAGAGCAATGCTCCACTTCCTTGTGATGAGGCGCATCTCCGGCAAACGCTGGATACTCTGTTTACTTCGCAGGAAGCCACTGACTGGCAGAAAGTGGCGGCCGCCGTGGCATTAACGCGGCGGATCTCGGTGATTTCTGGCGGCCCGGGGACGGGTAAAACGACCACTGTGGCAAAACTGCTCGCCGCGCTGATTCAGCTATCTGGTGAGCAAAAGTGTCGTATTCGTCTGGCCGCGCCGACCGGAAAAGCCGCAGCTCGTCTGACGGAGTCATTAGGTGGTGCGCTGCAAAAACTGCCGCTCACTGAGGCTCAGCTGGCGCTTTTCCCTGGTGAAGCCAGCACGTTGCATCGGTTGCTCGGCGCGCAGCCCGGTAGCCAGCGCCTGCGTTACCATGCCGGAAACCCGCTGCATCTGGATGTGCTGGTGGTGGATGAAGCCTCAATGATCGACCTGACAATGATGTCGCGATTGATTGACGCCCTGCCACCTCACGCTCGTGTCATTTTCCTCGGCGACCGCGACCAGCTTGCCTCCGTAGAGGCCGGTGCGGTGCTGGGGGATATCTGCACTTACGCAAGCCAGGGTTATACCGCTGAGCGGGCAAAAGAGTTATCGCGGTTAACAGGATGCGTGCTGGAAGGCGAGCGCAGCCCGCAGGCTGGCGCGCTGCGTGACAGCCTGTGCCTGCTACAAAAAAGCTACCGCTTCGGGAGTGACTCCGGGATTGGTCAACTGGCGGCGGCGGTAAACCGCGGCGATCGCCATGCCACGCGTGCGGTGTTTGACGGCACCTTCACCGATATCGAGAAAAAATCGCTGCAAACCGGGGAAGAGTATCAGGCGATGCTGGATGATGCCCTGCAGGGGTATCAGCATTTCCTGACGTGTGTCCAAAAGCACAATACACCTGAGCAGGTTATTGCCGCATTTGGTGAATACCAGCTTCTGTGCGCGCTAAGGGAAGGACCGTTTGGCGTAAGCGGCCTGAACGACAGGCTGGAGCAGCTGCTTACGCAGAAACGTAAAATCACCCGGGTGCCACACTCTCGCTGGTATGAAGGGCGGCCAGTAATGATTTCCCGCAACGACAGTGCGCTGGGGTTGTTTAACGGGGATATCGGGATTGCGCTTGACCGTGGACAGGGGCTGCGCGCCTGGTTCCTGATGCCGGATGGCAGCGTGAAATCCGTTCAGCCAAGCCGCCTGCCTGAGCATGAAACAGCATGGGCGATGACGGTACACAAATCTCAGGGCTCTGAATTCAACCACGCGGCGCTGATCCTGCCGACCCAGCTCTCGCCGGTGATCACGCGTGAGCTGATTTATACCGCCATAACCCGCGCACGCCAGCGGTTATCGTTGTATACCGATGAACGCGTGCTGGTACAGGCGATTGCCACCCGGACGGAGCGCCGAAGCGGCTTAAGCGCGATATTCGAAGCGGTTTAAGGGTAGACCCTCACCGGACGGTGAGGGCGTCGTATTATCCCAGGTCCGCCATCAGCACTTTGGAGCGGCGCTGGTAGTTGTACATCTCTTTCTTACTTTCCGGCAGTGAATCAATATCCACCGGCGTGAAGCCGCGCTCCTGGAACCAGTGAATACTGCGAGTGGTCAGCACGAACAGCTTACTCAGGCCAATCTGGCGCGCCTGGGCTGCTACTCGCTCCAGCAGCATTTCACCGCGTGAAGAGCTGCGGTAGTCAGGGTGTACGGCAACGCAGGCCATTTCACCAATCTTCTCTTCCGGGAATGGGTAGAGCGCAGCACAGGCAATAGTCAGGTTATCGCGCTGGATGATGGTAAATTTGTCGATCTCCATTTCCAGCTGTTCACGGGAGCGGCGAACCAGAATACCTTGCTGTTCCAGCGGGCGGATCAGCTCCAGAATGCCACCGATATCGTTGATGGTGGCACGGCGGATCTGTTCGGCACTCTCCATGACGATCTGTGTACCAATACCATCACGGGAGAACAGTTCCTGTAACAGAGCGCCATCTTCCTGATAGCTAATCAGGTGGCTACGACGCACGCCGCTGCGACAGGCTTTTACTGCGCCACGCAAAAAACGGACGGTACCTGAGTGATAATCACCTTCTGTCTCCAGTTCTTCCACGCGGGCCTGGGCTTCATTGGGGAAGAGTTCCGGCACAATCACCCCTTCGTCGTTCACGACCCCTTGCGAAGAGCAGAAGCCAATCATTTTTTCGGCCTTTAGCTTGATAGCCAGCTGGGTGGCGATCTCTTCTGACGTGAGGTTGAAGCTTTCACCCGTTACGGAAACGGCCACTGGCCCCATCAGGACAATGGCTCCGCTGTCCAGCTGACGGTGGATCGCCTCTTCATCGATACGACGAATGCGACCGCTGTGGCAATAGTCCACACCATCATCCACACCGAGTGGCTGAGCGATGATGAAGTTGCCGCTGACAACGTTAATATGTGCGCCCTGCAGCGGTGTATTGTTCAGGCTCATCGACAGGCGGGCAGTAATATCCAGCTGCAGCAGACCCGCAGCCTGTTTCACCAGCTCAAGGGTTTTGGTATCCGTGACGCGGGTATGCTTATGGTAAATCGGCTCATGGTGATGGGCCGCCAGGTTGGCATCAATTTGCGGGCGAGCACCATACACCACAACCAACCGGATGCCGAGGCTGTGCAGCAGGCCGATGTCATTGACAATGCTGGAAAAGTTTTCATGTTCTATCGCTTCGCCACCGAGCATGATGACAAACGTTTTTCCCCGATGGGCATTGATATAGGGAACAGAATGGCGAAATCCCTGAACCAGCTCGGTTCTACGTTCCTTTACCATGAGACAACCCTTAGTGAATGTTTATTCGTAATTTGTGTATTTTTATTCGATTGTGTTCGTGTGTGCAAGTCTAAATTTTCGGCGAAGCACAGAAATTTATAAGTAAAGCGTGCGTTAACGTATGAATGTTTACCCTTTTATAGATGACAGTTTATGCGCCATTCGTTAAAGTTTTCGGTCAATTTGGGCGTTTTGTGTATTTATAAGATTTCTTGCTCGGGAGAAGCATGTCGGGATCCAATTCAGCAATAAGCCGTCGCCGCCTGTTAAAAGGGGCAGGGGCGATGTGGTTGCTTAGCGTCAGCCAGGTAGGTCTTGCTGCCACAAGTCAGGTGGTGGCGGTGCGTGTCTGGCCGTCGTCAACCTATACGCGCGTAACGGTAGAATCTAATCGGGTGCTGAAATATAAGCAGTTTGCGCTCAGCAATCCGGAACGGATCGTGGTGGATCTCGAAGGCGTAAACCTGAATTCCGTCCTGAAAGG
Source organism: Enterobacter sp. LM3 (assembly GCF_046622475.1). Lineage (NCBI taxonomy): Bacteria > Pseudomonadati > Pseudomonadota > Gammaproteobacteria > Enterobacterales > Enterobacteriaceae > Enterobacter > Enterobacter sp. LM3. The sequence continues at coordinate 182,654 of NZ_JBJURN010000003.1, read as the reverse complement.
GATGGCGGCGCAGATCCGTGGTGATGATCCGTTTATCAAATCAGCGCGCGTTGGGCAGTTTGATCCGCAAACGGTGCGGATGGTGTTTGAGCTGAAGCAGAATGTGAAACCGCAGCTGTTTGCACTTGCGCCTGTCGCGGCGTTTAAAGAGCGGCTGGTGATGGATCTCTACCCGGCGAATGCAACGGATATTCAGGATCCGCTCCTCGCATTGCTGGAAGACTACAACAAAGGCGATCTTGAGAGTCAGGTTCCGCCAGCACAAAGCGGCCCGAAGCCGGGCAAAGCAGGGCGCGATCGCCCCATTGTGATCATGCTTGATCCTGGACACGGAGGCGAAGACTCCGGAGCGATCGGCAAATATCGTACCCGGGAAAAAGACGTAGTACTGCAAATTGCGCGTCGTCTGAAGGCGTTAATTGAGAAAGAAGGCAACATGCGGGCCTATATGACGCGCAATGAAGATATCTTTATTCCGCTGAAGGTTCGCGTGGCGAAAGCACAAAAGCAGCGTGCGGATCTGTTCGTCTCTATCCACGCAGATGCGTTTACCAGCCGTCAGCCAAGCGGCTCCTCGGTGTTTGCGCTCTCCACAAAAGGGGCGACCAGTACCGCAGCGAGATACCTGGCGGATACGCAGAACGCCTCGGATTTGATAGGTGGCGTGGGCAAAAGTGGTGACCGCTATGTTGATCACACCATGTTTGATATGGTGCAGTCGCTGACCATCAACGACAGCCTGAAGTTTGGTAAGGCGGTACTGGGTAAGCTTGGCAATATTAATAAGCTGCACAAAAACAGCGTCGAGCAGGCCGGGTTTGCGGTGCTCAAAGCCCCGGATATTCCGTCCATTCTGGTCGAGACTGCATTTATCAGTAACGTGGAAGAGGAGCGTAAGCTCAAGACCGCGACATTCCAGCAGGAAGTGGCAGAGTCAATACTGGCAGGGATACGGGCGTATTTCTCAGATGGGGCAACGCTGGCGCGACGCGGGTAGTTTCCTGGCCGGGTGGAATGCCCGGCAGATCCACAAACTGCAGATACAAAAAAACACCCTTGAGGGTGTTTATTGTTTTAAGAAGTGTTGGTTGCGGGGGCCGGATTTGAACCGACGACCTTCGGGTTATGAGCCCGACGAGCTACCAGGCTGCTCCACCCCGCGTCCGTCTTTCTGCTTTTGCAGAAACTTCTTCTTCAAATTTGATTGGTTGCGGGGGCCGGATTTGAACCGACGACCTTCGGGTTATGAGCCCGACGAGCTACCAGGCTGCTCCACCCCGCGTCCGTCTTTCTGCTTTTGCAGAAACTTCTTCTTCAAATTTGATTGGTTGCGGGGGCCGGATTTGAACCGACGACCTTCGGGTTATGAGCCCGACGAGCTACCAGGCTGCTCCACCCCGCGTCCGTGGATGCGCACTATACTCGGTTAGGTTTGTGATGCAACCCCTTTTTTACATAATTCATTAACTTTGTATGTAAATTGAACGACATCGATACGTGTGGACTATTTTTTGCGCAAAATTTGCCAAAGGGCATGTGATTCCATTCCTTTAGAACGGGGGGTTTGTTATCTTCATCACGCGGAAATGGGCAACTTAAAGACGAGATATAATGAAAGGATGTTGGGCGAAGTATCTGATGACGGGCGCAATGGTAGCCATTCTGGCGGCCTGTTCTTCCAAACCGACCGATCGCGGTCAACAGTATAAAGACGGGAAGTTATCCCAGCCTTTCTCTTTAGTTAACCAACCTGATGCCGTCGGCGCGCCGATCAACGCCGGAGATTTCTCCGAGCAGGTCTACCAGATCCGCAATGCGTCACCGCGTCTGTATGGCTCGCAGAATAATGTTTACAGCGCGGTACAGGAGTGGCTGCGCGCGGGGGGCGATACGCGTAATATGCGCCAGTTTGGTATTGATGCCTGGCAGATGGAAGGGGCTGATAACTATGGCAACGTCCAGTTTACCGGCTATTACACCCCCGTGATTCAGGCACGACACTCCCGTCAGGGCGAGTTCCAGTACCCGATTTACCGTATGCCGCCAAAACGCGGCCGCCTGCCGTCTCGTGCCGATATCTACTCGGGGGCGCTTAGCGAAAATTACGTTCTGGCCTACAGCAACTCGCTGATGGATAACTTCATCATGGATGTTCAGGGCAGTGGCTACATCGATTTTGGTGACGGTACACCGCTTAACTTCTTCAGCTATTCCGGTAAAAACGGTCATGCCTACCGCAGTATTGGTAAGGTGCTTATCGACAGAGGTGAAGTGAAGAAAGAAGATATGTCGATGCAGGCGATCCGCGAATGGGGTGAAAAACACAGTGAAGCCGAGGTGCGAGAGCTGCTGGAGCAAAACCCGTCGTTTGTCTTCTTCAAACCACAGAACTTTGCGCCGGTAAAAGGGGCAAGTGCCGTACCGCTGATTGGCCGTGCGTCGGTGGCGTCGGATCGTTCGATTATTCCGGCGGGCACTACGTTACTTGCGGAAGTTCCGTTGCTGGATCATAACGGCAAATTCAACGGCCAGTACGAGTTACGCCTGATGGTGGCACTGGATGTGGGCGGCGCAATCAAAGGCCAGCACTTCGATATTTATCAGGGTATTGGCCCGGATGCTGGTCACCGTGCAGGCTGGTATAACCATTACGGACGTGTATGGGTGCTGAAGACAACCGCTGGCGGTGGCAACGTATTCAGCGGCTGATTATGGTATTCTGAGCCGTATAGAGATTATTGAGCAGGGGTGAGGGAGAACCTCACCCTTTTTACATCTGAGGTCTTATGTCTGTGGTAATCAGCGACGCATGGCGTCAGCGTTTTGGCGGCACGGCTCGTTTATATGGTGAAAAAGCCCTGCAGCTGTTTGCGGATGCGCATGTCTGCGTTGTGGGTATTGGCGGCGTTGGTTCCTGGGCTGCAGAAGCGCTGGCGAGAACCGGTATTGGTGCGATCACGTTGATTGATATGGATGATGTCTGCGTGACCAACACTAACCGTCAAATCCACGCTCTGCGTGATAACGTTGGGCTGGCAAAATCTGAGGTGATGGCGGAGCGTATTCGTTTGATCAACCCGGAATGCCGCGTGACGGTGATTGATGACTTTGTAACGGCGGATAATGTTGCGGAGTACATGAGCAAAGGCTACAGCTACGTGATTGATGCCATCGACAGTGTACGTCCAAAAGCGGCGCTGATCGCGTACTGCCGTCGCTACAAAGTTCCGCTGATCACCACCGGCGGTGCGGGTGGGCAAATCGATCCGACGCAGATCCAGGTGGCCGACCTGGCAAAAACCATCCAGGATCCCCTGGCAGCCAGGCTGCGCGAGCGCTTAAAAAGCGACTTTAACGTTGTGAAGAATAGCAAAGGCAAGCTGGGCGTAGACTGTGTGTTCTCCACCGAGGCGCTGGTCTACCCACAGGCGGATGGTTCGGCGTGTGCTATGAAAAGCACGGCAGAAGGACCAAAACGAATGGACTGCGCCTCAGGCTTTGGTGCGGCCACGATGGTGACCGCGTCCTTCGGTTTTGTCGCGGTTTCCCACGCCCTGAAGAAGATGATGGCGAAGGCGGAACGTCAGGCCTGAGCCTGACGTGCGGCATCCAGCACCGCTTCGCTGAGCGCGGTCAGCCCCTGGCTGCGCGAGGCGCTCAGCTGCGTGCGAAGCCCCAGTTCATCGAACAGCGCCAGCGGCGAACGCGCCTGCAGTTCTGCCGCGCTTTTACCTTCCACGGCAGTTAAGAGCACTGCCAGCAGGCCACGCACGATACGACCTTCGCTGTCGCCGAAGAAATGCAATTTCTCGCCAGATACGCTAAACCCCAACCAGACACGGTTCTCACAGCCTGCTATCTCTTTTGCCTGCGCTTTAAGCTCCTCAGACAGGGCGGGCAGCTGTTTACCCAGCAGGATCAGCTGACGGTACTTGTCTTCCCACTGTGTGAGCGGGGCGAAGGTCTGTTTTAACGTCTCTTCTGTGATGACGGAGCCAAACGGGTGTCCGGCTAAAGCAGAGCTAGTCATTAATCCACCAGTAATTCAAGGGCGCGGTCAACGGCCGCAACCAGCGCGTCTACATCGCTTTGTGTATTGTATGGCGCAAAGGAGGCGCGCAGCGTACCGCTGACGCCAAGTGCCGCCAGCAGCGGCTGTGCGCAGTGCTGCCCGGCGCGCAGGGCAATGCCATATCCGGCCAGCAGCGTTACCATGTCGCTATGATGAACGCCCGCAAAATCAAAGGCCAGCAGGCTGGAATCCTGCACGCGGAATGAACGGAAACCTGGACGTTTTTTTAGCGCTTCTTCTGCCAGCGTCGCCAGTCCCCGGCTCCAGCTTTCGGCCTGAACGACGTCCGTTTCAGCCAGCCACTCCAGTGCAGCGCTTAGGCCAATGACGCCTGCCACGTTTGGCGTACCGGCTTCCAGACGATAAGGCACGTCCTGCGTTCTGAAGCCGTCGAAGGTTACCTCGGTAATCATCTTGCCGCCACCGAGCCACGGCGTCATTTGCGCCAGCAGTTCAGGCTTGCCATACAACGCCCCGATACCGGTTGGCCCGTACAGCTTGTGGCCTGAGAAGGCGTAGAAATCAATATCCAGCGCGTTAACATCGGCCGGAAAATGCACAATTCCTTGTGCACCGTCGACCATGACCACCATACCGCTGGCGTGGGCGATTTCGATAGCCAGTGCCAGATCCGGACAGCCTCCGGTAACGTTGGACATTTGCCCCAGGGCCAATATCCGACTGCGGGACGTAATCAGCTCAGGTAAACGCGCCACGTCGGGCAGAAAATCTGACCCCAGCGGGAGCTTTACAATGCGTGCGCCTGTTTGCTCCGCAACCATCAGCCACGGCACCAGGTTCGCGTGATGTTCTGCCTCGCTGACGATGATCTCGTCCCCCGGTTGCAGCCGCGGGCGCGCATAGCACTGCGCCACCATATTGATGGCCTCGGTTGTACCTCGCGTCCAGACGATATTTTTCCCGCTTTCGGCATTAATCAGGCGTGCGACCTGGTCGCGCGCGGCTTCATAGCGTGCAGTTAAGCGCTGGGCCTCAGCAAACTGACTGCGATGCACATTACCTGCACTCAGGCTGTAAAACTGCGTAGTGGCGTCGATAACGGCCAGCGGCTTGAGCGCCGTTGCTGCGCTATCAAGGTATATACCGGCATCGGCCAGCGCCGGGAACTGTGCGCGAAAGTGTGCGGGACTGAAAGCGTTCATGGAATTCCTCATTTCGATCCGTAGATCGTCGCGCAAATTTGGAAGCAGGGCAAGGTGGTTAGGTGAAACACGCTGGAGAGGGGAAAAAATGGACAAAAAAAAGCACCGCAAATTGGCGGTGCTACATTAATCACTATGGACAGACAGGGTAAATGTACAGGAAGTGAAAAATTGGTAGCGTTGCTACCGTGGTCTGAATCGCAGACCAATTGCAAACACAACAACACAACATCACAACCGTAAGCCAAAAGCCCTTCAGAACACGCATTCTAAAAAAAGCTTTTCGTTCCGGCTCAGGAAGTGCCGCCACTATAGGTATTTGCTGGTAGTTCCTCAACGGACAAATTATAATGGCTCAGATTAAAAAAACTAATAGGTTAAACGTTGTTTCCTATATGTTAAATCTCGTTAACATCTAAGCCAGATAACCATGTCGAAGCGATTGCCACCCCTTAATGCATTACGTGTTTTTGATGCAGCAGCACGCCACCTGAGCTTCACCCGCGCAGCAGATGAGCTTTTTGTGACACAGGCCGCAGTAAGTCACCAAATCAAGTCCCTGGAGGATTTTCTGGGCCTTAAGCTGTTCCGTCGCCGCAACCGTTCATTACTCCTGACTGAAGAAGGCCAGAGCTATTTTCAGGATATTAAAGAGATTTTTTCCCAGCTCACCGAAGCCACGCGTAAGCTGCAGGCGCGCAGTGCAAAAGGCGCACTCACGGTAAGCCTATTGCCAAGTTTTGCCATTCAATGGCTGGTGCCAAGACTTTCAAGCTTTAACTCAGCTTATCCGGGAATCGACGTCCGAATTCAGGCGGTGGATCGCCAGGAAGACAAACTGGCAGATGACGTGGATGTCGCCATTTTTTATGGTCGTGGTAACTGGCCGGGCTTGCGCGTCGAGAAATTATACGCAGAATATCTGTTGCCGGTTTGTTCACCGCTGCTTCTGACGGGGGACAAGGCGCTGAAGACGCCCGCTGATTTGGCGCAGCATACGCTTTTACATGATGCTTCTCGCCGTGACTGGCAAACTTATACCCGCCAATTAGGTCTTAATCATATAAACGTGCAGCAGGGCCCCATTTTTAGCCACAGTGCGATGGTGTTACAGGCTGCCATTCACGGGCAGGGCGTTGCGTTGGCGAACAACGTAATGGCACAGTCCGAAATTGAGGCAGGCCGCCTGGTTTGCCCTTTTAATGATGTTCTGGTCAGCAAGAATGCGTTTTATCTGGTTTGTCATGACAGTCAGGCAGAACTGGGTAAAATAGCCGCCTTCCGGCAGTGGATACTGTCCAGAGCGGCGAACGAGCAAGAAAAATTCCGCTTCAGGTATGATCAATAACTTTTGTGTGCTGAGCACGTATCACTTTAGGACTGAACCATGACCAGCCGATTCATGCTGATTTTTGCCGCGGTGAGTGGCTTTATTTTTGTCGCACTGGGTGCCTTTGGCGCGCATGTGTTAAGTAAATCTTTAGGGGTGGTAGAGATGGGCTGGATCCAGACCGGCCTTGAATATCAGGCGTTCCATACGCTGGCTATCTTTGGGCTGGCGGTAGCGATGCAGCGCCGTATCAGCATCTGGTTTTACTGGAGCAGCGTATTTCTGGCGCTGGGTACCGTGCTGTTTAGCGGTAGCCTGTACTGCCTTTCGCTCTCGCATTTGCGCCTGTGGGCGTTTGTTACACCTGTTGGTGGCGTCAGCTTCCTGGCAGGTTGGGTATTAATGTTTATCGGAGCTATCCGTCTGAAACGCAAGGGCGTTGTTCATGAATAAGGTTGTTTTATATTGTCGCCCGGGGTTTGAGAAAGAGTGCGCCGCGGAAATTACGGATAAAGCGGCGAAGCGCGAAGTCTTCGGTTTTGCACGCGTCAAAGAAAATGCGGGCTATGTGGTGTTCGAATGCTACCAGCCTGACGACGCGGATAAGCTGGTGCGTGAACTGCCGTTCAGCTCATTGATCTTCGCCCGCCAGATGTTTGTTGCAGGTGAACTGCTCAAAGATCTTCCGCCTGAAGACCGCATCACGCCGATTGTCGGGATGCTGCAGGGCGTGGTGGAGAAAGGGGGCGATCTGCGCGTTGAAGTGGCTGACACCAACGAAAGCAAAGAACTGATGAAGTTCTGCCGTAAGTTCACCGTACCACTGCGTGCAGCGCTGCGTGATGCGGGCGTGCTGACGAATTACGAGACGCCAAAACGTCCTGTCGTGCATATCTTCTTTATTGCACCTGGCTGTTGCTACACGGGCTACTCATACACGACCAACAACTCCCCGTTCTTTATGGGCATCCCGCGTTTGCGCTTCCCGGCAGATGCACCGAGCCGTTCAACGCTGAAGCTGGAAGAGGCATTTCACGTCTTTATCCCGGCTGATGAGTGGGACGAACGCCTGGCAAACGGCATGTACGCGGTCGATCTCGGTGCGTGTCCTGGCGGCTGGACGTATCAGCTGGTGAAACGCAACATGTGGGTTTCGTCTGTCGATAACGGCCCGATGGCACAAAGCCTGATGGATACCGGACAAGTGACCTGGCTGCGTGAAGATGGGTTCCGCTATCGTCCAAACCGCAACAATATCTCCTGGATGGTGTGCGATATGGTTGAGAAACCAGCGAAAGTGGCTGCACTGATGGCCTCCTGGCTGGTGAATGGCTGGTGTCGTGAGACTATCTTCAACCTTAAGTTGCCGATGAAAAAGCGTTATGAGGAAGTCTCTCAGAACCTGGCCTACATTCAGGCACAGATGGATGAACACGGTATTAACGTGGAAATTCAGGCACGTCAGCTTTATCACGACCGCGAAGAGGTGACGGTGCATATTCGTCGCTGGTGGGCTGCTGTCGGTGGGCGTCGCGACGAACGGTAGTTCCCCTTACCCCGGCCCTCTTCCCAAAAGGGTGAGGGAGAAAAGACAACACCGGGCAATCCCCTCTCCCCTATGGGGAGAGGGTGAGGGGCAACTAACGCTCTAACCTCAGTTGCTGCAAATTCCCGTCTAACTGTAAATCCGTCTGTAGTGTCGCCACATCCCGGCAGATAAACGCCATTTCTTTATGTGCCTCCAGCTTTTTGCGCCACTTTTCTGGTACGTCATCCAGCCGGGCATAAATTCCTTCCAGGCTCTGAAAATCCGTCAGAAGCTGTGCGGCACTCTTCGGCCCAATACCCGCCACCCCCGGAACCTTGGAGCTGCTTATCCCCGCAAGCCCCCAGTAATCGGGAAGTTGTTCAGGCGAGACGCCAAACTCACTGGCAATAAACGGTGCGTCCAGCCAGCGTTTTTGAAAGTAGTCGCGAATGCGGATAGTGGGTGAAAGTAGCTGGCAGTAGCCTTTATCGGTCGACACAATTGTGGCCTGATGCCCGGCGCTCGCCACCTTTACGGCAAGCGTAGCTGCCAGATCGTCGGCCTCATTGCCTTGAGCACCCCAGCAGGGGACACCGTGCTGTTCAAAGGCGGCGCGGATGGCGGGCATTTCAGCATGCAGATCGTCTGGCATGGGCGCGCGTCCGGCTTTGTAGTCGGGCAGGCGCTGGTGACGCCAGCCTGTATTGCGTGCTTCGTCGTCGAACACCGCGACGGCATGGGTCGGTTCGCTATGGCGGATAAGCAGCTCCAGTGCGTGCAGGCAGGTATCCTTACACGGCGTACCTTGCACCGCATGAATTCGGCGAATCAGGTTGAGGGCATCGACGATAAGCAAATGAACGGCCACAGATAATCTCCCTTCTGTTAATGCAGGAAGGGTAACACTGTCAGCAGTATGAAACTATGCGCGGCGGGGAAAACAGGAAGAAGCCTCGCAAAACGAGGCTTCCTGAGAGGCTTAATCGCAGGTGACGATCTTCATCGCCAGGCCACCGCGAGAGGTTTCGCGGTATTTGGCGTTCATATCTTTACCGGTTTCGTACATGGTTTCGATAACTTTATCGAGGCAGACGCGCGGTTCACTGGTACGGCGCAGCGCCATACGTGCCGCGTTTACCGCCTTCACCGAGGCGATAGCGTTACGCTCGATGCAAGGCACCTGCACCTGTCCTGCAACCGGGTCACAGGTCAACCCCAGGTTGTGTTCCATGCCGATTTCCGCTGCAATGCACACCTGAGCCGGGCTTGCCCCCAGCAGTTCTGCCAGACCTGCCGCAGCCATTGAACAGGCCACGCCCACTTCACCCTGACAGCCCACTTCCGCCCCGGAAATGGATGCGTTCATTTTGTACAGTGAACCAATCGCACTGGCGACCAGCATGTAACGTGCCAGAGAGTTCGCATTTACTTCACGAATAAACTTGTCGTAGTACGCCAGCACAGCCGGAACAATGCCGCAGGCACCGTTGGTTGGTGCTGTCACCACGCGGCCACCCGCAGCGTTCTCTTCGTTAACGGCCAGCGCGAACATGTTGATCCAGTCCACTACGGCCATCGGGTCAGTCGTCGTTTTGTCGGTGCTGACCAACATGCGGCGCAGTGCCGCCGCACGGCGTGGTACGCGAAGTTTACCCGGCAGAACACCCTCGGTGGTGATGCCGCGTTCAATACCGCTGCGCATCACTTCCCAGACGTTGGCAAAGTGCTGTTCAAGCTCTTCTTTGCTGTGCAATGCCAGTTCGTTTTTCATCATCAGGCCAGAGAGAGACAGACCTGTCTCCTGACAGTGACGCTGTAAATCCGCCGCGTTTTTATACGGATACGGTACCTCAACGGAGGAATTGTTCGTCTGACCAAAGTGGTCTTCGTCGACGATAAAACCGCCGCCGATGGAGTAGTAAGTCTGGCTGTAAATCGCCTTGTCGCCTGCCAGCGCGGTAATGCGCATGCCGTTTTCGTGCAGCGACAGGTTGTCGGCATGGAAATTCATGCACTGATCAACCGGGAACTCAACTTCATGCTCACCGTTTGCCAGCAGCAAACGACCATGCGTATTGACGTCCTGGATGAATCCCGGAATCGTATCAATATCAACGGTATCCGGCAGGTTTCCTGCCAGGCCCATGATAATGGCGATATCCGTATGGTGACCTTTACCGGTCAGGGAGAGAGAACCGTATACATCGACAACTACGCGGGTAACGTCGTGCAACATGCCGCGTGCAATCAAGTCATCCGTGAATTGTTTACCTGCTTTCATTGGTCCGACGGTGTGAGAGCTGGAAGGACCAATACCGATTTTGAAGATATCGAATACGCTAATCATGATGCGTCCATTGCTATCAGTCAGAGAGGAGGAGTGCGCCGCCCAGGGGCGGCGCAGGAGGTATTAGCTGAAGAGCGAGAAGAAAATGGCGGAGATGGCAATCAGACCCATAATCACAACGAATACGTTGCTGATATGGCCGCTGTATTTACGCATCGCAGGCACTTTCTGAATCGCGTACATCGGCATCAGGAACAGAATCATCGCGATAACCGGGCCGCCCAGGGTTTCAATCATACCCAGGATGCTTGGGTTCAGGGTGGCTACCGCCCAGGTGGTGACCAGCATGAACAGTGCAGTGATTTTGTTCAGTTTGTTGATTTCAATGCTCTTGCCTTTACCGCGCAGAGATTTAATCACCATACCGTTGAAACCTTCACGTGCGCCCAGGTAGTGGCCCAGGAAGGATTTGGTGATAGCGATAATCGCGATGATAGGTGCCATCCACGCAATCAACGGAGCGTTAAAGTGGTTTGCCAGGTAAGACAGAATAGAGATGTTCTGCTCTTTCGCCGCAACCAGATCTGTCGGGGAGAGGCTCAGTACGCAGCTGAAGACGAAGAACATCACGGTCAGCACCATCATGATGTGTGCACGTGCCAGGATGCTGGAACATTTCTTCTCTGCGCCATTGCCGTACTCTTCACGCTTCGCAACCGCGAAGGAGGAGATGATCGGGGAGTGGTTGAAGGAGAACACCATCACAGGGATTGCCAGCCACAGGGTCAACAGCAGGCCGTTACCGGTTGCGGATGCGCTGCTCAGGGACAGGGTTTCCAGTGCTGCACCGTTCCACTGCGGGATCAGGTAGCACGCCAGCACCATCAAGGCTGCCACAAACGGGAACACCAGAATGCTCATCGCTTTAACAATCATCTGCTCACCGAAGCGTACGATGGTCATCATACCGACGATCAGGATCAGAGACAGAATGGCACGCGGAGGTGGCGTCATGTGCAACTGGTGCAGCATGAAGCTCTCTACGGTGTTGGTGATTGCCACGCTATACACCAACAGGATTGGGTAAATTGCAAAGAAGTAGAGCAGGGTAATCAGTTTACCTGCGCCTACGCCAAAGTGTTCTTCAACAACTTCGGTGATGTCTTCACCCGGGTTTTTACCGGACAGCACGAAGCGGGTCAGACCGCGGTGTGCAAAGAAGGTCATCGGGAAGGCGATGATTGCCATGATGATCAGCGGAACCAAACCGCCGACACCTGCGTTAATAGGAAGGAATAGTACACCAGCGCCGATTGCTGTGCCGTAAAGGCCAAGCATCCACATGGTATCCGTTTTGCGCCAACCACTTCGGGATTCAATCGAAGCAACGGTGCTGGTTTGAGTGGTTTCCATCTGTATCTCCTGGAGGAAGCAAATTGTCAGGTTTCTAGTCTAATCCGATGAAAAAGGGCCTGACGGTAATATGAAATTCGTTCAGTGACGGTTTTTTAATAATTTTTGCCCGTAACTATTGGCGGGCGGAAAGATACATTTTAGTTATGAGTGTATCAGTGATCACGATCCCAAATGCAATAATCCACTTTTGATGTGGGCATCTTTAGACCATTTATCTATTAAAAAAACATCAAAGAGAATTTACGGGCGCGAAGGCTACCATTAACAACATGTGACCTGAAAGGCTGGCCAGTGAGATAGGCGTCTTACGCTGTAAAGAAATGGGATTTTAGGATTTTCTGGCAGATAATTTTGATTAAGGCTGATAATTTCCGGTTTGAAAAATGAGGTAATCGTTTGCGTATTGGCTGGTTTTGTAAATGACATAAGAGATATGCATCAGTTGTCAGGGAGTTATAAAGGAAATAAAAAAGCCGGATAGCGATCCGGCTTGAAAGGGTTTTGTGCTGATAGTCAGGTGCAGATTTCGTAGCAAGGAATATAGGCTGAACCCGGTAGCTTCATGCGGTGCTGGGCCACAAAGCCCTGCAGCATGTCATCCATGCGGCGCATCATCTCTCGATCGCCGTGAATTTTGTATGGGCCAAACTCCTCGATAGCGCGGATACCCATCTCTTTCACGTTACCTGCCACGATACCGGAGAAGGCGCGGCGCAGATCGGCTGCCAGAACCTCTACGGGTTGATCCGGATAGAGCTTCAGGTTGGCCATATTCTCGTGCGAAGGTTCGAACGGGATCTGCAGATCCGGCGCAATGCGGATTGACCAGTTAAAGCTGTAGGCATCGCCGGTGTCACGACGATTCTCTTTCACCAGTGGCATCGCTTTTTTCATCTGGCGTGCTACTTCTGCCGCATCGTCAATGATAATGCGATAGTGACGACGCGCAGCTTCACCCAGTGTATGCACGATAAACTCGTCCAGTACGCGGAAGTAGTCGGCACTCTCTTTCGGCCCGGTCAGGATCAGCGGCAGAACCTGATCTTTGTTGGCCGGGTTCATCAGGATCCCCAGCAGATAAAGCAGCTCTTCCGCCGTACCCACACCACCAGGGAAGATGATGATGCCGTGGGCGATACGGACAAACGCCTCAAGGCGTTTTTCGATATCCGGCATGATAATCAGCTCATTAACCAGTGGGTTAGGTGGTTCAGCTGCGATAATGGACGGTTCGGTCATACCGATAAAACGTCCCTCTTTATAGCGTTGCTGCGCGTGTCCCACCGCTGCACCTTTCATTGGCGCTTCCATCGCCCCCGGGCCGCAGCCGGTACAGATGTTCAGTTCGCGCAGACCAAGCTGAGTCCCCACCCGACGGGCATAGAGGTATTCGGTTTCATTAATGGAGTGACCACCCCAGCAGACAACCGTATTCGGCGCTTCGCCGACGTGCAGAGCGCGGGCATTACGTAAAATAGAGAACACCAGGTTGGTGATATGAACTGAGCTTTCCAGATCGAGATGCTGGAAGCGGTCGGCGTTGTGGATCTGCCCGTTAACAAACAGGATGTCACGCAGCACGGCAAACAGGTTGGCCTGCAGGGAACGAATAATGCGCCCGTCGACAAAGGCCTCTTCCGGCGGGTTGATGACCTCAAGTTTCACACCGCGCTCGCGGCGCAGCACGTTGATGTCAAAACTTTCGAAGCGGGACAGCAGTTCTTTACTGTTGTCCGTCAGACTACCGGAGTTCAGTACGGCAAGTGAACAGTTACGAAACAGTTGATAAAGATCGCTGCTGGCGGTGCGTTTAAGCATATCCACTTCCAGCTGCGACAACATATCCATTGAGCCAAGCGGGCTAATATGTGTAATCAAGTGAGCTCCTTACGGGACAATTTTCGTCTTTCCCTGTTGATTACAATAGCCCTGGCTTATGACGTTTCACAACCTAAAGCGCGGAATGAACCGCGCATATTTTCAAAAAAAATGTTACTGACGCACCAGACGTCCGGTAGCAGGCACAAAATCGGTATTGGTGCGCCACGGGTTGATATCCAGACCGCCACGGCGGGTGTAGCGCGCATAGACGCTCAGTTTTTCCGGGTGGCAGAAACGCTGAATGTCATTAAAGATGCGCTCCACGCACTGTTCGTGGAATTCGTTGTGATGGCGGAACGACACCAGGTAGCGCAGCAGCTTTTCCCGGTCAATTTTCGGGCCGCGATACTGAATCTGCACTGAGCCCCAGTCCGGCTGATGGGTGATCAGGCAGTTGGACTTCAACAGATGGCTGACCAGCGTCTCTTCGACCACTTTTCCGCTCGCTGCATTTTCGAGGTAATCGGCGCTGAATTCATAGTTAGCCACCTCTATGTCCTGATCGTCGATGCATGCACCGTTGAAGTGGGCAATAGGTTGCCCTTCCAGCTCATGCAGGCGATACAGTGAGACGGTCACCTTACCCTGCGCGCAGATGCTTAAATCCCGCTCCAGCGTGTGCTGGACATCTTCCCAACTGCGGAATTTTGTCTGGTTAAAGCTGTTGAGGTACAGCTTAAAGCTTTTAGATTCCACCAGGTTAAGACTGGCGTAATCCAGCTCAACGTGACCCACAGCGACCTGCGGCAGGCCGCGCTCGTTAAGCCAGGACAGTTCGTATAACGTCCAGATATCGCCGCCGACAAACGGCAGCGCGTCGGCGTGCAGACCCAGAGGATCGCGGTTCAGGCTGCGCGGTACGCCTTGCAACAGGCTTGCATCGTAGGTGTCGCGGTAATCGGTCGATTTACCCAGCGTTAAGCCCGTTAACGCCTGATGATTTTCGTAAGACATGTTTCATAGCCACTTTACAGGTACACTTATGGGCTGAGTTTATCCTGTCTTACAAGAAGAGAGAAATCGGTGGATATCGAAACTGCAAATGCCCTGACTACCTTCACGACCCGCTACTGCGATGCATGGCAAGAAAAGCAGGGGACGTGGCCGCAAAGTGCTGACTTATATGGTGTACCATCACCGTGCATTATCTCTTCTCTGGACGACCGCGTTATCTGGCAACCAAAACCCTTCACGGGCGAGCAAAATGTAAATGCGGTTGAACGCGCAATGGACATTGTGGTACAACCAGCGATTCATGCGTTTTACACCACGCAATTTGCAGGGGATATGGCCGCACGCTTTGCCGACATATCGCTGACCTTGCTGCAGACCTGGAGCGAAGACGATCTGCAGCGCGTTCAGGAAAACCTGATTGGCCATCTGGTCACGCAAAAACGCCTTAAGCTTTCTCCGACTCTCTTTATTGCCACGCTGGACAGTGAACTGGATGTTATCTCCGTCTGCAACCTGTCTGGTGAAGTGATCAAAGAGACTATCGGTACCCGCAACCGCGACACTCTTGCTCCTTCACTTGCGGATTTCCTTACCCGACTTGAGCCTCTTCTGTAATCCATGATGCTACTGTGCGTGTGAGAGATCTCTTACAAGGTTTGTGAGAGATTGCCGCATTCTTCAGTATTGTCTCAGAGAATTAAGAAAGCTATTGTCATATTTTTCAATGAATTAATTGTTTTTTGAGGCGTCTGGAGAGGTTTCTTGTGGCTTACCACGCTTACAGGGTGGGTTGTAAGACGAAGCGGAATAGCGGATTCTATCTCTGTCGACAGGATGCCGACACGAGAAACGAACATCAGGATGATGGCGTTTCTCACAAAGGACTCGTCAGGATGACGCTGCAGGAAGGCTTCAGGATGAAGCAAAGAGGATAGCGCAGGATGCGTAATGGACACCTCCAGGAAGGAGAACGAGAGCCGGTCAGGATGGTCGGTGGGTCAGGACGGCCAGGACGTTTCAGGATGAAACAGCACATCAGGATGATGTGAGCAGGATGCAAAAGGTTTACGGATGACCATGCCTTCGGGCCTCAGGAAAAGTTGTCACGGATGAGCAGGGAGCACAAATTGTAGCTGGAATGCTGCGGAACGAACCGGGAGCACTGTTTTTACAGTGCTCCCTTTTTTTATTTCTGCGTCCTGCAATGCTATGCTGCGCGCCGTTCAGTTTTTCAGTTGAGGTTACTATGACGCAACACGATAGCGTTCGTGCCCGGTTGCACGCCATCGAAGCACTATTGCGCCAACATCAGCTGTGGCAGGAGACCGCGCCGCAGCCAGAAGCGTTCGCAAGCACCCAGCCGTTTTGCCTGGATACGCTGGCACCGTTTGAGTGGCTCCAGTGGGTGTTAATTCCGCGCATGCACGCGCTGCTCGAAGGTGGCCACCCGCTGCCGCAGACGTTTGCTGTTTCGCCCTATTATGAAATGGCACTTGAGGCGACGCATCCTGCGCGCGACGTGATGCTGACTGAGTTAGAAAGGCTGGATGCACTGTTTGCCGGTGATGATGCATGATGCTTGAGATCCTCTATCAGGATGAGTGGCTGGTGGCGGTGAATAAACCGTCAGGCTGGCTGGTACACCGTAGCTGGCTGGATCGCGACGAGAAAGTGGTGGTGATGCAAACCGTGCGTGACCAGATTGGTCAGCATGTTTTTACCGCACACCGGCTGGACAGACCGACATCCGGCGTACTGTTGATGGGGCTTTCCAGCGAAGCGGGCCGCCTGTTGGCGCAGCAGTTTGAACAGCATCAGATCCAGAAACGCTACCACGCGATTGTGCGCGGCTGGCTGACGGAGACTGCCCGGCTTGATTATCCGCTGGTGGAAGAGCTGGACAAAATTGCCGATAAATTTGCCCGTGATGACAAAGGCCCGCAGCCCGCCGTGACGGATTATCGCGGCATGGCAACAACAGAAATGCCGGTGGCTACCAGTAAATTCCCCACCACCCGCTATAGTCTGGTTGAGCTTTTGCCCAAAACCGGGCGCAAACATCAGCTCCGCCGTCACCTGAAACATCTTCGCCATCCGATTATTGGCGACAGCAAGCACGGCGATCTGCGCCAGAACCGTAGCGCGGCAGAGCATTTTGGCTGCGATCGTCTGATGCTGCATGCAAGCGAACTGAGCCTGACACACCCGTTTACCGGCGAACCCCTGACCATTCGGGCAGGGCTGGACGACATCTGGATGCAGGCACTGTCACAGTTTGGCTGGCTGGGGCAACTCCCCGAAAATGAAAGGGTTGAGTTTGTACCGGGCAGCGTTCAGGATGAACAGCAAGCGCAATAATTAAGGGAACATAACATGGCTGAAGTTGGTATTTTTGTCGGCACGATGTACGGCAACTCGCTGCTGGTTGCTGAGGAGGCGGAAGCCATCCTTGCGAACCAGGGCCATAAAGCCACGGTCTATGAAGACCCGGAGCTTGCTGACTGGGAAAAGTACAAAGACAAATACATTCTGGTTGTGACCTCCACAACAGGCCAGGGCGATTTACCTGACAGCATCGTACCGCTTTTCCAGGGGATTAAAGACCAGCTCGGTTATCAGCCGGACGTTCACTACGGCATTATCGCCCTCGGTGACAGCTCCTATGCCAATTTTTGTGGCGGCGGTAAGCAGTTTGACGCGCTTTTGCAGGAACAGAGTGCCCAGCGCGTTGGCGACATGTTGCTGATTGATGCCGGTGAACATCCGGAGCCAGAAAGTGAATCGAATCCGTGGGTTGAGCACTGGGCGACCTTGCTGAAATAACGCCCCGCATGAACCGTTGGCCGGGTCAGGTGTCGCCGCCGCCCGGCAACGAACCCCAATTCCATGAAGTCTCTTCCTGCGCGTTGGGCTTATGCCCTAAACAACCTCTCATCATCACCGCAATGTTGTGTTCCTGCACGGTGAGAACATCACTCCCTCCGACATATACTTTTCCCCTCCATGACCAAAAGGGCAGTGCAGATATATGCTTAATGCAGTGAGTATGCGTAAGGGTGACCTATGAAAATTGTGATCGCGCCGGACTCATATAAGGAAAGTTTGAGTGCTCCTGAGGTTGCGACGGCGATAGAACGCGGCTTTCGCGAGATTTTTCCTTCGGCGCACTACGTCAAACTGCCGGTTGCTGATGGTGGCGAAGGTACGGTAGAGGCGATGGTCGCGGCAACTCAGGGGCGAATAGTTCATGTCCCGGTGACCGGCCCGCTGGGTGAGCGCGTGGACGGGTTTTATGGATTATCCGGCGACGGGCAGCACGCATTTATTGAGATGGCGGCGGCGAGCGGCCTGGCGCTGGTCGCGCCTTCGCAACGTAACCCATTGAAAACCACCTCATGGGGAACCGGCGAGCTTATTTGTCATGCACTGGATGTTGGTGTGAAACATATCATTATCGGCATTGGTGGCAGTGCAACCAATGACGGTGGTGCGGGTATGGTGCAGGCGCTGGGGGCAAAACTGCTTGATGCCAAAGCGCAACGCATTGGGCCTGGTGGCGGCGAATTGTCACGGCTGACGCATATCGATCTGAGCGAGATGGACAACCGTCTGGCTGATTGCCGGATTGAGGTGGCCTGTGATGTGACCAATCCGCTCATCGGCGAAGAGGGCGCGTCAACGGTGTTTGGGCCACAGAAGGGAGCCACGCCGGAGATGGTCGTCACCCTGGACAACGCGCTTGCCCACTACGCGCGGGTTATTGCCCGGGATCTGAGTATTGATGTGACAAACCTCGCCGGTGGCGGGGCGGCTGGCGGAATGGGGGCGGCACTGTACGCCTTTTGTGGCGCTCAGTTGCGCCAGGGCATCGACATTGTCACGGATGCGTTGCACCTGGCGGATCAGGTCGCCGATGCGGATCTGGTTATCACGGGTGAAGGGCGTATTGACAGCCAGACTATCCACGGCAAAGTGCCTGTCGGCGTGGCGAGAGTCGCCAAACGCTACAACAAACCGGTTATTGGTATTGCGGGTAGTCTGACGGCGGATGTCGGCGTGGTGCATGAACACGGTATCGACGCGGTGTTTAGCGTGCTTTATACCATTTGTTCGCTGGAAGATGCGCTGGATAATGCCAGCGAGAATGTGCAGCTGGCGGCGAGGAATATTGCGGCGGTGCTGAAAGTGGGACAGGGGTTGAAACGCTGAATGCCGGGTCAGGCGACGTCGCCACCCGGCAATGGTTCTAGTTTCCCAATAACTTCATCGCTTCCCGCGTCACATTATCCATCTCATCCAGCAGTTCCAGAAACTCCGGTTCAAGCTCCGATTCTGGCATGCCAGCTCGTAGCTGTTGCTCCAGCAACTGGCAGAGATTTTTCAGCCGTGGTACCCCGCTGTAGCCGCAGCTGCCGTGCAGCTTGTGGATGGCCTCCAGCAGATCCTCCGGGTTCTCTCCCACCAGTTGTTCTTCAATCTTATTCCGAATTTCCGGCAGGAACGCGACCAGCATTTGCAGCATTTCACGGGCTAAATCGGCCTTCCCGGCCGCCTGGCGTAGCGCAAGCTGCCAGTCAAAAGTGGCATTATGGTTGATGTTGATCTCAACCGGTTCGGCAGAAACGGTATACGTCCCGCTGATATGTCCCGGTTTATAGCGCAGCAACAGGTTGTGCAGCTTTTCTTCGTCAATCGGTTTTGCCAGATAATCATTCATTCCGGCGCTCAGAAGTTTCTCTTTCTGACCGGCCATCGCATGTGCTGTCACGGCAATGACCGGGGTTTGCTGCTGGTGCGGGAGCTGGTGTATCAGCTCACAGGCGCGAATACCGTCCATACCTGGCATCTGAATATCCATCAGAATTAAGTCGAACTGCATCTGTTTAGCCTGTTCGACCGCCTGAGCACCGCTGGCACACAGTTCAACGTGCTGAACCTGATCCTCAAGCAGTACACCTATCAGCTTCAGGTTGGCCGGATTATCATCCACCGCCATGACGCTCATCGGCAGCTTTTGTTCATCGTCAATCAGCGGCACGGCATGCTGGCTCAGGCGACAATACTCCGTGAGTGCTGGCAGCAAGCGTGTGGCGGTGAGTGGCTTAAGCAGGCAGGCGGCCGCTCCGTCATTTTTCAACTCTTCCGCGTTGATTTGGGCATGACACGGCAGGGCAAGCAGCAGGTAATCGGTCATTGATGCAGCTTTCGCCAGGCGCTCCTGTTGCATCGTGAGTTCGCCGGTAAAGGTGACCGGGACCCCCATCAGCAAAATATCGTAATGCTCGACGGCCAGTGCAGAGAACGTTGGGCTGTAGACAACCTCCAGCGGCGTGGTGCTTAAAATATCCAGCGTACACTGTGCCGCCGCTGCGTTAGGCTCAACATAGGCCAGACGCATTCCTTTCAGGCAATCCGTCACCGGGATATCTGTCAATACGTTCGGATTGAGGTCCAGGCTAATATGGAACCAGAAGGTTGACCCACGGTTTGGCTGACTGTGGAAAGAGATATCTCCGCCCATCTCTTTCACCAGTTTTTGTGTGATCACCAGCCCCAGACCCGTACCGCCGTGGCGGCGGGAAATGCTCGCATCTGCCTGACGGAACGCCTGGAACAGACGCGACTGGTCGCGCTCCGGAATACCGATACCCGTATCGCGGATCTGAACTTCAATCTGTACCTTGTTATTACTGAGCGCCCGTTTTTCGACCAGAATGTCGATGTTGCCGCTTTCAGTAAACTTGATGGCGTTACCCACCAGATTGGTGATGACCTGTTGCAGACGCAGCGGGTCACCAATGACGTTATCCGGCACGTCGTTCTTGATATTGAGCGTCAGCTCCAGCCCTTTGTCGTGTGATGAGTGGGCGAGCAGCGTCACCACTTCATCGAGCGTACTGCGCAGCGGGAAGGGAATGCTCTCCAGAAGCAGCTTACCGGCTTCCAGCTTGGAGAAGTCCAGCACGTCGTTGATGATAGCCAGCAGGTTATTGGCCGAGCGTTCAATGGTGTGCAGGTGATCGCGCTGGGTTGGGTTAAGCTCGCTTTTCAGCGTCAGGCGGGTAAAGCCGATCACGCCATTTAGCGGCGTGCGCAGCTCGTGCGACATATTTGCCAGGAATTCAGATTTAATGCGCGCCGCTTCCTGGGCGCGTTTTTTCGCCAGATCCAGCTCGACGTTCTGAATCTCCATCTGCTCCAGCGTTTCACGCAGATCGGAGGTGGCCTGGTCGACGTTATGCTGCATCTCCTCGTGGTATGCCGCCAGCGACATTGCCATCGAGTTAATGCCGTTTTTCAGCATATCCAGTTCGCCCAGCATAAATCCTTCCACACGACTGTCGAGCTGGCCCCGCCGGATGCGGTCAACGGTGTTGACCATATTACGGATTGGCCCCGTGACGTCGCGCATCAGTCGCCAGCCAAAGATTAGCGCAATACCGATACAGAACAGCATCATCACGCCGGAGATAAAAATCTCTTTGTACTGCTGCAGCCGTACAGACTTGAGATCCAGCTCCAGCGCCACATATCCCAGCATATTATTGGTGGATTTGGCGTCGGACTGGGCAGACTCATCAGGGGAGTAACTTTCCGAGATAATAGGCGTGCGCAGGATCATGATATCGCCATGCCGCATTACGCTGAGATTGCGCGGGAACGGCGTACCGTCCGGGATTTTCAGTTCCGCAGGGTCGAGATGAAAATTCGAGGTTACGAACAGGCGGTTATGCTCATCGTAAACGGAAATGGCGCGCACGATCTCCGAGTGTCGACGATGCAACACACTGATTAACTGACCAATAGATTCGCGGTTTTGCAGGTTCATCCCGTACTCACTGGAGACGGCCAGCGGTTCAATAATGCTGGCTCCGGCATCTTCCAGTTGTCGCTGCAAATCGTTATAGCGATGCACCACAAAGAAGATACTCAGCAGCAAACCGATAAGTACGGTGGGGGCGAGGATCAAAATCATCATGCGTGCACGCAGGCTGTAGTTGGTCATGGCGTTCCGTTATGGGACAATTAGGGTCACTAAATTTATTTGAGAACAATCTCAGCGATGGCGCAATTCTACTCTGCAAAGCGACGCGTGACGACGCGTCAGATCATAACTGTTGAAGCCACAGACCTCGATCCCTTTGGTCAGGGGGTTGCGCGTCATAATGGTAAAGCATTGTTTATAACAGGTTTGCTGCCAACAGAACGAGCAGAAATTACGCTGACGGAAGATAAGCGCCAGTACGCGCGTGGCCAGGTGAAGCGCCGACTGAGTGATAGCCCTGAACGCGTGGTGCCGCGCTGCCCGCATTTTGGCGTCTGTGGCGGCTGTCAGCAACAGCATGCCAGCGTAGGTTTACAGCAAAAAAGTAAAAGTAGCGCACTGGCGCGCCTGCTTAAGCATGAGGTTAACGAGATTATCGCCGACCAGCCCTGGGGTTACCGCCGTCGCGCCCGTCTGAGCCTCAGCTATCAGCCAAAAACCGGGCGGCTGGAGATGGGGTTTCGCAAGGCCAGCTCCAGCGATATCGTCGATATCAGGCAGTGCCCCATTTTGGTGCCCCATCTTGAGGCGTTGCTCCCGGAAGTGCGCACCTGTCTGTCTGAGCTGGATGGGGTTCGTCACCTCGGACACGTTGAACTGGTTCAGGCAAACAATGGCCCGCTGATGGTGCTGCGCCATACCGCGCCACTGTCGAAAAAAGACCGTGAAAAACTGGAACGCTTTTCGCATTCCCACGAGCTGGCGCTTTTCCTCGCCCCACAAAGCGAGATACTAGAACAGGTTACAGGAGATGCGCCCTGGTATGCGTCAAACGGGCTACGCTTAACGTTCAGCCCGCGGGATTTCATCCAGGTAAATGATGGCGTGAATCAGAAGATGATTGAACAGGCGTTGTCATGGCTGGATGTACAAAAGAGTGACCGGGTGCTCGATCTGTTCTGCGGTATGGGGAATTTCACGCTGCCATTGGCTCAGAAAGCGGCAAGTGTGGTGGGGGTAGAAGGTGTTGAGGCGCTGGTTGCCAAAGGGCAAGAAAATGCCCGACAGAACGGTTTGCAAAATGTGACATTTTTTCACCAAAATCTTGAGGAAGATGTCACTCAGCAGCCGTGGGCAACGCAGGGTTTCGACAAAATTCTGCTCGACCCGGCCCGGGCAGGCGCACCTGGCGTGATGCAACATATTATTAAACTCGCGCCGAAGCGTGTGGTCTATGTTTCCTGTAACCCGGCAACGCTTGCGCGGGATAGTGAGGCATTAATCAGCGCGGGTTACCAGATTCAGCGTCTGGCAATGCTGGACATGTTCCCGCACACTGGGCATCTGGAATCAATGGTGTTGTTTGAGCATATAGATACACTAAATAATTCGAGTTGCAGGACAAAACGCTCTAGCGTTTTGAACAGCGCTTGCGCTGGCCCCGAAGGGGCGAGGCCGCAGGCCGAGTAACGCGGCAAACGAATGAATCACCAGGAGCTTACATAAGTAAGTGACTGGGGTGAGTGAGTGCAGCCAACGCACATGCAGCTTGAAGTATGACGGGTATAATTAGTTTGGCTTGTCGACTTCGACAGGCCCAGGTCCCTAAAGGAGAGGACAATGGTTGCGGTAAGAAGTGCACATCTCAATAAAGCTGGGGAGTTTGACCCACAAAAATGGATCGCAAGTCTGGGGATTTCCAGCCAGCAGTCGTGTGAACGCTTAACCGAAACCTGGGCCTATTGTCTACGCACCACACAGGGGCATCCGGACGCTGATTTGCTGTTGTGGCGCGGCGTGGAGATGGTCGAAATTTTATCCATGCTGAACATGGATATCGAAACGCTGCAGGCCGCGCTTCTGTTCCCATTAGCCGATGCTGATGTGGTCACTGAAGATGTACTGCGAGAAAGCGTCGGTAAATCTGTCGTCGCGTTGATCCACGGCGTGCGCGATATGGCAGCCATCCGCCAGCTTAAGGCTGCGCACACTGATTCCGTCTCTTCAGAACAGGTCGATAACGTTCGCCGCATGCTGCTGGCAATGGTGGATGACTTCCGCTGCGTGGTTATCAAGCTTGCCGAGCGAATTGCGCACCTGCGTGAAGTGAAGGATGCACCTGAAGACGAGCGCGTACTGGCTGCCAAAGAGTGTACAAACATCTATGCGCCACTGGCGAACCGCTTAGGGATCGGGCAGCTGAAATGGGAGCTGGAAGATTACTGTTTCCGCTACCTGCACCCGGCAGAATATAAGCGCATTGCTAAACTGCTGCATGAACGCCGTATTGACCGCGAACACTATATCGATGAGTTTGTCGGCGGACTGCGTCTGGCGATGAAAGAAGAGAATGTGCGCGCCGAAGTCTATGGTCGACCAAAACACATCTACAGTATCTGGCGCAAAATGCAGAAGAAACATCTCGCCTTCGACGAGCTGTTCGACGTGCGTGCGGTGCGCATCGTGGCGGAACGTCTGCAGGACTGCTACGCCGCGCTGGGGATAGTGCATACTCACTTCCGCCACCTGCCGGATGAGTTCGATGACTATGTCGCGAACCCGAAACCTAACGGCTACCAGTCTATTCATACCGTTGTGCTCGGCCCTGGCGGCAAAACGGTTGAAATTCAGATCCGCACCAAACAGATGCACGAAGACGCCGAGCTGGGCGTGGCCGCGCACTGGAAATACAAAGAGGGTACCTCTGGCGGGGCACGATCTGGTCATGAAGATCGTATCGCCTGGCTGCGTAAGCTGATTGCGTGGCAGGAAGAGATGGCCGATTCTGGCGAGATGCTCGACGAAGTGCGTAGCCAGGTCTTCGATGACCGGGTATACGTCTTTACGCCGAAAGGCGATGTTGTCGACCTGCCTGCTGGTTCAACACCGCTCGACTTTGCCTACCACATTCACAGTGATGTGGGGCACCGCTGCATTGGCGCGAAGATTGGCGGGCGAATTGTGCCGTTCACCTATCAGCTGCAGATGGGCGACCAGATTGAAATCATCACCCAGAAACAGCCAAACCCAAGCCGGGACTGGCTGAACCCGAACCTGGGTTATGTCACCACCAGCCGCGGGCGCTCCAAAATTCATGCCTGGTTCCGCAAGCAGGATCGTGACAAGAATATCCTTGCCGGTCGCCAGATCCTGGACGACGAGCTGGAACATATCGGGATTAGCCTCAAAGAAGCCGAAAAACATCTGCTGCCGCGTTACAACTTCAATGAGCTTGATGAGCTGTTAGCGGCCATTGGTGGCGGTGATATCCGTCTGAATCAGATGGTGAATTTCCTGCAGGCGCAGTTTAACAAGCCAAGTGCGGCAGAACAGGATGCGGCCGCGCTGAAACAGCTTCAGCAAAAAAACTATGCACCGCAGCAGCGCAGCAAAGACAACGGTCGCGTGGTTGTGGAAGGCGTGGGCAATCTGATGCACCACATTGCCCGCTGCTGCCAGCCGATTCCGGGAGACGATATCGTCGGCTTTATCACGCAGGGGCGTGGGATCTCAATTCACCGTTCTGACTGTGATCAGCTTGCTGAGCTGCAGTCGCATGCGCCGGAGCGTATCGTGGAAGCGGTCTGGGGAGAAAGCTACTCCTCCGGTTACTCGCTGGTGGTGCGCGTTACCGCTAACGACCGTAGCGGCTTGCTGCGCGATATCACGACCATTCTTGCCAACGAGAAAGTTAACGTGCTGGGCGTTGCCAGCCGCAGCGATACCCGCGAACAGCTTGCCACCATCGATATGACCATCGAAATCTATAACCTGCAGGTGCTGGGCCGCGTGCTTGGCAAACTGAACCAGGTGCCGGATGTGATTGACGCACGTCGCCTGCACGGCGGTTAAGCGCCCTCTTCGACAGGCCGGGTCAGGCGCAGCCGCCACCCGGCATTTCTTTTTTTCATCAGGACAGAATTATGACTCAAATCGACCGCCTGCTCGGCATCATGCAACGCCTGCGCGACCCGGAAAACGGCTGTCCGTGGGACAAAGAGCAGACTTTTGCCACCATCGCCCCATACACCCTCGAAGAGACCTATGAAGTGCTGGACGCCATTTCACGCGAGGATTTTGACGACCTGCGCGGCGAGCTGGGTGACCTGCTTTTCCAGGTCGTATTCTATGCGCAGATGGCACAGGAAGAGGGACGTTTTGATTTTGACGACATCTGCGCGGCCATCAGTTCCAAACTGGAACGCCGCCATCCGCATATCTTTGGTGATGCTACTGCAGACAACAGCGCCGAAGTGCTGGCCCGCTGGGAGCAGATTAAAAGCGCCGAGCGTGCTGAAAAATCCCAGCACTCTGCGCTGGACGACATCCCGCTGAGCCTGCCTGCACTGATGCGTGCGCAAAAAATGCAGAAACGCTGCTCCACCGTGGGGTTTGACTGGACATCTCTTGGCCCGGTGCTGGAAAAAGTGCATGAAGAGATAGACGAAGTGATGCACGAAGCGCAGCAGGCCGTCGTGGATGAAGCAAAGCTGGAAGAGGAGATGGGTGACCTGCTGTTTGCCACGGTCAATCTTTCCCGCCATCTGGGAGTAAAAGCGGAAACCGCGCTGCAAAAAGCCAGCATTAAGTTTGAACGTCGTTTTCGCGAAGTTGAGCGAATTGTGGCTTCGCGCGGCCTGGAAATGACCGGAATTGACCTCGAAGAGATGGAAGAAGTCTGGCAGGAAGTAAAACGCCAGGAATCTGATCTCTAACGGAATTTTGCGATCAAGCGCAATTTGTGTGATTTTTTAAATGACAAGCGCTTGATTTGCGTCAAAAACATTTACCCAAAACGGGCTATTTTCTCACTCCTTATGTTTGTCATCGCCTGGAAAGGAGACGGAGAATGAAAGTTTGTGGCGCTCGCCGTGTTCGGGTATACTACTTTCCCGTCCTGGTTATTCCATCGTTTCACCCTAACTTCTCAGGTTCAGCATGACAACGAACTATATTTTTGTGACCGGCGGGGTCGTATCCTCTCTGGGTAAAGGCATTGCCGCAGCCTCCCTCGCAGCCATTCTTGAAGCCCGTGGCCTCAATGTGACCATGATGAAACTGGATCCGTACATCAACGTCGATCCTGGCACCATGAGCCCAATCCAACACGGGGAAGTGTTCGTTACTGAAGACGGCGCTGAAACCGATCTGGATCTTGGCCACTACGAGCGTTTCATCCGTACCAAAATGACCCGTCGTAATAACTTCACGACTGGCCGTATCTACTCCGACGTTCTGCGTAAAGAGCGCCGTGGTGACTATCTGGGTGCTACCGTTCAGGTTATCCCGCACATCACTAACGCAATCAAAGAACGCATTATTGCGGGTGGCGAAGGCCATGACGTTGTGCTGGTTGAAATCGGCGGTACTGTAGGTGATATCGAATCCCTGCCGTTCCTGGAAGCGATTCGCCAGCTGGCGGTCGATATTGGTCGTGAACATGCGCTGTTCATGCACCTGACGCTGGTGCCTTACCTGGCGGCGGCTGGTGAAGTGAAAACCAAGCCGACTCAGCACTCTGTGAAAGAACTGCTCTCCATCGGTATTCAGCCTGACATCCTGGTTTGCCGTTCCGATCGCGCTGTTCCGGCGAACGAACGTGCGAAAATTGCATTGTTCTGTAACGTGCCTGAAAAAGCCGTTATTTCAATGAAAGATGTCGATTCCATTTATAAAATCCCGGGCCTGTTGAAATCACAGGGTCTGGACGATTATATTTGTAAACGATTCAGCCTGAACTGTCCGGAAGCTAACCTGTCTGAATGGGAACAGGTTATTTACGAAGAAGCTAATCCGGCAGGTGAAGTGACTATCGGTATGGTCGGCAAGTACATTGAGCTGCCGGATGCCTATAAGTCCGTTATCGAAGCGCTGAAACACGGCGGTCTGAAGAACCGCGTCTCCGTTAACATCAAGCTGATTGATTCGCAGGATGTTGAAACGCGTGGCGTAGAAATTCTGAAAGGTCTGGATGCGATTCTGATCCCTGGTGGCTTTGGCTACCGTGGTGTGGAAGGCAAGATCGCCACTGCACGCTATGCGCGTGAAAACAATATTCCATACCTCGGCATCTGCCTGGGTATGCAGGTTGCGCTGATCGAATTTGCGCGCAACGTAGCAGGAATGGAAAACGCGAACTCTACGGAATTTGTGCCAGACTGTAAGTACCCTGTCGTGGCGCTTATCACTGAATGGCGTGACGAAGACGGTAACGTTGAAGTCCGTACAGAGAAGAGCGATCTGGGTGGCACAATGCGTCTTGGCGCACAGGCCTGCCAGTTGTCCGACGATAGCGTGGTTCGCAAGCTGTATGGCGAGCCAACCATTACTGAGCGCCATCGTCACCGCTACGAAGTCAACAACATGTTGTTGAAACAAATTGAAGCTGCGGGTCTGCGTGTTGCGGGCCGTTCCGGGGATGATCAGTTAGTCGAGATCATTGAGGTGCCTAACCATCCGTGGTTCGTTGCCTGCCAATTCCACCCGGAATTTACTTCTACGCCGCGTGATGGACATCCGCTGTTTGCAGGCTTTGTGAAGGCCGCCAGCGATTACCAGAAGCGTCAGGCGAAGTAAAAAAAGTTAGAACGGCAACGCGTACCTTTGGTACGCGTTGTTTGTCTGGAGTTTTAGTTTAACTTGTACTGAGGAAAATCTAATGTCCAAAATCGTTAAAGTCATCGGTCGTGAAATCATCGACTCCCGTGGTAACCCGACCGTTGAAGCTGAAGTTCACCTGGAAGGTGGTTTCGTCGGTATGGCAGCTGCTCCATCAGGTGCTTCTACTGGTTCCCGCGAAGCGCTGGAACTGCGCGATGGCGACAAATCCCGTTTCATGGGCAAAGGCGTACTGAAAGCTGTTGGCGCTGTAAACGGTCCTATTGCTCAGGCAATCCTTGGCAAAGACGCCAAAGACCAGGCTGGCATCGACAAGATCATGATCGATCTGGACGGTACTGAAAACAAATCTAACTTCGGTGCGAACGCCATCCTGGCCGTTTCTCTGGCGAACGCCAAAGCGGCAGCTGCTGCGAAAGGTATGCCTCTGTTCGAGCACATCGCTGAACTGAACGGCACCCCAGGCAAATACTCCATGCCAGTACCAATGATGAACATCATCAACGGTGGTGAGCACGCAGATAACAACGTTGATATTCAGGAATTCATGATTCAGCCAGTTGGCGCGAAATCCCTGAAAGAAGCGGTACGTATGGGTTCTGAAGTGTTCCACAACCTGGCTAAAGTTCTGAAAGCTAAAGGTATGAACACTGCTGTTGGTGACGAAGGTGGCTATGCGCCAAACCTGGGTTCTAACGCCGAAGCACTGGCTGTAATCGCTGAAGCGGTTAAAGCAGCTGGCTATGAGCTGGGCAAAGACATCACCCTGGCAATGGACTGTGCAGCATCTGAATTCTACAAAGACGGTAAATACGTTCTGGCTGGCGAAGGCAACAAAGCGTTCACCTCTGAAGAGTTCACTCACTTCCTGGAAGACCTGACCAAACAGTACCCAATCGTTTCTATCGAAGACGGTCTGGACGAGTCTGACTGGGCTGGTTTCGCATACCAGACTAAAGTACTGGGCGACAAAATCCAGCTGGTTGGTGACGATCTGTTCGTAACCAACACCAAGATCCTGAAAGAAGGTATCGATAAAGGCATCGTTAACTCCATCCTGATCAAATTCAACCAGATCGGTTCTCTGACCGAAACTCTGGCTGCGATCAAAATGGCGAAAGACGCTGGCTACACTGCAGTTATCTCTCACCGTTCTGGCGAAACTGAAGATGCTACCATCGCTGACCTGGCTGTTGGTACCGCTGCAGGCCAGATCAAAACAGGTTCTATGAGCCGTTCTGACCGTGTTGCTAAATACAACCAGCTGATTCGTATCGAAGAAGCTCTGGGCGAAAAAGCACCATACAATGGTCGTAAAGAGATCAAAGGCCAGTAATAGCCTTTAATCCCTTGAAATGAAAATGCCAGTCGAATGACTGGCATTTTTTTTGGCTATTTAAAATCGACTTCCATTTGCTCCGGAATAGTCAGCCCCCGGGTGGTCTGAACGCAGCGGGCAATGTAGTCCGTAAAGCGAGGGGGTTTTGGCATCCCCATGCTCAGCAGCTTATCATTGCTGAAGCGCACGTTCAGCGTGGCAAAGGCACCGTATAAACGCATCGCTTTCAACATCAGACGCTCATTGCACGGGCCAAAAATATCCTTCAGCTCGCGACGCATTCTGACCAGCGTTTCGTAGCTCACCTGAGCGTACTTATCACCGACAGGCGCTTTCTCCAGTGCCAGCGCCATTGCGTTATCAATATCCGCAAAACGAACGCTGTTCTCTTCCCCGGCAGAAATATGCACAACTTCCCCTGGACGAGCATTGCTGTAGAGGAGCATTAACAGTGCATCGGCGCAGTAGTCCACCGGCACAACATCGATCTTGTCTTCCATCGAACACATAAATTTTTGCAGCATCAGTCCCATGCTGAAGACCCAGAAAATGCTGCTTGAAGGCGCACAGCCGTGACGGGTATGGCCGACGACGATGGATGGACGGGCAATAAGCAGTGGCAGATTTGGGCAATGCTGACGCATCATCTGCTCAATAGTGGATTTCGAGTACGTATATTCCACCAGGTGCTCGGCGCTTTCTCTGAATTCCGCGCTTTCGGCTACCAGTGAATCCTGCTCCGGCGTACAGGACATGGCGGTACCCACGTGCAGGAAACGCTCTAATGTGGCCACTTGCTCCATGCGGCGAGCCAACGCCAGCGTGCCCTCAACGTTAACTTTCCAGATCAGCGGGTTATTACCAAATGACGCAACGGCTGCGCAGTTAAGAACATGCGTCACCTGTTCCAGACGAGGATCGTCCAGGAAACTCTCAGGCTGGCTGAGATCGCCGATGAGGATATCCTCCGCTTTCAGCGAGGCCAGTTTATCCTCATGGACGTTGAATTTACGCATGTTCTCTTTCACGCGCTCCAGCCCTTTTTGTTGGTCGCTGGCACGCGCGAGCAGGAGTAACCTTACGGGTTCGTTGCTATTAAGGATTTTTTCAAGTGCTGCACCGCCCAGAAATCCGGTCACGCCTGTAATCAATAACGTCTTCATGGATACCGTCTCATTATGATAGATGAGGCGGATTGTAGGCGGGTAAAAGTAAACGGCATTTAAATAAAAAAAAGCCCTGTCGAGTGACATCTTAAGCTTATTTTAAGGTAATGAAATTGGCCGTAGTTTTTTTGACAACAACAGGGGGTGAAAAATTCATTATTTAAACTTAAAATAACTAATTAACTGTTTTAAAAGATTTTTATCTTATGGAGTTAGTTACGTCTAACTGTAAAAACTAAAATAATTTGTTACATTATGAATTCATGTGATGAATAAATAAAAGAGCCTCAGGCGGCACAGTTAAACCGGAAAATAAAAATAGCAGACAAAAATGAAATAATCGGTTTACCGCTTTTTCACATCAATTTTTCCTCAAAGCACCGATGGAGCATGATCCTCAGGCGGGGATCTGCGATACTTATCGTTTATCCCCTTAACTGAGATGACTATGCAGTACCCGATTAACGAGATGTTCCAGACCCTGCAAGGCGAGGGTTACTTTACCGGCGTTCCCGCTATCTTTATCCGCTTGCAGGGATGCCCGGTTGGCTGTGCCTGGTGTGATACCAAACATACGTGGGATAAACTCGCAGATCGGGAAGTGTCGCTGTTTAGCATTCTGGCCAAAACCAAAGAGAGCGATAAGTGGGGCGCGGGAAGTTCGGAAGATCTGCTGGCTATCATTGGTCGCCAGGGCTGGACGGCCCGCCATGTGGTGATCACCGGCGGTGAACCCTGCATCCACGACCTGACGCCGCTGACTGAGTTGCTCGAAAAGAACGGCTATAGCTGCCAGATTGAAACCAGCGGTACCCATGAAGTGCGCTGCTCACATGCCACCTGGGTGACGGTATCGCCAAAAGTAAGTATGCGCGGTGGATATGAGGTGCTGTCTCAGGCGCTGGAACGTGCCGATGAGATCAAACATCCGGTTGGTCGCGTGCGTGATATTGAAGCGCTGGATGAACTGCTGGCAACGCTCACCGATGAAAAGCAGCGGGTCATTGCCCTGCAGCCGATCAGTCAGAAAGACGATGCCACGCGTCTGTGCATTGAAACATGTATCGCCCGCAACTGGCGGTTGTCGATGCAGACGCACAAGTATTTGAACATTGCATAAAAAAGCCCGGTCTGACCGTAATGCTGGTCACTTAAGATGACCAGCAGTTTTTCTCGTCGGGTATTTCTGGGATTTTTCTCTTAACTCCCGAGGGTAACTTCGCTCTCTTCTTCCGGGTAATACCAGCCATTTTGCTTTCTCATACAACGTTCTTAACTCGCCCGGCATCTTACCCGGTGAAGCCCATGGCAACGTTATCAGCAGCCGGGTGATTTCACTTATTGAGCCGCTAAAGCTCAGTTGATAAGGCAGATAATCTCCTTTCAGTTCGAACGCCATCCTTACCATCTGGTATCTCACCAGGTTGTAAGTCAGCAGCACACCCCATAACTCCTGTCGCACCCGTTCTGGCAGTTTGCTGCGTAACGTCCTGCGATTGTCCAGCATCCCTTGCTTTGCTTCCCGATAACCCAGTTCAATTTCCCATCTGTGACGATATAACACGCTGATATCATTGCCAGGATAACGATTCTGGTCTGTCAGGGATGTCAGAGATGTCAGGGATGTCAGGACCCGCCTTTCTTTACCATTAATCGTTCGGGTCAGCAGTCTGGCTGTGAACCGCTCGGGGAGTGCAGGCCACTGTTTTCGGGCCTGTGGGCTGGTTGTCAGTTCAACAAACTCATCGCCGCGCTCCAGTTTATGCACGACTTCATATTGGGTGTGTTTTTTCAGCGGTAGCAGCCAGTGCCGTTTTTCTCCGCACGTTTGCCAGTGATGAAGCAGTCCCGGTGAGTAAAATCCTTTATCGAACAAAGTGATACTCTCATCCGGTGTTCTCTCTGCCAGCTGCGCTGCCAGTCGCATTTCGCTGACGTTCTCGCTGTCAAAGACGCTGGCATTAATCAGATGGCTGCTCAGGTCCATCAGGCAGATCATCCGGACCTGCGGATAGCCACCGATACCATTCCGTCCGGCAGGTCTGCTGAAGGCTTCGCTGTTTTCCGGCGCTGAATGACTGAGCTGCGGGCGGTAAAAGGCTCACCGGTCCTGTCAGTGATATCCATCAGATTCACAATCTCAGTCATGGGGCGATTGCAGAAAATGGACATGCCAACGACAAGCCAGATCATGGATTCAAGAGGAAGTTTGCGTTTGCGAAGCGTGACAGTATCCGTCAGCGTTAGCGCCTTCTGAATGAATTCAGGGGGAATGAGGTCAGAAAGGCTACGGGCGTGCTCAGGGGAGGTGACATTGATAATGCCGGGAGCTTGTGAAAGTTCCATTTAAAAAGGGTCCATGATGAACATGAACCCTTTTTACACCGCCCACCGGATCGGCATTAGGTCTGACCGGGCTTTTTTTACTCTCCGCGATATACGCAGCCTGCCGTACAGGTTTCTTTGATCATCACCGCGCTCAGCAGTGGTACCAGCGGTTTCATCTGATCCCAGACCCATTTTGCCAGCACTTCGCTGGTCGGGTTTTCAAGGCCCGGGATGTCATTCAGATAGTAGTGATCCAGACGATCATAGGTTGGTTTGAAGGCGGCCTTCAGTTCGGCAAAGTCCATGATCCAACCCGTATGCGGATCGACTTCACCGGTGATCTCAAGACGCACCATAAACGAGTGCCCGTGCAGGCGGCCACATTTATGCCCTTCAGGGACATGCGGAAGGCGGTGGGCGGCTTCGAAGGTGAAATCTTTAAACAGTGTGGTGGACATCATCGCTCTCAGTAATGCGGAAAAAACCGCCGCATAGTACCGGAAAGCACAATTTTTATCATTAACTAAAACGGCTTTAAGGTGTGAACCCTGCCTGTCAGACACTTTTCCTGTTTTTTATCGTTTAATTTCAATCTGTTAAATAATCGGTTTTATCGTTAAGAACGATAACTAAAACAGGTTAGTCCATTTGGTTATTTATTATTTCCATCCCTTCTTTAATTGTTATTATCCCCGCCGTTAACCTTATCCCTAGTTTGGTCTTTTTGCATAAATTCCGCTTTGCTACTGGAACATAACGACGCATGACAACACAGGCCCCACCTTCAAACTTGCTTCCCCTGAACCCGGAGCAACTGGCGCGCCTTCAGGCTGCCACCACTGATTTTTCACCCACTCAGCTTGCCTGGGTGTCCGGCTATTTCTGGGGAATACTTAACCAACAGGCAGGAGCCGTTGTTGCTGCTCCTGCGACTGCCGTTGAGACCCCGGCCATTACGCTTATCTCCGCCTCGCAGACGGGCAATGCCCGCCGTGTTGCCGAAGCGCTACGTGATGATCTGCTCGCGGCCAAACTGCACGTGAATCTGGTGAACGCCGGGGATTATAAATTCAAACAAATCGCGTCAGAAAAACTGCTGGTGGTTGTGGCTTCAACGCAGGGTGAGGGTGAGCCTGCTGAAGAAGCGGTGGCATTGCATAAGTTCCTGTTCTCGAAAAAAGCGCCAAAACTGGCGAGCACTGCCTTTGCCGTGTTCGGCCTGGGCGATACCTCCTATGAATTCTTCTGCCAGTCAGGTAAAGATTTTGACAGCAAACTGGCGGAGCTGGGCGCAGAGCGCCTGCTGGACAGAGTCGACGCCGATGTGGAATACCAGACCGCGGCAGCTGAATGGCGCTCGCGTATTGTTGAGGTGCTGAAAGCCCGTGTTCCGAAAGAGACATCGGCGCAGGCAACACTCACGGCGACGGGGGCCGTCAATGATATTCACTCCACGCCATACACCAAAGAGACTCCGCTGACGGCGACGCTTTCCGTTAACCAGAAAATTACTGGCCGTGACTCTGAAAAAGATGTGCGTCATATCGAAATCGATCTTGGTGACTCGGGTCTGCGTTATCAACCCGGTGATGCGCTGGGGGTCTGGTATCAGAACGATCCTGCGCTGGTGAAAGAGCTGGTTGAATTGCTGTGGTTGAAAGGTAACGAACCTGTCACCGTGGAAGGTAAAACACTGCCGCTCAGCGAAGCGCTGCAGTGGCATTTCGAGCTGACGGTAAACACCATCAATATCGTTGAGAACTATGCCACCTTAACGCGCAGCGAATCACTGCTGCCGCTGGTTGGCGACAAGGCGAAATTGCAGCATTACGCGGCAACTACCCCGATTGTCGATATGGTGCGTTTCTCTCCTGCTCAACTGGATGCCGATGCGCTGATTAGCCTGCTGCGTCCACTGACGCCGCGCCTGTACTCCATCGCCTCTTCGCAGGCAGAAGTGGAGAGCGAAGTGCATGTCACCGTGGGCGTGGTGCGTTATGACATCGAAGGCCGTGCGCGTACGGGGGGAGCATCAGGCTTCCTGGCTGACCGTGTAGAAGAAGAGGGCGAAGTCCGGATCTTTATCGAGCACAACGATAACTTCCGTCTGCCAGCAAACCCGGAGACGCCGGTCATTATGATTGGCCCGGGCACCGGTATTGCACCGTTCCGTTCATTTATGCAGCAGCGCGCAGCAAATGAAGCGCCGGGCAAAAACTGGCTGTTCTTCGGCAACCCGCACTTTACCGACGATTTCCTCTACCAGGTTGAATGGCAGCGCTACGTCAAAGAAGGCGTACTTTCGCGCATCGATCTGGCCTGGTCTCGCGACCAAAAAGAAAAAGTCTACGTACAAGACAAACTGCGCGAACAGGGTGCAGAGCTGTGGCGCTGGATCAATGACGGTGCCCATATTTATGTCTGCGGCGACGCCAATCGCATGGCGAAAGACGTTGAGCAGACGTTACTGGACGTGATTGCCGAATTCGGCGGTATGGATGCCGAAACGGCGGATGAATTTTTAAGTGAGCTGCGCGTTGAGCGCCGTTATCAGCGAGATGTCTACTAATGAGTGAAAAACATCCTGGCCCACTGGTGGTCGAAGGCAAACTGTCTGATGCCGAGCGCATGAAGGTTGAGAGTAACTACCTGCGCGGCACCATTGCCGAAGATTTAAATGACGGTCTGACCGGCGGTTTCAAAGGCGATAACTTCCTGTTGATCCGTTTCCACGGTATGTACCAGCAGGACGACCGTGACATCCGCGCCGAGCGTGCTGAACAAAAGCTGGAGCCGCGTCATGCAATGCTGCTGCGCTGTCGTCTGCCGGGTGGGGTTATCACCACCAAACAGTGGCAGGCGATCGACAAGTTTGCCCATGACAATACTATTTACGGCAGCATTCGTCTGACCAACCGTCAGACCTTCCAGTTCCACGGTATTCTGAAGAAGAACGTGAAGCCGGTACACCAGATGCTGCACTCTGTTGGCCTGGACGCGCTGGCGACCGCCAACGATATGAACCGTAACGTGCTGTGCACCTCGAACCCGTTTGAGTCCGAACTGCATGCAGAAGCGTATGAGTGGGCGAAGAAAATTTCTGAGCATCTGTTGCCACGTACCCGCGCTTATGCGGAGATCTGGCTCGATCAGGAAAAAGTTGCCACCACCGACGAAGAACCGATCCTCGGCCAGACCTATCTGCCGCGTAAGTTCAAAACCACGGTGGTGATCCCGCCGCAGAACGATATCGATCTGCACGCCAACGACATGAACTTTGTGGCGATTGCCGAAAACGGCAAGCTGGTGGGCTTTAATCTGCTGGTGGGCGGCGGTTTGTCCATTGAACACGGTAACAAGAAGACCTATGCCCGCACCGCGAGCGAGTTCGGCTTCCTGCCGCTGGAGCACACTCTGGCCGTGGCGGAAGCGGTAGTCACCACTCAGCGTGACTGGGGTAACCGTACCGATCGTAAAAACGCGAAAACCAAATACACCCTGGAGCGCGTAGGCGTCGAGACGTTCAAAGAGGAAGTAGAGCGTCGCGCGGGTATTAAGTTTGAGCCGATCCGTCCGTACGAATTCACCGGTCGTGGCGATCGCATCGGCTGGGTAAAAGGTATCGACAATAAATGGCACCTGACGCTGTTTATCGAAAACGGTCGTATTCTGGATTATCCAGGTCGTCCGCTGAAAACCGGTCTGCTGGAAATTGCTAAGATCCACAAAGGTGAGTTCCGCATTACCGCCAACCAGAACCTGATCATTGCCGGTGTGCCGGATAGCCAAAAGGCGAAGATCGAGAAGCTGGCACGCGATCACGGGTTGATGAATGCGGTCAAACCGCAGCGTGAAAACTCGATGGCCTGCGTGTCATTCCCGACCTGTCCGCTGGCGATGGCGGAAGCCGAACGCTTCCTGCCGTCGTTCACCGATAAAGTGGAAGCGATTCTGGAAAAGCACGGTATTCCTGAAGAGCACATTGTGATGCGTGTGACCGGTTGTCCGAACGGCTGTGGCCGCGCGATGCTGGCCGAACTGGGGCTGGTCGGTAAAGCGCCGGGCCGCTACAACGTGCATCTCGGCGGCAACCGGATGGGTACACGCATTCCGCGTATGTATCGCGAAAATATTACGGAACCGGAAATTCTCGATTCCATTGACGAGCTTGTCGGGCGCTGGGCG
This sequence comes from Enterobacter sp. LM3, assembly GCF_046622475.1. NCBI lineage: Bacteria > Pseudomonadati > Pseudomonadota > Gammaproteobacteria > Enterobacterales > Enterobacteriaceae > Enterobacter > Enterobacter sp. LM3. Next base: position 145,402 of record NZ_JBJURN010000003.1, on the reverse strand, counting down.
AAAGAGCGCGAAGCGGGTGAAGGCTTCGGTGACTTTACGGTGCGTGCGGGCATCATTCGCCCGGTGCTCGATCCCGCACGGGATTTCTGGGAGTAACCACGAGAGGTAATTATGTCCGTACTCGATCTAAACGCCCTTAACGAACTGCCAAAAGTTGAACGTATTCTGGCACTGGCGGAAACCAACGCAGAGCTGGAAAAACTGGACGCCGAAGGGCGAGTGGCGTGGGCGCTGGAAAACCTGCCGGGTGACTATGTTCTCTCGTCGAGTTTTGGTATCCAGGCGGCGGTCAGCCTGCATCTGGTGAATCAAATTCGACCGGACATTCCGGTGATCCTCACCGATACCGGCTACCTGTTCCCGGAAACCTACCAGTTTATTGATGAGCTGACGGACACGCTCAAACTGAACCTGAAAGTCTACCGTGGAGAGCAGAGCGCGGCCTGGCAGGAGGCGCGTTACGGCAAGCTGTGGGAGCAGGGTGTTGAGGGCATTGAGAAATACAATGAGATCAACAAAGTCGAGCCGATGAACCGTGCGCTGAAAGAGCTCAACGCGCAGACCTGGTTTGCGGGCCTGCGCCGCGAGCAGTCCGGTAGCCGGGCGACATTGCCGGTGCTGGCTGTTCAGCGCGGTGTGTTCAAAGTGCTGCCGATTATTGACTGGGATAACCGTACGGTTTACCAGTACCTGCAAAAACACGGGCTGAAGTACCATCCGCTGTGGGATCAGGGCTATCTGTCAGTCGGCGATACCCACACCACGCGTAAATGGGAGCCGGGAATGGCGGAAGAAGAGACGCGATTCTTTGGGCTGAAGCGCGAGTGCGGGTTGCACGAAGGGTGATCCCATGTCCCCGGACCGTACATGGGAGAGGGGCGGGGTGATCCCATATCCTCCCTCTCCCTGTGGGAGAGGGTCGGGGTGAGGGCATCAGGCAGCACTAAGCCTTATTTGCTTTCGCCAGTTCTTTCACCAGCGGCAACATCACTTTCACCACATCGCGACTGCGGTGTTCAATTCTTTGCGGTAGCGCGCTATCAATGTGCTGCTGATTATCCAGTCTGATGTCATGCCAGCTTGTCCCGTCCGGGAAGGCTTTCGATTTGGCACGCTGTTGATAGCCATCTTTCTTGCCCAGCGTCCAGTTAGTGGCCTCAACGTACAGTACCGGAATACCCGCTTTGTCGAATACTTCACCGTCGGAACAACAGGCGGTTCCTTTTGGATGCGCCGGGTTGCCGCCAGGATTGCTGGTAGCATACACACCCTGATTACGGGCAATGGCCAGCGCCCGGTCTCGCGTGAGTTTACGCACGGTGCCAGGGGTACTTTGTCCGCTGTTGAAATAGAGTTTATCGCCCACGATCAGGTTATCGAGGTTAATCACCAGCAGCGTATTTTTCTTCTCTTCTGCACTCATGCGCTTAAGGATATTCTCAGCGCCGAGTTTTCCTTCTTCTTCACCGCTGGTCGCGACAAAGCGAATTCCGTATTTTGTCGGGACATTCTTCATGCGCTCGGCCAGTTCGAGCATGACGCCCAGACCGGCCGCGTTATCATCCATTCCCTGCAGCGTCAGCCCGCCGAGGTTATTATCGATATCGGCATCGCTCATCGGCGCGTAGGTATCGAGATGCGCAATAATAATAATCTGCTGGGCGGCGTGGCCCTCGTGTGCAGCAATGACGGTGCTGCCGGTCACGTTATGCCAGTTTTTCGTTTTGTTGCGTGAGGTATAGATGTAGCGGCTGTGGAACGACCGGATATCACTTTGGTAACCCATATCCGCAAACTGCTGGCGAATATAGTCTGCAGAGAGCATCTCTGCTGGCGTGCCGGTCATGCGACCAGGAAAGACCGTTGCAATGTGCCGCGCCTGCATATTGGCGATTTCACCATACGGTTGATTTTTTGCCTGAGCCGGAAGGATAAAGCAAACGCCGAGCGCCAGGGCAGCCATACGGTGGCGCGTTGCGGATAACATAGTGAGTCCTTAAAAACAGAGCAAATTTTTAACCTGCTTAGTATGAAACTGTGATCCCGTATGCACAATTTGAAATGCTCTTAAATGCCCGATATTTCGCATGTTAAGCACTTTTTGATATTTTTATTTCTGTGTCGTTATTCCATTGAGTAACTACTCATTCCAATTCGTAATTTCATTCGATCTAAGCCGCCCCCTATAGTCCCACTATTCCCGGTTGTTAGTTGCACAGCACGTTCAACATACAACAGACGCAGAGAACTTCCGTTCTTCTGCGGTGATTCTGGCTTAAGGAACGGTTATGGACCAAAAACGACTTACTCACCTGCGGCAACTCGAAGCGGAAAGTATCCATATTATCCGCGAAGTGGCAGCTGAGTTCTCTAACCCGGTGATGATGTACTCCATCGGCAAAGATTCCAGCGTGATGCTGCACCTGGCGCGTAAAGCGTTTTATCCGGGCACGCTGCCGTTCCCGCTGCTGCACGTTGATACCGGCTGGAAATTCCGCGAGATGTATGAATTCCGCGACCGTACTGCGAAAGCCTACGGCTGTGAGCTGCTGGTGCATAAAAACCCGGAAGGGGTGGCGATGGGCATTAACCCGTTTGTACACGGCAGCGCCAAACATACCGATATCATGAAAACCGAAGGCTTGAAGCAGGCGCTGAATAAATACGGTTTTGATGCCGCCTTTGGCGGTGCACGCCGTGATGAAGAGAAATCCCGTGCCAAAGAGCGTATTTACTCCTTCCGCGACCGTTTCCACCGCTGGGACCCGAAAAATCAGCGTCCGGAGCTGTGGCACAACTACAACGGCCAGATTAACAAAGGCGAAAGCATTCGCGTCTTCCCGCTTTCTAACTGGACCGAGCTGGATATCTGGCAGTATATCTATCTGGAAAATATTGAAATCGTTCCACTGTATCTGGCGGCAGAACGTCCGGTTCTGGAACGCGATGGCATGCTGATGATGATCGACGACGATCGCATTGACCTGCAGCCGGGTGAAGTGATCAAAAAACAGATGGTGCGTTTCCGTACTCTCGGCTGCTGGCCGCTGACCGGCGCGGTGGAATCTCACGCGCAGACGCTGCCGGAGATCATCGAGGAGATGCTGGTGTCGACCACCAGTGAGCGACAGGGCCGCGTGATTGACCGCGACCAGGCTGGCTCGATGGAGCTGAAGAAACGTCAGGGTTATTTCTAAGGAGCCGCCATGAACACCACAATTGCCCAACAAATTGCTGATGAAGGCGGCGTAGAAGCTTACCTGCACGCACAGCAGCACAAAAGCCTGCTGCGTTTTCTGACCTGTGGCAGCGTCGATGACGGGAAAAGTACCCTGATTGGCCGTCTGCTGCACGACACGCGCCAGATTTATGAAGATCAGCTCTCGTCCCTGCACAATGACAGCAAGCGTCACGGCACCCAGGGTGAAAAACTCGACCTGGCGCTGCTGGTTGATGGTCTGCAGGCGGAACGCGAGCAGGGCATCACCATTGATGTGGCCTACCGCTATTTCTCCACAGAGAAGCGCAAATTTATTATTGCCGACACCCCGGGGCATGAGCAGTACACCCGTAACATGGCGACCGGTGCGTCCACCTGTGAGCTGGCGATCCTGCTGATCGACGCCCGTAAAGGCGTGCTGGATCAAACCCGCCGCCATAGCTTTATCTCCACGCTGTTGGGGATCAAACACCTGGTGGTGGCGGTGAACAAAATGGATCTGGTGAACTTCAGCGAAGAGAAGTTCGGGGAGATCCGTCAGAGCTACCTGACCTTTGCCGAACAACTGCCGGGTAATCTGGATATTCGCTTTGTGCCGCTCTCTGCACTGGAAGGCGATAATGTCGCGTCCCAGAGCGAAAACATGCCGTGGTACAGTGGCCCGACGCTGCTGGAAGTGCTGGAAACCGTAGAGATTCAGCGCGTGGTTGACACTCAGCCGATGCGCTTCCCGGTGCAGTATGTTAACCGTCCGAACCTTGATTTCCGCGGCTTCTCCGGCACGCTTGCTTCCGGTAGCGTGAAGGTTGGCCAGCGTGTGAAAGTGCTGCCATCGGGTGTGGAATCGGCCATTGCCCGCATCGTGACCTTTGATGGCGATCTGTCGGAAGCCGGTGCAGGTGAAGCGGTGACGCTGGTGCTGAAAGATGAGATTGATATCAGCCGGGGTGACCTGCTGGTAGATGCTCACGAAACGCTGGCGGCGGTGCAGGGCGCTGCCGTTGATGTGGTGTGGATGGCTGAACAGCCGCTGGCCGCTGGCCAAAGCTACGACATTAAAATTGCGGGTAAGAAAACCCGTGCCCGCGTGGACGGCATTCAGTTCCAGGTGGACATCAACAATCTGACCCAGCGCGAAGTCACCGGACTGCCGCTGAACGGGATTGGGCTGGTGGATCTGACCTTTGATGAACCGCTGGTGCTGGATAAATACCAGCATAACCCGGTCACCGGTGGGCTGATCTTTATCGACAGGATTTCTAACGTCACCGTCGGGGCCGGTATGGTGCGCGAGCCCAACGGCCAGGCCGCCGTGCCATCCGAATTCAGCGCCTTTGAGCTGGAGCTGAACGCGCTGGTGCGTAAGCACTTCCCGCACTGGGGCGCACGCGATCTGCTGGGAGGCAAATAATGGCCGATCATGATGAGAACGTCGTCTGGCATCCTCATCCGGTTACCGTCGCAGCGCGCGAGCAACTCCACGGTCACCGTGGGGTTGTGCTGTGGTTTACCGGGCTGTCTGGTTCCGGTAAATCCACGGTAGCGGGCGCGCTGGAAGAGGCGTTACACCAGCAAGGGGTGAGTACTTACCTGCTGGATGGTGACAACGTGCGCCACGGCCTGTGCAGTGATTTAGGGTTTAGCGACGAAGACCGCAAAGAAAATATCCGTCGGGTGGGGGAGGTTGCCAGCCTGATGGCGGATGCCGGGCTGGTAGTGCTGACCGCGTTTATCTCACCTCATCGCGCCGAGCGCCAGATGGTGCGCGAGCGCGTAGGTCAGGATCGCTTTATCGAGGTGTTTGTTGATACCCCGCTGGCGGTTTGCGAAGCGCGCGATCCCAAAGGGCTTTATAAGAAAGCCCGCGCGGGCGAGCTGCGGAACTTCACCGGTATTGATGCGGTATATGAAGCGCCTGAATCGCCTGAAATTCACCTGGAAGGTCAACAATTGGTAACAAATTTAGTAAGCCAATTATTAGATCTGCTCAAACGGGACGATATTATCAGATCCTGAGGCGGTATCGTTCGGGGGCAGTTTTCCCGAGCGGTGAGTCATGGTCACAGGATTAGCTATGCGCAACAGCGAAAACTACATTATCACCACCGGGTCGGAGCCGTTATCGACCGACGACGAGACGACCTGGTCATTTCCTGGGGCCATCGTCGGCTTCGCCTCGTGGTTACTGGCGCTGGGTATCCCTTTTCTGATCTACGGCGGTAACACGCTGTTTTTCTTCCTCTACACCTGGCCTTTTTTCCTGGCGCTGATGCCCGTGGCGGTTGTCGTTGGCATTGCGCTGCATTCGCTACTCAATGGCAAACTCCTGTACAGTACCGTGGTCACGATTGTGACGGTGGTTCTGATGTTTGGGCTGTTATTTTTGTGGCTCATGGGCTAAGTTCAGCCATAATTCAAACCGTAACCAACTGTGTGACAATATTGTGCAGGGCGATTCTGCGGAAAAAATGTGGTACATTTGCCCGCGATGTTGCGGCATCTCTGTTACCCCGGCGTAGAGTCCTGGGGGCGTTTTGGGATGATGATGCCGTTTTTCAGGGGGCAGGATGGGTAAACTAACGCTGCTGTTGCTGGCTTTGCTGGTCTGGCTGCAATATTCGCTGTGGTTCGGTAAGAACGGGCTGCACGACTATAGCCGGGTGAGCGATGACGTCGCGGCTCAGCAGGCAACAAACGCCAAACTTAAGGCGCGAAACGATCAACTCTTTGCTGAAATTGATGACCTCAATGGCGGGCAAGAGGCGATTGAGGAACGCGCACGTAATGAACTCAGTATGACTAAGCCGGGCGAAACCTTTTATCGTCTGGTTCCGGATGCGTCTAAACGCAATCAGGGCTCAGCACAGAATAATCGATAATCAGGCCCAGGATTACGACATGGCAGTAACTTTTTCGGACGTATGCGCCGTGGTGCCGGCTGCGGGTTTTGGCCGGCGCATGCAGACAGAATGTCCCAAGCAATACCTTTCTATTGGTGATAAAACGATCCTTGAGCACTCCGTGGCGGCGCTGCTGGCGCATCCACGGGTGACGCGCGTGGTCATCGCCATCAGCCCGGGTGATGCCCGTTTCGCGCAACTGCCGCTGGCAAATCATCCTCAGATAACGGTTGTTGATGGTGGTGCCGAGCGCGCCGACTCCGTGCTGGCGGGCACTCAGGCTGCCAAAGATGCGCAGTGGGTTCTGGTGCACGATGCCGCACGTCCGTGCCTGCACCAGGATGACCTGGCGCGCCTGTTGGCAATTAGCGAAACCAGCAAGGTGGGCGGCATTCTGGCTGCACCCGTGCGCGACACCATGAAGCGTGCCGAACCGGGCAAACTGGCCATTGCTCATACCGTTGAGCGCGTCGATTTATGGCACGCGCTGACGCCACAATTTTTCCCCCGCGAGTTACTCCACAACTGCTTAACGCGTGCGCTTAAAGAAGGTGCGACCATTACGGACGAAGCCTCGGCGCTGGAGTATTGCGGTTTTCATCCTGAGCTTGTTGAAGGGCGCGCTGATAATATAAAAGTGACGCGCCCGGAAGATTTACAGCTTGCGGAATTCTATCTTACCCGTTCGACCCATCAGGAGAAGGCATAATGCGAATTGGACACGGTTTTGATGTACACGCCTTTGGCGGAGAAGGCCCAATTATCATTGGCGGCGTACGCATTCCTTATGAAAAAGGTCTGCTGGCGCATTCTGATGGCGACGTGGCGCTGCATGCCTTAACCGACGCGCTGCTCGGAGCTGCCGCGCTGGGTGATATCGGCAAGCTGTTCCCGGACACCGACCCGGCGTTTAAAGGGGCTGACAGCCGTGCGCTGCTGCGCGAAGCCTGGCATCGTATTCAGGCTAAAGGTTACACCCTGGGCAACGTTGACGTGACGATCATCGCCCAGGCTCCCAAAATGCTGCCCCATATTCCACAGATGCGCGTGTTTATTGCCGAAGATCTGGGTTGCCACATGGATGACGTCAACGTCAAAGCGACCACCACTGAGAAACTTGGGTTTACTGGCCGTGGCGAAGGCATTGCCTGTGAAGCCGTGGCGCTGCTGCTGAAGGCGGCCAAATGACCGATTTCGATGACCTGACGTACCTGCATGGTAAACCGCAGGGGAACGGCCTGCTGAAAGCCAGTCCTGAAGATTTCGTCGTAGTGGAAGATTTAGGTTTTGAGCCGGACGGCGAAGGCGAGCACATTCTGGTACGCATTCTGAAAAACGGCTGCAACACCCGGTTTGTAGCCGACGCGCTGGCGAAATTCCTGAAAATTCACGCCCGCGAAGTGAGTTTCGCCGGGCAGAAAGACAAACACGCGGTCACTGAACAGTGGCTTTGCGCGCGTGTGCCGGGCAATGCGATGCCTGATTTAAGCCAATTTGAGCTCGAAGGCTGTAAGGTGCTGGAGTATGCCCGCCATAAGCGCAAACTGCGTCTGGGGGCGTTGAAAGGTAACGACTTTACACTGGTGCTGCGCGAAGTCACTAATCGTGATGACGTCGAAAAACGCCTGAACGCCATCAGCGAGCAGGGCGTGCCGAACTACTTTGGCGCACAGCGCTTTGGGATCGGCGGCAGTAACCTGCAGGGCGCACTGCGCTGGGCGCAAAGCGATGCACCGGTTCGTGACAGGAATAAACGCAGTTTTTGGTTGTCGGCGGCCCGCAGTGCGTTGTTTAATCAGATTGTGAGCGAACGACTGAAAAAACCAGACGCGAATCAAGTTGTTGTCGGCGATGCGCTACAATTAGCGGGACGCGGAAGCTGGTTTGTGGCGACGGCTGAAGAGATGGCTGACGTACAGGCTCGCGTGGACGCCAAAGCGCTGATGATTACCGCAGCGCTGCCCGGTACGGGCGAGTGGGGCCCTCAGGGCGCTGCGCTGGCCGCTGAGCAGTCAGCCGTGGCAGATGCACAAGAATTACAATCATTGCTGGTGCGGGAAAAAGTCGAAGCGGCACGCCGTGCGATGCTGCTCTACCCGCAACAGTTGAGTTGGAACTGGTGGGATGACGTGACCGTTGAGTTACGCTTCTGGCTGCCGGCAGGTAGCTTTGCCACCAGTGTTGTCAGGGAACTTATCAACACGTCGGGTGATTATGCGAATATTGCTGAGTAACGATGACGGGATCCATGCGCCAGGTATTCAGACGCTGGCGAAACATCTTCGCGAATTTGCAGAAGTGCAGGTAGTGGCTCCCGATCGTAACCGCAGTGGGGCGTCTAACTCATTGACGCTGGAGTCGTCGCTTCGCACCTTTACCTTTGATAATGGTGATATTTCCGTGCAGATGGGCACACCGACCGACTGTGTGTTCCTGGGCGTGAATACGCTGATGCGCCCGCGTCCGGATATTGTTGTGTCCGGTATCAATGCCGGGCCAAATCTCGGCGATGACGTTATCTACTCGGGTACCGTGGCGGCCGCGATGGAAGGGCGTCATCTGGGGTTCCCGGCGCTGGCGGTATCGCTTAACGGTCATAAGCATTACGACACAGCGGCGGCAGTCACCTGTTCGATTCTTCGGGCGCTGAGCCGTGAACCGCTGCGTACCGGCCGCATTCTTAACATCAATGTTCCCGATCTACCGCTGAATGAAATCAAAGGCATTCGTGTGACGCGCTGTGGCAGTCGTCATCCGGCTGACCAGGTGATCCCGCAGCAGGATCCGCGTGGCAATACGCTCTACTGGATTGGCCCACCGGGTGAAAAATGCGATGCCGGGCCGGATACGGATTTTGCCGCCGTAGATGAAGGATACGTTTCCGTTACGCCGTTGCACGTAGATTTAACCGCCTATAGCGCGCATGATGTCGTGTCGGGTTGGCTGGATCGCGTTGGAGTGAACACGCAATGGTAAGCAAACGTGTACAAACTCTTCTGGAACAATTACGCGCTCAGGGGATCACTGACGAGCATGTGCTGGATGCGCTTGCCCAGGTTCCCCGCGAGAAGTTTGTTGACGAGGCGTTTGAACACAAAGCATGGGAAAACGTGGCGTTGCCTATCGGGCAGGGCCAGACGATTTCACAGCCCTACATGGTGGCACGCATGACGGAACTTCTGGAATTAACGCCGGAGTCCCGCGTGCTGGAGATTGGCACCGGGTCGGGGTATCAAACGGCGATCCTGGCGCATCTGGTTCACCATGTTTGCTCGGTCGAGCGAATTAAAGGTTTACAGTGGCAGGCGCGTCGTCGCCTGAAACAACTGGATTTACATAATGTTTCGACACGGCACGGTGATGGATGGCAGGGTTGGCAGGCACGAGCCCCATTCGATGCCATCATCGTGACGGCCGCTCCGCCTGAGATCCCTGCGGCACTGTTGTCCCAGCTTGATGAAGGGGGCATTCTGGTTCTGCCCGTGGGGGACGAGCAGCAGCTTTTGAAGCGCGTTCGTCGACGCGGCGGCGAATTTATTATCGATACCGTGGAAGCCGTGCGCTTCGTCCCACTCGTTAAGGGTGAGCTGGCCTGAGACTCGGAATTATCCAGGGTTATTAAGGCAAATTCAGCGTATGGTGTGGCGCGAAAGGTTCGAGCCATCACGGTTATTTTTAAGTCACTGGTAGTTAACACATTCCTGGGGGATAAATGAGCGCGGGAAGCCCTAAATTCACCATCAGCCGTGTTGCGGCATTATCACTGGTTTCGCTATGGCTGGCAGGTTGTTCAAATTCTGGTAACGCACCTGCGTCTGTGAGTTCCGTAGGCGGAAACAGCGGATCGGGTAACACGTCCAGCGGAATGTTGATCACCCCTCCGCCAAAAATGGGTTCCACGACACAGCAGACGCAGCAGATTCAACCGGTTAAGCAACCGGTATCGCAGCCAACACAGATTCAGCCAGTGCAACAGCCTGTGCAGACCCAAAATGGGCGCATAGTTTATAACCGTCAGTATGGGAACATTCCAAAAGGGAGCTATACCGGCGGCAGTACGTACACCGTGAAGCGTGGTGACACGCTGTTCTACATTGCGTGGATCACCGGGAACGATTTCCGCGACCTGGCTCAGCGTAATAATGTCCAGGCTCCGTATGGACTGGAAGTCGGTCAGACGCTCCAGGTCGGCAACGCCACGGGCACACCACTCACGCCGGGCAATACCGTTTCAGCGGCAGATGTCACGGCGCAAAATAACAGCGTTAAACCTGCACAAAAAACCACCACGGTGGTTGCTTCGCAACCTGTAATTACGTATTCTGAAGATTCAGGTGATCAGAGTGCTAACAAAATGTTGCCGAATAATAAAGGGACTGCGACTGCTGTCACAGCACCGACTACGGCACCTGTGGTTAGCTCTATCGAACCGACTGCCAGCAGTTCATCTACCAGTTCGCCTATCTCTGCATGGCGCTGGCCAACTGACGGCAAGGTTATCGAGAACTTCTCTTCTACCGAAGGTGGGAACAAAGGGATCGATATCGCAGGAAGTAAGGGACAGGCTATCATCGCGACCGCAGATGGGCGCGTTGTGTATGCCGGTAACGCGCTGCGCGGTTACGGTAATCTTATTATCATCAAACATAACGATGATTACCTGAGTGCCTACGCCCATAACGACACAATGCTGGTCCGGGAACAACAAGAAGTTAAGGCGGGGCAAAAAATCGCTACTATGGGTAGCACCGGTACCAGTTCTACACGCTTGCATTTTGAAATTCGTTACAAGGGGAAATCCGTAAACCCGCTGCAGTATCTACCGCAGCGATAATTTGACGGGGCATGCCAACCTGGGTGTCTTGTTCAGGGATCACGGGTAGGAGCCACCTTATGAGTCAGAATACGCTGAAAGTTCATGATTTAAATGAAGATGCGGAATTTGATGAGAACGGAGCAGAGGCTTTTGACGAAAAAGCCTTAGTAGAAGAGGAACCCAGTGATAACGATTTGGCTGAAGAAGAGCTGTTATCGCAGGGAGCCACACAGCGTGTACTGGACGCGACTCAGCTTTACCTTGGGGAGATTGGTTACTCCCCACTGTTAACGGCCGAAGAAGAAGTCTATTTCGCACGTCGTGCTTTGCGTGGTGATGTTGCCTCGCGCCGTCGCATGATTGAAAGTAACTTGCGTCTGGTCGTGAAAATTGCCCGTCGTTACGGTAATCGTGGTCTGGCTCTGCTGGATCTGATTGAAGAGGGCAACTTAGGTCTCATCCGCGCAGTAGAGAAGTTTGACCCGGAACGTGGGTTCCGCTTCTCCACTTACGCTACCTGGTGGATTCGTCAGACTATCGAACGGGCAATTATGAACCAGACCCGTACGATCCGCCTGCCAATCCACATCGTCAAAGAGTTGAATGTCTATCTGCGTACCGCGCGCGAGTTGTCCCATAAGCTGGACCACGAGCCAAGTGCGGAAGAGATTGCCGAACAACTCGATAAACCGGTTGATGACGTAAGCCGTATGCTGCGTCTCAACGAGCGCATTACCTCAGTTGACACCCCGTTGGGTGGCGACTCCGAAAAAGCGCTGCTGGACATCCTGGCCGATGAAAAAGACAACGGCCCGGAAGACACCACGCAGGACGATGACATGAAACAGAGCATCGTCAAATGGCTGTTCGAACTGAACGCCAAACAGCGTGAAGTGCTGGCACGTCGTTTCGGTTTACTGGGGTATGAAGCTGCGACACTGGAAGACGTCGGCCGTGAGATTGGCCTGACCCGTGAACGTGTCCGCCAGATTCAGGTTGAAGGTCTGCGTCGCCTGCGTGAAATCCTGCAGGGGCAAGGGCTGAATATCGAAGCGCTGTTCCGCGAGTAAGCAACCATTCGTCAAAAAAGGCTCGTCGTGAGACGAGCCTTTTTCTTTTGTGTTACGGCTGCGCGGTTTCGTGCAGCAAACGCCACGTTATCCGATCGCCTTCCTGATTGAGCACCGCGGTTGACCAGCGCACGTTGAGTGGCTGCTCCGGGCGGGTTTGCGTCTCCCGATAGTGAAGCACTGCGCCGTTGTTCCAGGTTTGTAGCGTCGTTAATTCATCAATGACAATCTTCAGACCGGGACGGCTTCCGCGCTGACTGTCCAGGAAACTGGCAAGGGCTTGATAGTCGAAATGTGCCCCACCCGGTGGGATCATCAGAAAATCTGGCCGGAAACGGGTGAGCAGGGCGCTGGGATCGCCTTCACCTTTGCCTAACCAGTTTTCAAGCGCAATGTGGAGGTCGATAATTTCGTGTTCGAAAGGCGTCATGAATTCTCCTGTCGCAGCTGGGTTAGCACCTGCGTATTGTTAAGACGAAAAACATACAGTACAGGCAGTAAGGTGATACCTGCAGCAAAAATAAACATCCCGTGCCACGCGGCGAGCGGTGTCAGCCAGGCCAGCGCCAGGTTCAGCGCCTGCGCCAGCAACAGGGCTCCTGCAAAAAAGCTTAACTGCCGATTAAGATTCCACAGCGCGCTGGCATCCGGCATATCTTCCTGGTGCGTCGTCAAAAAAGCGCTACTCTGAGCCGTACTGCTGCAAAGGCTTCCGCCTGCGCCCATCAAGGTAAACGCAACGGCAGGTAACAGCATTGCCGAACTGGCGTTAATCAAAAGCAGAATGCCCGTTGCCTGCAAAAGGCAACCGAGGACAATCAGCGGCCGGGGTCCGATACGGTTAAAATAGCGTCCTGTCGCCGTGATGGCTATAAACGATGCCACAGACCACGGCAACATAAGCATCCCCGTTGCGGCTGGTGTCATATTGGCCTCGCTCTGAAGATAAAACATGCCCGTGACGTTCACCCCGATAAACATGCCGGGGACACATAAATAGACCAGCATGGAAAAACGTAAAAGCGGGTCCGTCAGCAAAGGCAGGTTTAGCAGCCTGGTTGCTTTCATCGGTGGCATTTCGTGTTTAAGCCACAGGCAGGCCAAAGCAAAGGTCACGATGGCAACCGGGAGCGTGGCGAAAAATATCCAGCGCCAGCTTAATGCCTGAACCAGCAGTCCCCCAATAGCGGGTGAGCAAGCGGGGGCAAGCAACGCAACCAGCATGACCGCTGAAGAGAGTCTGGCGCGCTCGTGGGGCTTAAATTGTTGCCATGTCAGTGCCTGTCCAACCGGGATCAGCAAACCACCCCCAATCCCCTGCAGCACTCGCCAGACAATCAGGCTCTCCAGCGAGGATGACAGGCCCGCTGCAGCAGAGGCTGCGCTGAACAGAAAAAGTGAAAGCAGGATAACGCGCTTTGGCCCGATGCGGCGCGTCAGCACGGTGCTGAAGGGGATCACCAGTGTCAGACCGGCAATGTACCCGTTACTGACCCAGGAAAGTGCTGAAGGCGTGGTGTTAAAGGCGTGAGCCATTGCCGGAAAAGCGACGCTGGCGATAAACATATTAATCAGATCAAGAAAAAAGCCCAGCAGATAGACAACTGCGACTTTGCTGCGATACGTCATGGTAGATCCTCCGGTGAGGAGGCGGATCGTAGCGTTCCTTAATGTGCTGATAAACACGACAAACTGAGATATTCTGTCAAAATTATTTTGACAGTTCTCAAGGCTGATAATGATTAATTTACAGCGTACGGCGATGTTTGTTGCGGTAGCGGACACAGGCAGTTTCACCGCCGCAGCAGATGCGATGGGGCTGACAAAAGCTGTCGTCAGTTTCAATATTCGCCAGCTTGAAGATGAGCTGGGCGTAACGTTGTTGCTGCGATCTACCCGTCGCCTGAGGTTAACCGAGGCAGGGGCGCTTTTTCATCAACGTAGCGTGGCGCTTTTAAAGGATGCAGAGCGATTGCGGGATGATGTCCGCGCAAACCATGCCGGGCTTACGGGGGAATTGCGGATCACCACTACGCCCGAGTACGGTTCGCAGATCGTGATACCTTTGCTGGCCGGGTTCAGCCAGCTACACCCGAGCCTGCGCATACGTCATGTCTCGTCGTCTCTGCATGCCGACCTTATCTCTGAACGCTTTGATGTCGCCATCAGACTGGGAACCCTCGCAGATTCACGTTATCACGCCGCATTGATTACCCACTTTTCCATCCTGCCCGTTGCGACGCCTCGTTGGCTGCTTGACCATCCGGTTGAATCGCTGGAACAGCTGGCTGAAGCAGACTGGATTATTCACGAGCGCCTGGCCTCGCCGCTGCACTGGCAGGTGAAAGATGCACGGGGGGCGTCAGCCACCCTGGAGATAAAAAAAGCACCGCGTTTGTTTGCGGACAGTGCTCAGGCGCTGATGGCCTTTGCTCTGGCAGGAAGCGGTGTGGCGCTACTTCCGGAGTGGCTGGTTCGAAATGCTCTTGATGCGGGAAAACTGGTATCGGTTTTACCGGGATACCGTTTTGCACGGCAGGGTATCTACGCGGTGTATCCTGATGCCCAGCATGTGCCTGCGAAAGTGCGGACATTTATCGATTTTATGCGCATGAGGGTTAATTAATCGGGGCGCATCTTTTTGATAAGTGCCGAAAACTCGCACCTGCTTTACTTTGTTAAGGCGTCCTGAAAATACCTCATCAACCTGATTGCTGAAGCGCTGAAAAAAGCCCGGTAAGCGTGAGCGCCACCGGGCCCAGACGACAAAGGACTAAACCAAACTCTTCAGCCGGTAAATCCACTCCAGCGCCTGACGCGGTGTCAGTGAATCCGGGTCGAGATTCTCCAGCGCTTCGACTGCGGGAGAGGTTTCTTCTGCAGGAGCCAGCAATGACATCTGTGTACCGTCAATCTGTGTGGCTGCGGCATTGGGTGACAAACTTTCCAGCTCACGCAATTTCTGCCGCGCGCGCTTGATCACCTCTTTCGGCACGCCCGCCAGCGCTGCGACGGCCAGGCCATAGCTCTTGCTTGCCGCACCGTCCTGCACCGTGTGCATAAAGGCGATGGTATCACCGTGTTCCAGTGCATCAAGATGAACGTTTGCCACGCCTTCCATCTTCTCTGGCAACTGTGTCAGTTCGAAATAGTGGGTTGCAAACAGCGTCATGGCCTTGATTTTATTCGCCAGGCTTTCGGCACATGCCCACGCCAGCGACAGTCCGTCATAGGTTGACGTTCCGCGTCCAACTTCGTCCATCAACACCAGACTGTACTCGGTTGCGTTATGCAGGATGTTGGCGGTTTCGGTCATTTCCACCATAAAGGTTGAACGCCCGCTTGCCAGATCGTCTGCAGCGCCCACACGGGTGAAGATACGATCGATTGGGCCAATCTCCACTTTTTGCGCTGGAACGTAGCTACCGATCCCGGCGAGCAGGGCGATGAGCGCAGTCTGGCGCATATAGGTACTTTTACCGCCCATGTTTGGACCGGTGATGATCAGCATTCTTCTTTGCGGTGACAGGCTTAGTGGGTTAGCAATGAACGGCTCGTTCAGCACGCGCTCGACCACTGGATGTCGACCCTCGGTAATGCGAATACCGGGTTTATCGGTAAAGGTTGGGCAGGTGTAGTTCAGCGTCTCTGCGCGTTCTGCCAGGTTTACCAGCACATCCAGTTCAGCCAGTGCACCGGCGCTTAATTGCAGCTCAGCAAGGTGTGGCATCAGCATGTCGAACAGCTCGTCATAAAGCTGTTTTTCCAGCGCCAGGGCTTTGCCTTTCGAGGTGAGAACTTTGTCCTCATACTCTTTCAGCTCAGGAATGATATAGCGCTCGGCATTTTTCAGCGTTTGTCGACGAACATAGTGGATAGGTGCCAGATGGCTTTGTCCACGGCTGATCTGAATGTAGTAACCGTGTATCGCGTTATAACCTACCTTCAGGGTGTCCAGCCCCAGACGTTCACGCTCGCGGATTTCCAGCTTATCAAGGTAGTCTGTTGCACCGTCTGCCAGCGCGCGCCATTCATCCAGCTCTTCGTTGTAGCCTGGTGCAATTACGCCGCCATCACGAACCAGAACCGGAGGCGCATCAATGATGGCGCGCTCCAGCAATTCGCGAAGCCCGGTAAACTCTCCCATTGTTTCGCGCAGCTTCTGTACTGGCGCGCTGGCTACGTCACCAAGCTGGGCACGCAGTTCCGGTAGCTGCTGGAAGGCATGACGCATACGCGCGAGATCGCGTGGGCGAGCCGTACGCAGTGCCAGACGAGCAAGAATACGTTCCAGATCGCCGACCTGGCGCAGCACGGGCTGCAGCTCAGTATAGCGATCCTGCAAAGCGGCAATGGTCTGCTGGCGGCTGGTCAGTGTATCGGTATCGCGAATCGGCATATGCAGCCAACGCTTAAGCATGCGGCTGCCCATTGGGGTAACCGTGTTATCGAGCACCGAGGCGAGGGTATTTTCCACACCACCAGCCAGATTCTGGGTGATCTCCAGGTTACGGCGCGTCGCAGCATCCATGATGATGCTGTCCTGCTGACGTTCCATTGTAATCGAGCGGATATGCGGCAGCGCCGTGCGTTGGGTATCTTTCACATACTGTAGCAGGCAGCCAGCTGCACACAGCCCGCGTGGGGCATTTTCCACGCCAAAGCCAATCAGATCGCGCGTGCCAAACTGCAGGTTCAACTGCTGGCGCGCGGTATCAATTTCGAATTCCCATAGCGGGCGGCGACGCAGGCCACGGCGGCCTTCAATGAGTGCCATTTCGGCGAAATCTTCGGCATAGAGCAGCTCTGCCGGGTTTGTGCGTTGCAATTCGGCCGCCATGGTTTCGCGGTCAGCCGGTTCGCTCAGGCGAAAACGTCCGGAGCTGATATCCAGCGTGGCGTAGCCAAATCCTTTACTATCCTGCCACAGCGCTGCCAGCAGGTTATCCTGGCGCTCCTGCAGCAGGGCTTCGTCACTGATGGTGCCTGGCGTGACAATGCGCACAACTTTGCGTTCAACCGGGCCTTTTGAGGTGGCTGGATCGCCAATCTGCTCGCAGATCGCCACGGATTCGCCCTGGTTCACCAGCTTTGCCAGGTAGTTTTCTACCGCGTGATGGGGGATACCCGCCATCGGGATAGGCTCACCTGCCGATGCGCCACGTTTGGTCAGGGAGATATCGAGCAACTGCGACGCGCGTCTGGCATCGTCATAAAAGAGCTCGTAAAAATCGCCCATACGGTAAAACAGCAAGATTTCCGGGTGTTGTGCTTTCAGCTTCAGATACTGCTGCATCATCGGCGTATGTGCGTCGAAATTGTCGATTGTGGTCATGGAGTTATGATATCCATTTCTTTGATAATATTACGCTTTGAGCGGCTCAGTGGCCGTTAGTTCCCTCTATTGTCGCATGAAAAAAAGGTGTGGCGCAGAAAAATGTCACGACTTTACGAGACGCCTTCCGGCATTAACTCGATGATGATTTTTCCATGCTCAACACCCACCCGAACCTGCGAATTTGTGGTAAATCCGGCTTGTTCAAGCCAGTCCCCTTTTAAGCTTAAAGCAGCATGCACGCTGTAATGTGTCGGGATTTTAGTCTTGCGGTCCTCGTGACGTTTTCTGAAATAGCCGACTTTTAAATGACGATAGGGTTTGGCGATAGCGATCTGTTGCATACGGTCTCCGGTAGATACGGGCAAAGTGTGTTTCTGATACCTGTATAAAATACCAGTAAAAGTCATGAGGGGCGGGGTTAAAACTGGAAGGCGTCTTCAGAAAACGAAATGCAACGACTGAAACCGCAAGGGATAAATGGTATTATAAATGCACTTTATTATTCGGTGACCCGTCATGTCTGATAAACGCATCGCACGAGAAAAAGAGACGATCGCCAAAATGATCGCCCTGTATGAAAAACGGTGCCCACAGGCTTCACAGGAAGAAGGGTACTATCAGGCACTTAATGCCTATGCGGATAAGCGTCTGGATAAATGCGTCTTTGGTGAGGAAAAACCAGCCTGTAAACAGTGTCCGGTACACTGCTACCAGCCCGCCAGACGTGAGGAAATGAAGCAGGTTATGCGCTGGGCAGGGCCACGCATGCTGTGGCGTCACCCCATTCTGACGATTCGCCATCTGATTGACGATCGCCGTCCGGTACCGGAATTGCCGGAAAAATATCGTCAGAAAAAGTAGTCCGTTACGTCCGGGAAGGTCGTATTGAACGGCAAATCACGGGTAACGCAAGTGCGCTACAAAAAGGAAATAACGCCAGCAGCAGCCAGGGGTAAATTGCCTGCGTTGAGGGAACCAGCGCATGATCCAGTAGCGGGCCGAAGAACAGATTCCCCGCCAGCACTGCGCAGCCCCCGGCGGTAGAGAGTGCACCATAGTGTGCCCCCAGCGTTGACGCTTCGGCAAAGTGTGGGATCAGGTCTTTTGCTGACGGTACGAGCAGCATTTGGCCCAGCGTTAACAGGGTCACAAGGCACACCGAAGGCAACAACCGTAACCAGCCTTCCGGCGGCTCTGTTGCGGCGAACAGGGAGACGCTCGCAAAGGCGGCGGCGAGCAGCAAAAAACCCACCGGTAAGATCCTGATGGCACCCACGCGTCGGGCGAAGCGCGCCAGCGGAAGCTGAAAAGCGATAATCAGTACTGAAGCCAGCATAAAGAGAGGACCGAGATCTTGCTCGCTGCCACCTGAACGCTGGATCTCTACCGGCAACGCCAGATAGAGCTGGTTATAGCTCAAAAGCCACGAGCTATAGGCAATGATAAAGGCGACAAAGCGCGGCTGGCGGAAGGTCGTCCACCAGGGAAGCACCTTTAGTACCTGTTTGCTGTGGGGTGTGGCAGGAAGGCAGAAGTACAGCACAACGAGCGCAATGACAAACACTCCAGCACCTGCCAGCGCCACCTGACGGAAGCCCAGCCCTGTCAGCAGCGCGCCGGCAACCGGGCCCAGGACCGCTCCAAGTTCACCGCACACGGCAAAAAGAGCAAACCACTCTGCCCGGCTCCGTTTTCCCTTTGCTTCGCTTTGTGTCCCCGTTTTTGCCAGCAGGGCTTCAATGGAGGGAGAGAACAGTGCCCCCCCGATACCCGTCAGGCACGCTCCCAGAATGATGGGAAACAGGGATTGTCCGCATGCCAGCAGGAGATAACCCGCCACGCGAATAATGCAGCCGCAGAGGATAACGATCTTTGCGCCATATTTGTCAGAGAGCGCTCCACCAACGATAAACATACCCTGTTGGGAGAACGTGCGTAACCCCAGCACCAGCCCGATAAGCCCGCCAGAGAGCAACATATCGTCGCGTAAAAATATCGCCAGGAAGGGAACAACTGCGTAAAAACCAATATTAAATACGAACTGGCTACCCAATAAAACGGGCGGCCAGAGCGTTGTAGCAGAACGCAGGGAGAACAGAGACATGCAGCCTGACCCTAAACGATAAAATGAATGTGCTTTTTGCCGTGGTACGGGGAGATCTCAATTTTGGTTTTCACCCTGAACACATCCCAAAGCAATTCCTCGGATAAGATCTCCTGCGGCGTGCCTGTGGCGACAATTTGCCCTTTCTGCATCACAATCAACGAATCACAGAACATCGAGGCGTGGTTGAGGTCGTGGAGAGCCACAATGCTGGTCACCGGTAACTCGCTGATCAGGTGCATTAATTGTATCTGGTGATGAATGTCCAGGTGGTTAGTCGGTTCATCCAGCAGGATTTCGGTGGGTGTCTGCGCCAGTGCGCGGGCAATATGCACGCGCTGACGCTCCCCTCCGGACAGGCTCAGCCAGCCCTGGTCACTTTTTCCCTGCATATCCACCCTCTGCAGAGCCGCGGTGACGGCCTCGTCATCATGCGTGCTCCAGTTCGAGAAAGGAGAGTGATGCGGTATACGACCAAGTTTTACCACATCACGAACCCGCATGTTGGCATCAGTCATGCTGTGCTGTTCAACGAATGCCACCCGGCGTGCCAGCTGTTTTTTGGCGATGCGGGCAATGTTTTGCCCATCCAGCGTCACGCTACCGGTATCCGGGCGACGCAGGCCTGCCAGAATGCGCAAAAGAGAGGACTTACCACAGCCATTGGGACCAAGTAGCCCAACTGTTTCTCCCCGGGAAACGTTCAGCGAGACATTATTGACGATGACCTTTTTACCGACCTTCCAGGTAATATTTTCAGCGGAGATACTCATCACTTATTCCTTGAGCGGTAGATAATCACGGCAAAGAAAGGTACGCCAACCAGAGCCGTCACCACGCCAACGGGAAGGCTTTGCGGTGCAATCAGTATGCGAGAGGCGATATCCGCCAACACCATCAGGACCGCCCCGGCCAGTGCACTGGCAATCAGCAACGTGCGGTGCAGCGGGCCGAAGAAGAAGCGCATGACGTGCGGCACAACCAGCCCCACAAAGCCGATAGAGCCAGCCATGCTGACGATAGTCGCGGTGATGAGTGCAGTGGTGGTAAAGAGGATCAGGCGTACCCAGGGCACGGCAATACCCAGAGAGGCGGCGGCATCATCACCAAAGGTAAAGGCATCCAGTGCGCGGGAATAGTAGAGGCAAACGGCAAGCCCAATCGGTACCACCACCAGAATCAGTTGAAACTCAGGCCATCTTACACCGCTGAAACTCCCCAGTAGCCAGAACATCACATCACGTGCCTGCTGAGCACTGGCAGAGGTACTGATGGTGTAAGCGGTGATCGCGTTGAAGAGCTGCGACGCGGCAACGCCCGCCAGAATGGTGCGTTCATTGCCGCCGCGAGCGCCGTTGGTCAGGAAGGCGACAAAAACAAAGGCGGCAAATGCCCCGGCAAATGCGCCCGCGGAGAGAGAAACCGCACCGGTACCAATACCCAATACGACCACAGAAACCGCACCTGTTGATGCTCCCGCAGAAACGCCGAGCACGTAGGGCTCAGCCAGTGCGTTCTTCAACAGGCTTTGCAGCACTGCTCCGCAGATGGCCAGACCAGCACCACAGCATGCCGCCACCAGGGCGCGGCTCAGGCGGAAGTCCCAAATCACGCTCTCGTAGATGCGGTTGAGGGGAACATCGGTCAGGCCGATTTTATTGCTGACGGTGTAAAAGACGTTTTGCAGCGGGATCGAAAGTTCGCCAACGCTGACACTCAGGGCAATGACCACGAACAACAGTACTGTTGCGAGCAAACACGAGGTGGTCAGGAGCAGTCCCTGTCGCGCCTGAATAACGGCCGTCGTCATCAGTTCAGCCCCAGTTTTCTGAGCTGTTCACCCACTTGTTCAGCCCCGTAAATCGTGCGGATTGTCGGGTTCATCGCCTGACCATCCATCACCACAATATGACCTTTTTTCACTGCATCCAGCTGGCTGACGGCAGGATCACTTTTCAGGAATTTGATTTTTTCTTCAGCATTATCAAGCGCCCAACGGTTACGATCCAGGCTGGAGACCACGATCACATCGGGGTTCGCGGCGATAATGCTTTCCCAGCCCACCGTCGGCCATTCGGTTTCGGAGGTGATGGCGTTATGTCCACCGAGAACGTTGGCGATAAACCCAGAGGCGCTGTTTTTTCCGCCTACGTAAGCATCAGCAGAAGGGGAAGAACTGGAGAACCAGAAGACAAAAGAGAGATCCTTTTTATTCTTACTGAACGTTTTACGCAGGTCATTCTCACGTTTTTTGAAATCGGCAATCAGTGCTTCGCCACGAGATTGCACGTTAAAGATTGCCGCGAAATCTTCAATCTCTTTATAGAGCAAGGTCATATTCCACAGCTTTTGACGGCTGCCGTACATATCACCTGCGGCTTTTTTGGTCGCACACATCCCCGGAGATAAATAGCTGTTTACGCCGACGGTGGCCAAATCTTCACGTTTTGCCACCTTGCTTTCTGGCCCCAGTAAGAGAGGGAGTTGTGCAGGAACAAAATCAGGGTTTTGCGCAAGGATTGATTCAAGGGTGGGGATTTCTACCGTCAGCGTTTTGATTTTTGCATTTTGTTCAGCCAGCTGCGGCAGAACTTTGGTCGGCCAAAACGCACTGGCGGTAATGTTATTTTGCAGGCCTAACAGCAGCAAAATCTCGACGGTATTCTGACCGAGAGCAACCACCCGCTCAGGGGCTTTAGTAAATGTCTCTTTATACCCGCAGTTTTCAATCGTCAGAGGGTACGTGGTTGCCAGAGCAGAACTGGCTGACGCAAACGCCAGGCTTAACGCGCAGATGATTTTTTTCATTAAACGCTCCCCGTCATTAAAATTATTTTTAATGTAAATGAAACTCATTATTAAGGCGGGATTTTATACAGAGGAAAAGATTTTGTGTCAATGAAGGCCACTTCACGGAGATAACACGGGGGGAGCGAAGGGCGGTGCGCATGCTGCCGCCCTGTATCAGACGTTAAACCAGGCTCTCTTTATCAATTCCCAGACGCTTCATGCGAGACAACAGCGTGGTGCGTTTCAGCCCCAGCCGCTGTGCCGCGCCTTTTGGTCCGGCAACCACACCGTTCGTCTCTTTCAGCACGCGCATAATCAGCTGGCATTCGTTTTCACCGTCCTGTGCCACGTCGGTTGCTATCACGGAGGTTTCCGGCAGAGAGACTTCCGGCAGCGACAGTTGCAATACGCTGCCGCGCGTCAGCAGTACCGCGCGTTCAATGACGTTTTCCAGTTCGCGCACGTTGCCGGGCCACTCCATCAACGAGAGGGTACGCAACGTCTCGGCGGGAATGCTGTCGATGTTTCGCCCCATCCGGCGCGCAATTTTAGCCGTAAAGGCTTTGACCAGCAGGGGGATATCTTCCGGGCGTTCGCGCAGCGGCGGCAGGCAAATCGGGAAGACGTTCAGGCGATAATAGAGATCGCTTCGAAACTCGCGGTCGGCGACCATTTTTTTCAGGTCGCGGTTGGTGGCGGCAATCAATCGCACGTCTGTCTGAATCAGTTTGTTGCTGCCGAGGCGTTCAAACTCCTGCTCCTGCAGGACGCGAAGCAGTTTTGGCTGCAGCTCCAGCGGCATATCGCCCACTTCATCCAGAAACAGCGAGCTTTTATCCGCCAGCTCAAAACGGCCCAGACGCTGGCTACTGGCACCGGTAAAGGCACCGCGTTCATGGCCGAAGAGATCGCTTTCCAGCAAACCTGCAGGCATGGCGGCGCAGTTCATCTTCACCATGCGACGGCTGTTGCGGTTACTTAAATTGTGGATCGCGCGGGCAATCAGCTCTTTACCCGTGCCCGTTTCACCCAGGATAAGCACCGTACTGTCGCTTTGTGCCACCATCTCAACCTGCTTGAGTACGCTGTACATCGCTTCGCTACGCCCGATAATCTCACCAAACTCGCTGTCAACGTTGTTGAGCTGCTCGGTCAGCGCCAGGTTTTCATCCACCAGCCGTTCTTTCAGACGGTGGATTTCCTGATAGGCCAGCGCGTTATCCAGCGCGATGGAGATACGCTCTGCGATCTGGCGCAGCAGCTTCAGGTTGGCGGTAGTAAAAACACCTTCCTCACACTGCGCCAGCTTCAGGACGCCCAGCATGGTGTTGCCGGACATCAGGGGGAGCAGACACAGCGTCTGGATGTTATTGCCCCAGATGTTAAACAGCATCCGCTCGTAGGGGGCCTGTGCATCCTGTTCATTGAGATTGAGCAGCAGGATCTCTTTGCTTTTGAACACCCGTTCAGAAAGGGTGCCTGCTTCATCCACTTCGCTCTGCTCGTGAGCCGGGTTTGCCTCATCAAGATAGTGCGTGGAGTAAATATTCAGTTTGCCCTTACGATGGCCCCGGAGCGCAATGCTGATGGCATCGATTTTGAAATAGTGGTGGATCTCTTTCGAGACTTCGCTGACCAGTTCATCCATGTCGAGCCGTGACAGCACGGCGTTAGTGATCGCCACCAGAATGCGGAAGTTGTCACGCTCGCGGCTCAGCAGGTCGTAGTCCACATTGTTACTGACGCGGCTTTGGATCTGCTCTGCAACGACGGCCACTATCTGGGTAAAGGTGTGCAGACGCTCATATTCCGCCTCGCTCCACGACTGGTCGGTATTGCGAATAAACTCGCAGCCACCGAAAATATGGCCTTCCACGGCCAGCGGCAGCAGGCAGTAGTGCCCGAATGGCGGATATAAATGGCTCTCTGCCAGCATCGGCCAGGCTTGTCGGAATTCATCAAAGTTGCAGTGCAGGGCTTCCGGGCGGGAAAGAATGCGCCGGACAGGGCCATGTGCCAGGAAAGTTTCATCTTCATATTCAAAGATTTTGCCGCTATCTCGTGTGGAGTAATAGCTCGCGCGATGGCTCCCGCTATGCCAGAGCACAATGGCGGCGCTGTCCGCCAGCGCAGATTGTCTGACCAGCCGCGTCAGGGCATCGCTCAGCGAGCCGAGGTCGGGCTGCTGCAAAAGTGTGCGCGTGATGTCAAACAGGCCTTGCTGTCCAAGATTGCTCATCGGTGTATACGGCATAGTGCTTTCCAGTAGAAACGGGCAAATATAGATAAATTCAGTGCTGACCGCTTTTGCCGCGGTTCTAGCAAATTCGGGGTAGGGGTTCCGCGTGCGGGAGATCCAGCGTACGCTTCACACCATAAAGTCCGGCCAGGCGTACCCCTTTGCGCTCAACCACTTCGCCAACGATCGCGGCCTCTTTCCCTAAGGGATGTGCCCGCAGCTGTTCCAGCACCGCATCGGCCGCTGCGCGTTCAACGCCAATCACCAGCTTACCTTCGTTCGCAAAGTTTAGCGGATCGAGACCCAGCAGCTCGCAAAGCCCACGAACGGCGGGTTTGACGGGCAGACCGCGTTCAGTCAGTTCAATCCCGCAGCCGCAGCTTGCGGCGAATTCGTGCACCACCGCATTGACACCACCGCGCGTGGCATCGCGCAGGGCTTTCACGCCCGGAATGGAACGCAGCGTCTGGATAAGTGGGGTGAGTACGGCGCAGTCGCTGCGTAACTCGCCATCCAGCCCCAGACCTTCGCGCAGGTTCAGTATGGTTGCGCCGTGGCAACCCAGCGTGCCGCTGACTAACAACACATCGCCCACGGCAAGCTGCTGAGCACCCCAGTGGATCTCCGCAGGGATAGCCCCCATTCCGGCAGTATTGATGAACAGTTTATCTGCCGCACCGCGCTGTACCACTTTGGTATCGCCGGTGACGATGGCGATACCCGCCTCGCGTGCAGTATGCGCCATGCTGTTGACTACGGTAGTGAGCGTTTCCATCGGCAACCCCTCTTCGAGGATAAACCCGCAGGAGAGGTAGCGCGGGATTGCACCGCTGACGGCAACATCGTTCGCGGTACCGCAGACAGCCAGCTTGCCGATATCGCCTCCAGGAAAGAACAGCGGGTCGATCACGTAGCTGTCAGTGGAAAATGCCAGCCTGTCACCCTGCGCGGTGAGGGTCGAGAGGGCAATACGTGCCTGGTCTTCCTGCTCGGCCAGCCAGGGGTTGTTAAAGGCTTCCATAAATAGCCGGTTAATCAGCTGTTGCATCGCCTGGCCGCCGCTGCCGTGCGCCATTTCAACCGTATTCATGCTTCACACTCCTGATTGCGATACTGATACCACGCGGCACATGCCCCTTCGGAGGAGACCATCAGCGCGCCAAAGGCGGTGTGCGGGTTACAGGTGTTGCCAAATAACGGGCATTGATGGGGTTTGCATTTTCCGGTAAGCACCTCGCCGCAGCGGGCGCGGGGATCGTCGCAAACCTGTTGTGGCCGCGGGCGGAAATGTGCTTCGGCATCGAATGCGTGATACGCAGGCGTCAGGCGCACGCCTGATTCGGCAATCAGCCCCAGCCCACGCCATTCGCTGTCGCCTTCAACGCTAAACACTTCCGCAATGGCACGCTGGGCTCGTTCATTACCGGCATCGGGCACCACGCGGCGGTACTGGTTTTCCACTGCACTCAGGGCTGTTATTTTCTGCTCAACCAGCATGGTTACGCCTTGCAGTAGATCAAGTGGCTCGAAACCAGCGACCACTAACGGGCGATTGTACTGCTCAGCGATAAAACCGTAGGCTTCTGTCCCGATAACCATGCTGACGTGGCCCGGTGCCAGAAATGCGTCAATGCCGTTTCCCGGCTCTTCCAGCAGGCTGCGTAACGTCGGGATGAGCGTAATGTGCTGGCAGAAAAAGAAAAAGTTATCGACGTTGCGGGTTTTAGCCTGCTGCAGTGTGATTGCCGTGGCGGGCATCGTGGTCTCAAAACCCAGCCCGAAAAAGACGACTTTACGCTCAGGGTTATCGGTTGCCAGCGTCAGGGCATCCATCGGCGAGTAAACGATCCGGATATCCGCACCACGGGCTTTAGCCTGTAGCAGTGAGCCATTTTTTCCAGGCACGCGCATCGCATCGCCAAATGTGCAGAAAATGACGTCAGGCTGGCTGGCAATTTCGATACAGCTGTCGATGCGTCCCATTGGCAGAACGCAGACCGGACAGCCGGGGCCGTGGATAAACTCGATGTTTTCCGGCAGAAGCTGGTCGAGGCCAAATTTAAAGATCGCATGCGTGTGCCCGCCACACACCTCCATAATCCGTAACGGCTTTTCAGCGCTGTAGTTCAGCAGTGCAGCTCTCGTTTTCAGATGCCCGATAAGCTGCATTACCTGCTCGGGGGCGCGATATTCATCAACGTAACGCATGGGTTATTGCTCCTCGCCGTACAGCAGTGCGCCGACGTCAGGCTCAACGTCAAACATGTTTTGCAGGGCATCCAGCGTGTCGCGGGCTTCCGCTTCATTTATCACGCTCATGGCAAACCCCACGTGTACCAGTACCCACTGACCAAGGCGTGATTCACCGGTTTCATCGGTGCTGCCCACCAGCGTCAGGTCGACGTCGCGCAAAATGCCACAAACCTCAACTTTGGCCTGATTTCCGTCAATGGAGTGAATTTGTCCCGGGACACCTATGCACATCGTTCACTCTCCAGCCAGTTCAGCCAGGCGTCCATGCCGTCACCGCGCGTGGCGGACACCAGCAGGATCGTAATATCCGGGTTCACTTCGCGGGCGTACGCCAGGCATTTGTCCACGTCGAAGTTCAGGTACGGCAGCAAATCCACTTTGTTCAGCAGCATCAGCGAGGCGGCGGCGAACATGTGCGGGTACTTCAGCGGCTTGTCCTCCCCTTCGGTTACGGAGAGCACCGCCACTTTATGCCGTTCACCGAGATCGAAGCTTGCCGGACAAACCAGGTTGCCCACGTTCTCAATAAACAGGATGCCGTTATCTGTCAGCGGCAGACGCGGCGCGGCATCGGCAATCATCTGCGCATCCAGGTGGCAACCTTTACCGGTGTTAACCTGAATGGCCGGCGTGCCGGTTTCGCGAATGCGCGCGGCGTCGTTTACGGTTTGCTGATCGCCTTCAATCACCGCACAGGAGACACTTCCGTTCAGGCGTTTGAGCGTTTCCGTGAGTAGCGTAGTTTTGCCGGAGCCGGGGCTGGACACCAGGTTCAGTACCAGCTGCTTACGCGTGGCAAAGCGGGCGCGGTTACGGGCCGCGAGCTGGTTATTTTTGTCGAGTACGTTGATTTCGACTTCCAGCATCTGACGCTGGCTGATGCCCGGTGCATGCGTGCCCGCTTCGCCGTGGCCATAATGCAAATCGCCCGCACCGGATTGTTGAGGGGCAAAGGTGATACCGGTTATCACCGATGCGGGACGAGCCGCAGGGGAAAAGGGCGCGGAGCGAAACGCAGAGTGAGGACGGTGTTCATCCCCTTCTATATACAGGTTGCCTTCAGCACAACCGCAGGTACTACACATAATTTACTCCCTCTCGATTTCGAGGCGTTGGATCTGCATGCCGTCATCCGCCACGATGCGCAGCCCGGTGCTCTGGCACTGCGGGCAGCTCCGGACTTTTGATGACAACAGGGTGACGTACTGCTGGCACTGCTCGCACCAGCACTCTGCCTGCTGTTCTTCAATGTGAAGTTCACAGCCTTCCGCCAGTGTGTCGCGACACACCAGCTCAAAACAGAAGGTGAGGGCGCTGGTTTCGACACAGGAAAATGCCCCGATTTTCAGCCAGACACCGGTCACGCGTTTTGCGTTGTGCTGCACTGCCTGCTGTTCGATGAGCTCCAGCGCTCGCTGGCAGAGGGTGATTTCGTGCATGACGCCTCCTTAATGAATTGCCCCGGTAATGCAATAACAGTGCCAGCTTGATTTTTGTTAAGGCGTGACGATGTCAACGCTGTCGAAATGACACGTCGATACCGCTGAAGTGACAGCGGATGGTTACTTAAATTCATTAAAAATCAATGCATTAAAAACTGGCACGGAATCTGCTTAATAGCCGCAATCTCCACTAACCGGATACCTTTTATGACTATTTGGGAAATCAGCGAAAAAGCGGATTACATCGCGCAGCGCCATCAGCAGTTACAGGAGCAGTGGCACCTTTACTGCAACTCTCTGATTCAGGGCATCACCCTGTCGAAAGCCCGTCTTCACCACGCCATGAGCTGTGCAGCACAGGGTGATATGCGCTTTGTCCTCTTCGGCCACTTTACGATTTACGTCACGCTGGCAGACACCTTCAACAGCCACACCATCGAGTACTACGTCGAGACGAAAGAGGGCGACAGAGAGTGTATTGCGAAGGCGCAGCTGATGGCTGATGGCATGGTGGATGGTCATGTCAGCAACCGCGATCGTCAGCAGGTGCTGGAGCATTATCTGGAAAAAATCGCGCCAGTTTATAACGGTCTGTACACCGCCGTTGAACACGATCTCCCGGTCAACCTGAAGCAGCTGATGGATACAAAAACATCGGCGAATGTGGCCTGACCTGTGAGTGTCGATAAGTGTCGATAAGACAGTTTTTCGTCAAAAATGACTATCACCAGAGGATGACCCGGTGAACCGTTTTGTAATAGCTGACTCGACGGTCTGTATTGGCTGTCGAACCTGTGAGGCGGCGTGTTCGGAAACCCACCGCCAGCACGGGCTACAGTCCATGCCGCGCCTGCACGTTATGCGTAATGAAAAAGAGTCTGCCCCGCAGCTCTGCCATCACTGTGAGGATGCGCCGTGCGCGGCTGTCTGCCCTGTTAATGCCATCACCCGTGTTGATGGCGCTGTACAACTGAACGAAAGCCTGTGCGTGAGCTGCAAGCTGTGCGGCATTGCCTGCCCGTTCGGAGCCATTGAATTTTCCGGTAGCCGTCCGCTGCATATTCCGGCCAATACGAATTCGCCGAAAGCGCCACCTGCGCCACCGGCTCCGGCGCGCGTGAGCACGCTGCTGGACTGGGTACCTGGCGTGCGTGCGGTGGCGGTGAAATGTGACCTGTGCAGTTTTGATGAGCAAGGCCCGGCCTGCGTACGTACCTGCCCAACTAAGGCGCTGATTCTGGTCAATATTCGCGATATCGCCCGTACCAGCAAGCGTAAACGCGAGCTGACCATCGATACTGATTTTGGCGATCTTTCTCTGCTTCAGGCGCTTAACGAGGGGGCGAAATGAACGCGATGACGATGATTAACAGCGCGGTAGCGTACTATGCTGCCACCGCTATTCTGGCGCTGGTCTTCTCTTTTCATAAAACCCTGAGCGGCTGGATTGCGGGCATTGGCGGGGTAGTTGGCAGCCTGATGACACTGGCTGCCGGTGGAGTGATGTTGTCTGGCGGGCAATCCGCAGAAGCGGTGATGCCGCTTATCCACCACAGCATTCAGCTTACACCGCTGAATGCCATCT
The DNA here is from genome assembly GCF_046622475.1 of Enterobacter sp. LM3. Classification (NCBI taxonomy): domain Bacteria; kingdom Pseudomonadati; phylum Pseudomonadota; class Gammaproteobacteria; order Enterobacterales; family Enterobacteriaceae; genus Enterobacter; species Enterobacter sp. LM3. The sequence continues at coordinate 115,645 of NZ_JBJURN010000003.1, read as the reverse complement.
GGCTGGTGACCTTTGGCCTCTGCGGCGTGTTTATCAGCCTGTTCAATATCGACTGGCACCGCCATCACAATACCAAAGCAAACGGCCTGCTGGTTAACCTGCTGATGGCGACGGCGGTCTGTACCGTAACCGCCAGTAATCTCGGCGCGCTGGTGGTAATGGCAGAAATCATGGCGCTGTGCGGCGTGTTCCTGACCGGCTGTAGCACGTCCGGCAAACTGTGGTTTGCGCTGGGTCGCCTCGGCACGCTGCTGCTGGCGCTCACCTGCTGGCTGGTGTGGAGCCGTTACGGCACGCTGGATTTTTCCCTGCTGAATGAACGCACGCAGGTGCTGCCGTTTGGGGCGGATATCTGGCTGACGGGCGTGGTGGGTTTTGGCTTGCTGGCCGGGATCATTCCGCTGCACGGCTGGGTGCCGCAGGCGCATGCGAATGCCTCTGCGCCGGCGGCCGCACTCTTCTCGACGGTTGTCATGAAGGTGGGGCTATTCGGCATTCTGGCGCTGTCGCTGACGGGGGGGCAACCGCCGCTGTGGTGGGGCGTGGTGCTGCTGGTCGCTGGCATGGTCACGGCGTTTGTCGGCGGTCTGTACGCGCTGATGGAGCACAACATCCAGCGTCTGCTGGCGTATCACACCCTGGAAAATATCGGCATTATCCTGCTGGGTCTTGGCGCGGGAGTGACCGGGCTGGCGCTCAATCAACCGGCGCTGGTTGCTGCCGGGTTTATCGGCGGCTTGTATCATCTCGTCAACCACAGCCTGTTTAAAAGCACGCTGTTCCTCGGTGCTGGCAGCGTCTGGTTCCGCACGGGTCACCGTGATATCGAAAAGCTCGGCGGTATCGGCAAAAAAATGCCTGTGATTTCACTTGCGATGCTGGTGGGGCTGATGGCGATGGCCGCACTGCCGCCGCTGAACGGCTTTGCCGGTGAGTGGGTGATTTACCAGTCCTTCTTCGCGCTCGGCCAGAGCGACGTATTTACTGCGCGCCTGTCAGGGCCACTGCTGGCAGCGGGCCTGGCGATTACCGGGGCGCTGGCGGTGATGTGTATGGCAAAAGTCTACGGCGTGACTTTCCTCGGTGCGCCGCGCACGCGTGAAGCTGAAAACGCCTGCTGTGCGCCGGTACTGATGGCGACAAGCGTGGTCGCGCTGGCGCTGTGCTGCATTGCGGGGGGGATCGCTGCACCGTGGCTGCTGCCATTGCTGGGGAATGCGGTTCCACTGCCGTTGACCACGGCACATACCACCGTTTCCCAGCCGATGATTGCGCTGCTGCTGATTGCCGCACCGCTGCTGCCGTTTGTCCTGATGCTGTTCTTCAAACGTGACCGACTCGCTTCCCGCTCGCGCGGTACTGCATGGGCCTGCGGCTATGAGCATGAACAATCTATGGTCATCACGGCGCACGGTTTTGCCATGCCAGTAAAAGAGAACTTCTCCACCGTGCTGAAACTGCGCCACTGGCTGAACCCGGTAGGTTGGGTTCCGGGCTGGCAGAGTGCCGCTGCACCTGCATTGTTCCGCCGCCTGGCCGTTATTGAGCTGGCGGTGCTGGTGGTGATTGTGATTTCGCGAGGAGCCTGACATGAGTCTGTTACTGGCATTACTTCAGGCGCTGGTGTTATTCGCCGTTGCGCCATTGCTTTCCGGGGTGAGCCGCGTGGCGCGCGCCCGGATGCACAACCGTCGTGGGCCTGGCGTGCTGCAGGAGTACCGCGATCTCTTCAAATTGTTCACGCGTCAGAGCGTTGCACCGGATGCCGCAGGCTGGGTCTTCCGCCTGACGCCGTTTGTGATGGTGGGCGTGATGCTGACCATCGCCACCGCGCTGCCGGTGGTGACGGTCGGTTCTCCACTGCCGGTGCTGGGCGATCTGATCACGCTTATCTACCTCTTCGCCATCGCCCGTTTCTTCTTTGCGATTGCAGGCCTGGACACCGGTAGCCCGTTTACCGGCATCGGTGCCAGCCGCGAGGCGATGTTGGGTGTGCTGGTTGAGCCGATCCTGCTGCTGGGGCTGTGGGTCGCCGCGCAGGTGGCGGGGTCAACCCATATCAGCTTTATCACCGACACCGTCTACCACTGGCCTGTGGCCCGCTCCATTCCGCTGGTTCTGGCCTTGTGTGCCTGTGCGTTTGCCACCTTTATTGAGATGGGCAAATTGCCGTTTGACCTCGCCGAAGCGGAGCAGGAGCTACAGGAAGGGCCGCTGACCGAATACAGCGGTTACGGTTTTGCGGTGCTCAAGTGGGGGATCAGCCTCAAACAGCTGGTGGTGTTGCAGATGTTTGTGGGTGTCTTCTTCCCGTGGGGGCAGATGACGCACTTTTCCGTTGGTGGTCTGGTACTGGCCGCTATCGTTGCCGCACTCAAGCTGCTGGTTGGCGTGCTGGTGATTGCGCTGTTTGAAAACAGCATGGCACGCCTGCGTTTTGTCGCGACATCGCGCATCACCTGGGCTGGTTTTGGTTTTGCATTTTTAGCGTTCGTCTCCTTTCTGGTGGCGTGATTGAAGAGAGTTTTTATGTCTGAAGAAAAGAAAGGTCAGCAGTATCTCGCCGCGTTGCATCAGGCTTTCCCGGGCGTGGTGCTGGACGAAGGCTGGCAAACCAAAGACCAGGTAACCATCACCGTGAAGGTGAACTACCTGCCGGAAGTGGTGGAGTTTCTTTACTACCAGCAGGGTGGATGGCTGTCGGTGCTGTTTGGTAACGACGAGCGTCAGCTGTGCGGGAACTATGCGGTCTACTACGTGATGTCGATGGAGCAGGGCGAGAAGTGCTGGCTCACCGTGCGTATCGAAGTTGACCCGAATAAACCGGAGTATCCATCCGTAACGCCGCGCGTACCGGCTGCCGTCTGGGGCGAACGTGAAGTGCGTGATATGTACGGCCTGGTGCCGGTCGGCCTGCCGGATGAGCGCCGTCTGGTGCTGCCGGATGACTGGCCGGACGAACTTTATCCGCTGCGTAAAGACAGCATGGACTACCGCCAGCGTCCGGCACCGACCACCGACAGTGAAACCTACGAGTTCATCAACGAGCTGGGAAGTAAAAAGAACAATGTGGTGCCAATCGGCCCGCTGCACGTCACTTCCGATGAACCGGGTCACTTCCGCCTGTTTGTTGATGGCGAGAACATTATCGACGCCGACTACCGCCTGTTCTACGTCCATCGTGGCATGGAAAAACTGGCAGAAACCCGCATGGGTTATAACGAAGTGACGTTCCTCTCCGACCGCGTGTGCGGTATTTGCGGCTTTGCCCACAGCACGGCCTACACCACCTCGGTGGAAAACGGAATGGGGATCGTGGTGCCGGAGCGAGCACAGATGATCCGCGCCATTCTGCTGGAAGTTGAACGTCTGCACTCGCATCTGCTCAACCTCGGGCTGGCCTGCCACTTCGTCGGCTTTGACTCCGGTTTTATGCAGTTCTTCCGCGTGCGTGAAGCATCGATGAAAATGGCGGAAATCCTCACCGGGGCGCGTAAAACCTACGGTCTGAACCTGATTGGCGGGATCCGCCGCGATCTGCTGAAAGACGACATGATCAAGACCCGTCAGCTTGCGCAGCAGATGCGTCGCGACGTGCAGGAGCTGGTCGATATGCTGCTCAGCACGCCAAACATTGAGCAGCGTACCGTCGGTATTGGCCGCCTCGATCCTGAGATTGCCCGCGACTTCAGCAACGTCGGCCCGATGGTGCGCGCCAGCGGCCACGCTCGCGACACCCGTGCCGACCACCCGTTTGTCGGCTATGGCTTGCTGCCGATGACGGTACACAGCGAGCAGGGTTGTGACGTGATCTCCCGCCTGAAAGTGCGTATCAACGAAGTCTTCACCGCGCTGAATATGATCGACTTCGGGCTGGATAACCTGCCGGGCGGCCCGCTGATGGTGGAAGGCTTCACCTACATTCCAAACCGCTTTGCCCTCGGTTTTGCCGAAGCGCCACGCGGAGACGACATTCACTGGAGCATGACCGGCGACAACCAGAAGCTCTACCGCTGGCGCTGCCGTGCGGCCACCTACGCCAACTGGCCAACCCTGCGCTACATGCTGCGCGGCAACACGGTGTCTGATGCGCCGCTGATCATTGGCAGCCTTGATCCGTGCTACTCCTGCACCGACCGTATGACGGTGGTGGACGTGCGTAAGAAGAAAAGTCAGGTGGTGCCGTACAAAGAGCTTGAACGCTACAGCATCGAGCGTAAAAACTCGCCGCTGAAATAAGGACTCGTCATGTTTACCTTTATCAAAAAAGTGATCAAAACCGGCACCCAGACCAGCAACTATCCACTGGAGCCGATGCCGGTCGATAAAAACTTTCGTGGCAAACCGGAGCACAACCCCCAACAGTGCATCGGCTGCGCGGCCTGTGTCAATGCCTGCCCGTCGAACGCCCTGACGGTGGAAACTGACCTGAAAACCGGTGAGCTGGCCTGGCAGTTCAACCTCGGGCGTTGCATCTTCTGTGGCCGCTGCGAGGAGGTTTGCCCGACGGTGGCGATCCGCCTTTCGCAGGAGTACGAGCTGGCGGTGTGGAAGAAAGAGGATTTCCTGCAGCAGTCACGCTTTGACCTGTGCAACTGCCGCGTCTGCAAACGTCCGTTTGCCGTGCAAAAAGAGATCGACTACGCCATTGCACTGCTAAAACACAACGGTGATGTCCGCGCGGAACACCATCGCGAAAGCTTTGAAACCTGCCCGGAGTGCAAACGTCAGAAGTGCCTGCTGCCGTCTGACCGTATTGATATAACCCGCCATATGAGAGAGGCCAGCTGATGGAAAACCTACTGGGCCCACGCGATGACAACGGCATTCCGGTGCCGATGACGGTGGACGAATCCATCGCCAGTATGAAGGCGTCGCTGTTGAAAAAAATCAAACGCTCGGCCTACGTCTATCGCGTGGACTGTGGCGGATGCAACGGGTGTGAGATCGAGATTTTCGCCACACTGTCACCGTTGTTTGATGCTGAACGCTTTGGCATCAAAGTGGTGCCATCGCCGCGTCATGCGGACATTTTGCTGTTTACCGGTGCTGTCACCCGCGCTATGCGCTCGCCTGCGCTGCGCGCGTGGCAGTCCGCGCCCGATCCCAAAATCTGTATCTCTTATGGAGCCTGCGGTAACAGCGGTGGCATTTTCCACGACCTCTACTGCGTGTGGGGTGGCACCGACAAAATCGTGCCGGTGGATGTCTATATCCCGGGCTGCCCGCCAACGCCTGCCGCGACGCTGTACGGTTTTGCAATGGCGCTGGGCCTGCTGGAGCAGAAAATCCACGCCCGTGAACCGGGCGAGCTCGACAACCAGCCTGCCGCGATTCTGCACCCGGATATGGTGCAGCCGCTGCGCGTGAAGGTTGACCGCATGGCACGCAAACTGGCGGGGTATCGCTATGGCCGTCAGATTGCTGATGACTATCTGCGTCTGCTAAGCCAGGGCGAACACCAGGTGGCGCGCTGGCTGGAAGCGGAAAACGACCCGCGTCTCAATGAAATAGTGGCGAACCTGGATCAGGTGGTTAATGAGGCGCGTATCCGATGAGTGAAACGGTGGTGTTCAGTCAGCTGAGCCGTAAGTTTATTGATGAGAACGATGCCACGCCGGATGCGGCGCAGCAGGTGGTCTATTACAGCCTGGCGATTGGTCACCACCTGGGCGTGATTGACTGCCTGGAGACGGCATTAAGCTGTCCGTGGCCGGAATATCTGGCCTGGATAGCCACTCTGGAAGAGGGAAGTACGGCGCGGCGCAAAATGGAGGGGGTACCGAAGTACGGTGAGATCGTTATCGACGCCAACCATATTTCAATGCTCGCTAACGCGTTCGATGCTGCGCTCAGTATGCAGACGCCAGAGCAGCAGGCGTGGAGCAAAACGTTGCTCAGCATGCTGCATGATATTCATCAGGAGAGCGCCATCTACCTGATGGTGAGGAGATTACGTGACTGACGTTTTACTGTGTGTTGGCAACAGCATGATGGGCGACGACGGAGCAGGTCCGCTGCTCGCCGAAATGTGTGCCACAAACCCGCAGGGGAACTGGGTGGTTATCGACGGCGGCAGTGCCCCGGAAAACGACGTGGTAGCCATTCGCGAACGGCACCCGGACAGGCTACTGATTGTCGATGCCACCGATATGGGGCTAAACCCTGGTGAAATTCGTCTGATCGATCCGGACGATATCGCTGAGATGTTTATGATGACGACCCACAACATGCCGCTGAACTACCTGGTGGATCAGCTCAAGGACGACGTGGGTGAAGTGCTGTTTTTGGGTATTCAGCCGGACATCGTGGGGTTTTATTACCCGATGACACCGCCAGTGAAAGAGGCGGTGGAAGTGGTGTATTCCAGGCTGGGAGCGTGGGTTGGGGAGGGGGGATTCGCCCGGCTCTGAATAATGCCGGGTGGCGGCTTCGCCTTACCCGGCCTACAAAATCCTTCTCCCTCTCCCTGTTGGAGAAGGCTGGGGTGAGGGCAACAGGCTACGCCAGATCCCCCCCGTTACTTGCGATCACCTTTTTATACCACCAGAACGATTTCTTGCGTTTCCTGTCCAGCGTGCCATTCCCGGCATCGTCCCGGTCGACGTAGACAAACCCGTAGCGCTTGCTCATCTCGCCTGTTGATGCCGACACCAGGTCAATGCAGCCCCAGGTGGTGTAGCCCATCAGCGGTACACCGTCCTCAATTGCATCTCCCATTGCGCGGATATGTTCGCGCAGGTAGCTGATGCGATAGTCGTCGTTAATCTCGCCGTTAGCATCAATGACATCTTTTGCACCGAGGCCATTTTCCACCAGGAATAGCGGCTTCTGGTAACGGTCGTACATCATGTTCATGGTGATACGCAGGCCCAGCGGGTCGATACCCCAGCCCCATTCGCTGACCTGAATATGCGGGTTACGCAGTGACTTCACGATATTCGCCGCGCTGGTATTCCCCGCGTTCATGTCCGCCGACGCGCAGCGCGAGGCGTAATAGCTGAACGAGACAAAATCGACAGTGTTCTTGAGCAGCGCGTCGTCGCCAGGGTCTTTAACTATCTCCACCCCTTTTTCGCGGAACACGCGGGCAGAGTAAGCCGGGTAGCGACCACGGGCCTGTACGTCGATAAAGAACAGGTTCTCGCGGTCTTTTTCCAGCGCCATCCACACGTCTTCTGGCTTGCAGGAGTACGGGTAGAAATTACCGCCTGCCAGCATGCAGCCGACCTGGTTTTCCGGGTTCACCTCGTGGGCGATTTTGGTTGCCAGCGCGCTTGCCACCAGCTCGTGGTGTGCGGCCTGGTATTTCACCTGATCTTCGTTTTCACCTTCTTCAAACACCAGCCCCGCGCCGGAGAACGGGCTGTGCAGCATGATGTTGATTTCGTTGAAGGTCAGCCAGTATTTCACCAGACCGTTAAATTCCACGAAGCAGGTGCGGGCGTAGCGGGCGAAGAAATCGACCATTTTGCGGTTACGCCAGGAGCCGTACTCCGTGACCAGGTGCATGGGGACATCGAAGTGGCACAGGGTGACCAGCGGCTCGATATTGTACTTTTTGCACTCTTCAAACACCGCACGGTAGAAGGCAATGCCTTCCTGGTTCGGCAGCGGCTCGTCGCCGTTCGGGTAGAGGCGGCTCCAGGCAATTGAGGTGCGGAATACCGTAAAGCCCATCTCCGCCATCAGGGCGATGTCTTCTTTATAGCGATGGTAAAAATCGATCGCCTCGTGGCCTGGGTAAAACTCGTCGTCACGCAACGAAAAACGTTTTTCCTTACCGAGTTTCACCGCCAGTCGGTTGGCTCCGTGGGGGATCATATCGACCGTGGCCAGCCCTTTACCGCCTTCACGGTAAGCCCCTTCACTCTGGTTGGCGGCCAGTGCGCCGCCCCATAAAAATCCTTGTGGAAAAACAGACATTTTTACCTCGCTATCAATTTATACTTGTGCTGCTTTGCCCTGAACCGGGGCGGTGTGCAGGGCGCGGGCCTTTTCCGCCTCGTCCTCAACCGGAATATCCTCAAAGCCCAGCATCAGGGTCAGAACAAACGACAACACCACCGCCAGCGCCATCACGCCAAATACCCAGACGATGGTCATCGGATTAGCCGGATCAAAGAACTGGACGCTGGTAAACAGCCCCGGAGCCGCCATCGAGTGGCTGGCAAGACCCGCCATTCCGGCCACTGCACCGCAGATGAAACCGCTGATAAGGCTCGCAATCAGCGGGCGTTTCAGACGCACCGCTACGCCGTACAGCGCGGGTTCAGAAATACCCGCCATGATGGCGGAAGCCGCTGCCGCCAGCGCCGTCTGGCGCAGTTCCGGGTTTTTCGTTTTCCATGCCACCGCCAGCGATGAACCGCCGAGCGACAGGTTGGCTCCAATTTCTGACGGCATGACCATCCCTTCTTTGCCCGTTTCGGCAATGGTCTGAATGATGGTTGGCGTGAACACGCGGTGCATGCCGGTCATCACCAGTAGCGGCCAGAGCGCGCCCATAATTGCCACGGAGAGCCAGCCCAGATAGCCGTGAATGGTGTACACCAGCGCAGAAATGGCGCTACCGATCCAGATCCCAAGTGGCCCAATCAGCACGATGGCGAGTGGGGCGGCAATCAGGACGATCAGCATCGGTTTGAGGAAGTTTTTGGTGACTGCCGGAGTCATCCGGTCGACCCAGCGTTCGATATACGACAGGCACCAGGTCATGACCAGCGCCGGGATCACGGTGTAGGTGTATTTCACCGCCGTTACCGGAATAAAGGCGAATTCAACGTGCTCGCCCTGTGCCGCTTTTGCCATCAGCTCGATAAAGCCCGGGTGTACCAGCACCCCCGCGATGGCAATGGCCAGCGACATGTTGGTTTTGAATTTTACCGCTGCAGAGGCTGCCACCATCAGCGGCAGGAAGAAGAATGCACCGTCGCCAATAACGGTCAGGATGGTGAGCGTCGGCGCACCTTTTGCCAGTACGCCCGTCATCTCAAGGATCATCGCCAGCAGCTTGACCATTGAGCCGCCGATGATCGCCGGGATCAGCGGGGACATGGTGCCGATCAGTGCATCAAGGATCCCGGCACCAATGCGGCGCAGGGTCATTTTTTGCGGGCCTTCCGGTACGACAGGCTGCAGGTTCGTCGGCAGCAGGCTGATCACTTCACGATAAGCCTGAGAAACGGTGTTGCCAATGATCACCTGACACTGGTTGTCGTTGCGTACCACGCCGAGCACACCGCTGATGCTTTTCAGGCGAGCGGCATCGGTGAGGGTTTCGTCTTTCAGGACGAAACGCAGGCGCGTCATACAGTGGGTGACGGCGACGATGTTGTCTTTACCGCCCAGCGCGCTGACAACGTCGTTCGCCAGCGCGGCATAATTTTTGGCCATCGGATGTGATCCTGTTGTCATGGTGAGAATATGTAGGAAACCGGTTCCACATAATCATCATGAGTTTCTTTGAATGAAACAAGATCACATTTTGTACATTTCTTATATTCGTGATGATGATCACTTTGAGGTGTTGAAAGCGTGATATCGCCGCTGCGACAATTTTTCTGCGGTGCAGTACACTGCGCCCATCAGTTTCAAACGGAATAACATCATGACCACGATGCTGGAAGTGGCGAAGCGGGCCGGCGTTTCAAAAGCGACGGTTTCCCGGGTGCTGTCGGGGAATGGCTACGTCAGCCAGGAGACCAGAGACCGGGTGTTTCAGGCGATTGAGGAGAGCGGCTATCGCCCCAATTTGCTGGCGCGAAACCTGGCCACCAAACGTACCCAGACGCTGGGGCTGGTGGTCACTAACACCCTCTACCACGGCGTCTACTTTAGCGAATTGCTGTTTCACGCCGCGCGGATGACGGAAGAGAAGGGGCGACAGTTGATTCTGGCGGACGGCAAGCACAGCGCCGACGAAGAGCGCGAGGCTATCCAGTACCTGCTCGATATGCGCTGCGATGCGGTGATTATCTATCCGCGCTTTTTGAGCGTGGATGAGATGGACGAGATTATCGAAAAATGCGAACAACCGATTATGGTGCTCAATCGTCGTTTGCGTAAAAACAGCAGCCATTGTGTCTGGTCAGATCATAAAGCATCCTGCCAGGACGCCGTGTCGCAGTTGATTGCGAAAGGGCATCGGGAGATTGCGTTTATCACCGGCTCGCTGGATTCCCCGACCGGGGCTGAGCGTCTTTCCGGCTACAAAGACGCGCTGGTGCAGCATCACATTGCGCTGCGCCCGGAGCTGATTGCGCAGGGGAAATGGAACCCGGCCAGCGGCGCGGCGGCCGTTTCTGAGCTGTTATCACGCGGTGAAACTTTTACGGCACTGGTGGCGAGTAACGACGATATGGCCATCGGGGCGATGAAGCAGCTTCACGACAGCGGGGTTATCACGCCGGATGCGGTGTCGGTGATCGGCTTCGACGATGTGGCGATTGCGCCCTACATGGTGCCGCCACTCTCCAGCGTGCGCATTCCGGTAACAGAAATGATTAAAGAGACCATCAGCCGCCTGATCTTCATGCTCGACGGCGGTGAGTTCAAATATCAGCAAACGTTCTCTGGTGAGCTTATTCTGCGTGATTCTGTCATTGACGGCCCACACCGCTGACGTCGACAGCTGTCATCGTCATAAGTGACGATGACAGTGCCGCACCATATATTTCAAATCAATATAAATCAATGGGTTAAAAACTGGCACGGTTTATGAATATCTCCGCGCATGACTGTTATGCTGGAGAAGCAGATGAACCGTTTTATGATGGCCGATGCCAGTAAGTGCATTGGTTGCCGTACCTGTGAAGTTGCGTGCGTTGTATCCCACCAGACGGAGCAGGATTGTGCCTCCCTGACCCCGGATTCTTTCCTGCCGCGTATTCATGTTATTAAGGGCGTGAATATCTCAACCGCAGCGATTTGTCGTCAGTGCGAAGACGCACCGTGCGCCAACGTCTGCCCGAACGGGGCGATTAAACGCGAAAAAGGGTTTGTCCACGTCATGCAGGAACGCTGCATCGGCTGCAAAACCTGCGTGGTGGCCTGTCCGTATGGCGCGATGGAAGTGGTGGTTCGCCCGGTTGTGCGCAACAGCGGTATGGGGCTGAGCGTGCGCGCGGACAAAGCGGAAGCCAACAAATGTGACCTCTGCTACCACCGTGAAGCGGGCCCGGCCTGTATGGAAGTTTGCCCTACGCACGCGCTGGTTTGTGTGGATCGTGACAAGCTCGAACAGATGAGCGCCGAAAAACGTCGTCGTGCGGCGTTCGACACCAGCTCATCTCTGCTGTTCTGATCCGCTATGAGCAGTAACGGTGTGCAGTTGCGGGTGCGCGGCAAGGTGCAGGGCGTGGGGTTTCGTCCCTTCGTCTGGCAACTGGCGCACCAGCTTCAGTTGACGGGGGATGTCTGCAATGACGGTGAGGGCGTGCTGGTGCGCGTTGTCGGTGATGGGGGGGACTTCATCGCAAGGCTGCACCAGGACTGCCCACCGCTGGCGCGTATTGATAATGTCGACACGCTGCCGTTCGTCTGGCCGGCGCTGCCGGAGGAATTTACCATCCGTCACAGTGCGGGCGGGGCGATGGACACCCAGATTGTGCCGGATGCGGCCACCTGTCCGGCGTGCCTGGCCGAAATGCGCGATCCTCGCGAGCGCCGTTATCGCTATCCGTTTATCAACTGCACCCACTGCGGTCCGCGTTTTACCATTATCCGCGCCATGCCGTACGATCGTCCGGCCACGACAATGGCGTCATTTCCGCTCTGCCTGCCGTGTGAAATGGAGTATCTCGACCCCGCAGATCGGCGCTTTCATGCTCAACCGGTGGCATGCCCGGACTGCGGGCCGGAGCTGGAATGGCGTGCGGGTGATGCTCAGTCCACGCGAGAGCAGGCACTCAGCGCAGCGGTTGAGAGGCTAAAAAACGGTGGCATTGTTGCGGTTAAAGGGCTGGGGGGCTTTCATCTGGTCTGCGACGCGCAAAACCCGCAGGCGGTGGAGAAACTACGGGCACGCAAACAGCGCCCGGCAAAGCCGCTGGCAGTGATGATCCCGCATGCAGGTTCTTTGCCGGAGCCGGTTCAGGTGCTGTTGCACTCTCCTGCGGCTCCGATCGTACTGACGCCGAAAGCATGGCTGCCTCCATTACCCGATGCGATCGCGCCGGGCCTGGATTGTGTGGGGGTGATGCTCCCGGCGAACCCACTGCAACATTTGCTGATGATGGACTGCCAGCGCCCGCTGGTGATGACCTCCGGCAACCTCAGCGGCAGGCCACCCGCTATCCGTAATCAACAGGCACTGGACGACCTCGGGGATATTGCCGACGGTTTTCTGCTGCACAACCGCGATATCCTTCAGCGGATGGATGATTCAGTGATGGATCGGGACGGTGCAATACTGCGCCGTGCGCGCGGTTTTGTGCCAGATGCCATCATGTTACCTGCCGGTTTCAGCCATATTCCCGCCATGTTGTGTACCGGGGCTGAGATGAAAAACACCTTCTGTCTGGTGCGGGGTAACCAGGCGGTGCTGAGCCAGCATTTTGGCGATCTCAGTGATGAGGGCGTTGACGCTCAGTGGTGCTCGGCGCTGTCGGTCATGCAGCAAATCTATGCGTTTCAGGCGGAGCGTGTGGTGTGCGATGCGCATCCGGGATACCACACCCGCCAGTGGGCGGAAGCGCAGGCGTTGCCGATTGAAACGGTATTACATCACCACGCCCATGCCGCGGCGTGCCTGGCCGAAAACGGCTGGCCGCTCGACGGCGGTGATGTCATCGCCCTGACGCTGGACGGCATCGGGATGGGCGAGAACGGTGCGCTATGGGGTGGGGAGTGCCTGCGGGTTAACTATCTTAACTGCGAACATCTGGGTGGGTTGCCTGCCGTGGCGCTGCCGGGAGGGGATCAGGCAGCAATGCACCCGTGGCGCAATTTATTCGCCCACTGCCTGGCGTTTGTGCCGGACTGGCAGCGCTACCCGGAAACGCGAGCCGTTCAGATGCAAAACTGGCCGCTGCTGGCGACAGCGATGTCCCGTGGTATCAACACGCCGCTGGCTTCATCCTGCGGACGGCTGTTCGATGCGGTGGCTTGTGCGCTGGGCATTGTGCCAGAAAAGCAGCGCTATGAAGGTGAGGCTGCATGCAGGCTGGAAGCGCTGGCAGCGCAGTGTGCGGGAGTCGAACACCCGGTTACGCTGTCAGTGGAGAACCTTGCTCTCTTCTGGCAACAGTGGCTGAACTGGCGGGCTGAGCCCTGCGAACGCGCATGGGCGTTTCACGATGCGCTGGCAAAAGGACTGGCTGATTTCGCCGCGTTCCATGCCCGGCGCTTATCACTTACTGCCGTCTGTTTTAGCGGTGGCGTGTTACATAACCGTCTGTTGCGTGCGCGTCTGCGTCATTACCTCTCTGACTTTACCCTTCTTTTTCCTCATCACCTGCCTGCAGGCGATGGGGCTATCTCCTTCGGGCAGGCGGTAGTTGCCGCCGCCCGGTCATGTTCACAAAGGACTTAAAATGTTACGACTTTTACGCAATGAACCTCGTGCGGCGCTCCTGCTGCTGGCTCTGGTAATGGCTAATCTTCTGGCCTGGGGATGGGCCTGGCAAACCTTCAGCGGCAGCACGGCGCTGATGGCGGCAAGCCTGCTCGCCTGGTGCTACGGACTGCGTCATGCGGTGGATGCCGACCACATTGCGGCCATTGATACCGTTACGCGTAAGATGATGCAACAGGGCAAACGCCCGTCCGGTGTGGGGGCGTGGTTTTCACTGGGGCACTCCACCATCGTGGTGCTGGCCTCCATTGCCATTGCCGCTACGGCCACGGCGTTTCAGAAGAATATGGCCTGGTTTCATGAGACGGGCAGCCTGATTGGTACGGCGGTTTCTGCGACGTTTCTGCTGGCGATGGCGCTGGTCAATATGGTGATTTTACGTGGCGTCTGGCGTAATTTTCAGGCGCTGAAAAACGGTCATCCAACGTGCGGCGACATCACGCTTCCGGCATCTGGTGGGGTGATGAACTGGCTGTTTGGTGCAACGTTTCGCCTGGTAAACAAGAGCTGGCAGATGTATCTGGTTGGTTTCCTGTTCGGTCTGGGATTTGATACCGCGACGGAAATTGGCGTGCTTGGGATCTCCGCCGCCAGTGCCTCAAACGGCATGTCGGTGTGGTCAATCATGATCTTCCCGGCACTTTTCGCCAGCGGTATGGCGCTGGTGGATACCCTCGACAATTTGCTGATGGTGGGAGCCTACGGCTGGGCATTCAACAAACCGCAGCGCAAGCTCTACTACAACATGACCATCACCGGTACCTCTGTGGTGGTGGCCCTGTTCATCGGCGGCCTGGAAGCGCTGGGTCTGCTGATGGACAAATTTGCCCTGACCGGTGGCATCTGGGATCTGATTGGCGAGGTTAATGACAACCTGGGCAACGCCGGATTTGTGGTGGTGGGGCTGTTTATCGCCTGCTGGCTGATCTCCATGATCAACTACCGCTGGCGTGGCTACGATGCGCTGGTCGTGCGTTCCTGAGCGGGGGGTAACCAGGCGCGAGTGAAATCAAGCCAGCCTCCGGCCGTCAGCACAATGTCCTGCACATTTTCCATCGTGTTGATGCGATAGCGATAGTGGAACAGCGGCGTACATGCGCCGCTTTCGAGCAGAGATTGAAAAAAGGAGGGCAGGAGGTTACTCAGGCTCTCCTCGCTCCCGCAATATCCCATCAGCTTCTGCTTCTCTTTTTGCCATATGTCTTCACCCAGTGCAGTGGCCCAGGCCGGTTCGTCAGTAAACCACTCTGCCAGCGCAAATCCCGGAAGTCCGCCCGCCAGATAGTCACCGAGCAACAGATCGGCCTGCGTCAGTGCGTTATGTGTATGCCATTCTTCGCGATCTTTCCTGCTGATTGTCAATTCGCAACCGTGCTTTCTCAGACGCGTTTGCAGCATGCTGGCCAGCTCGCACAGTTCTGGGGTGTGGTAGCAAACCAGCGCAAGGGTGGCGGGAAGTTTTACTCCGGATGTTTCCGGATATTCTGGTGTCGTCAGGCCAGGCAGTAATGCCGTCCTGGTTTCTAAATCATCCCGATGGGCAAAATGTTGCTGATTAATTGACAGAATTTCCCGGCGCAGCCAGGCAGCCAGCGGTGGGGGCAATGTGGCGTTCACCATTAACCACGCGAATCCCTCGCTGGTCGAGGTAATGGCTTCCTGCGCGTTTTGTCCCTTCCCGACGGTGATCCACGCCGGTTTATCTGCTTCTGTGCGGGTTCGCCAGAACTCAATCGCATGCAGCAGTGGATGAGCGGCAAAGTACCAGGGCTGGCGCTCAAGGCGCAGGTAGTGCGAGTGGTGATGGGCGATGGCAAACGGCCCGGCACCGACATCAGGCTGTTGCGGGTGCGGAAGACGACAAACGTGATGCGCAAGACGGTGTGCCAGCATGGCATCAGGCGTGTTCAGGTTTATCTCCAGACACCAGGGGGCGACAAGCGACGTCTCCTTAACGTGTCTCAACCCCACATTACGTGCCGGGTCAGCCAGTACCTGTTGTAGCGCACTGAGAATATCTTCATCGCTAATGGCTTGCCCGTTATGCCAGTGTGCGCCGCTGCGCAGGTAAAAACGCCAGCGGCGTTTGTCTTCACTGGCATTCCAGTGATGGGCTAAATCGGGTATCGGGTGCGGCTGACCGGGTGTATAGCGCGTCAGCCCTGCGTGTACCGCGCAGATAATATGCTGTTCGGCGCGGCGGCGCTGTAGTGCCGGATGAAGTGACGTCAGCGGGCGATACCACGGAATACGCAAGGTTGGCTGGTGCTTAAGCCATTTCCCGCCCAAAAATGGGGTGATGATGTGATGCAGACTGGCCGGATCGCCATCGGCCAGCTGTAATGCACTCTGGTAATCCCCTTTTTCGAGACAAGCGTGCATCAGCGGCGCGCTGAGTTCACTGGTGGTCGCCAGGCAATGCAGAATGGCGCGATGTCCACGTCCTGGGTGCGCATGCCAGCTTAACCATCCGCTTTGCGTGAGCTGGCGCAGTAACGTGCGCACATGACGTTCACTGCACAGCGCGACCTCAGCAACTTCAGCAATAGTCGTGGGCTTTGGCTCCGCACCGTAGTGCTGGTAAAGCCGTTGATACTGACGGATTTTCTGAAGCTGGCGCATGACGACGTACCGGTGGTGAAAGGGGCATGATGAGAGTGTAAGTGGTTTTGCGGAATAAATAAGGCAGGGATATATAAAGTGTTCCGGTTTTATTCCCTCACCCTCGCCATTTTGGCGGAGGGTGAGGGGATGTATCAGGCTTCGATCTGCGGGCGGATCTTCAGCGCGGGCTCGTCCAGCACGCTGAAGGTATCAATACCGTGCTGTACGGAAGGCCATATGTGGCCACGAATCCACGCGATATAAACGGAATATTAAAAACGTCAGGTTGGCCCAGGCGTAATGATATAGCGGCAACGGGTAATGTTGCGATATGCGTTCATGAGACAGGATCCCAAAGAGGACATCATTCACAACGAAAAACAACAGTTTTTGTTTTAATGTAAAAGCGTGAAGAAGAAAAGTGTGATGTGGGATAAATTAATTTCTGTGATGTTTTTAATAAGTCATTCTTTAAATAAACGATGAAGAGTTAAATAATTTGTTCCTGTTTTTTACCTGATGACCCTACGCTTACCCGGCCTGCAAAATCCACAGGCCCGCGTCAGCGTAGGGTCACCAGGTGGTTACCGCTTAACATTGCTCATCGGCATCATCAATTCACGCAGACGCTCAATACGGGCTTCCGGGCTGAGATACAGCCAGCGAAATAAAATATGTTCTGCTTTCTTTGTCTGTTTAAAATAGGCAGAAAGATAGTTAAGCTCTTTGCTAAAAGTGGCCATGGGATGTCTCCGGCTGATTAATTCACTGTCAGAGTAAGCCGGGAACATGGAATAAAACAGGTTGATGTTTTTCAGGTGTTCCGCATTTAAATATTCATGGATGTAATGAATAAGGGATTAATGACGATGATTTATCTGATTTGTATTCTTTTGTTGAATAAAATACGCAAAAAAAAAGCCCCGGGACGTCGGGGCTACGGATAAGAAAATCCTAAGGTTAAGTAAGCGTGGTAAGAGGGTTAAGCGGGCAATGATTTCAGTAGTGCGAAAGCCTCCTTCATCCGGTCTTCACTAACCACAAAAGCGCGCACCTGACCGTCATGATCGGATCCCCGGGCCACCATGCCCTGGGGTTCAATAGCGATGTGCCAGTTCAGATCCTGGCGCTGCGTTTCGCCTGCGAGATGCAGCGGTAACTCCGGTGTTTTCACCTTCACCAGCATGGCGGGTAATTTCAGTGGTGCAGAAGCGCCAAGCAGATTTTTCGCCAGATACATCGCACTTAATTGAATCGGCTGCAGGAACGGCAGTACCTGGCCGTTGATTTCGGCGCAGTCACCCAGCGCGTAAATATCCGGCTGCGTGGTTTGCAGGTAGCTGTCCACCTTCACGCCACGGTTCGTCCCGGCTCCGGCACGTTGCGCCAGACCGATTTCCGGACGCAGACCCGTGGCCGCAACCACCACATCCACCTCAACATGGCGATTACGGTCGAGCGTGACGCGAATACCGTTCTCTGTTTTAGCCAGACTTTGCAGCTGAGATTTCAGCAGCAGATGTACACCCATATCGGTCAGACGATGCTGTAAGCGACTGCTTACTTCTGCGGGCATTAGCGCTGACAGAATGCTGGCAGCGTGGTCGAGCAGAGTGACGGATTTACCCGCACGACAGAAATCCATCGCCAGCTCAGTGCCAATCAGGCCGCCGCCGACAATCATCACCCGTTGCGCGTCACGAAGCCACGTTTCACTGGCCTGATACTCCTGTTGGCTGTTGAGCGTAATCATCAGCTCACGCCCTTCAACCGGTGGCACAAACGCTGATGCCCCCGTAGCCAGAACCAGCTTGTCGTACTGCCAGGTTTTCTCTTTCGCTTTCACCACATGGGCGGCAGCGTCGATATCGGTAACCCAGGTGTACGGAAACAGGTTCAGGTTAAATTGCTCCGCGAACTCTCCCGCGCTCTGGCGGGTGAGATCGTCGGCACGTTGGTTCTGGCTAATGACGTGGCTTAAATCAGGTTTGTTGTACTCATCCATGCTGTCGGCGGCGATCACCGTCAGCGGCACATTAGCATCCTGTTTGCGGATATTTTTCACCAGCTGGCGGGCAGCAAAGCCCGAGCCGATGATGACGATACCGTTGCTCATTTTGCCTCCGTACCCAGCTCATCAAAGACGTCTTTACCGAGCGAACATTCCGGGCAAAGGAAGTTGTCTGGCACATCGCTCCACGGCGTTCCTGGGGCAACATCCTGCAGCGGCTCGCCCAGTTCCGGGTCGTAGATCCACTGGCAGACGCTGCACTGCATGCGCGGGCCGAGGTTAGCGGTGGCGGCCGCAGCACAGGCGCAGGCTTCCTGTTGTGCGCTGGTTTTTACCGCCACGTCTGGTAATGGAGCGAGCGCCCACTGACGTGCAATGTCACGGCCATGCTGGCGGCAGAGTTCCAGTGCGTCGATATCCGGACGCCATTTTGCCTTCAGGCTCATGGACATCTCAAAACCGGCATCCTGCAGGCGGGTAGACAGACGGTCTACCGCACCGCCGCTCCAGCCGTGTGAGCCAAAGGCGCTGGCGCGTTTGTTACGAAAACGCAGGCCGGTCATCTCTTCCACCAGGCCGGCAATTTTCGGCATCATCACGTTGTTCATGGTGGAGGTGCCTACCAGCACGCCTTTAGAGCGGAAGACGTTGGTCAGGATCTCGTTTTTATCGCTGCGCGCCACGTTAAAGATTTTTACCGCCACATTCGGGTCAACTTCGTTGATACCCTGGGCAATGGCGTCAGCCATCATGCGGGTGTTGTTGGACATGGTGTCGTAGAAGAGTGTGATGCGGTCTTCCTGATAATCTGCTGCCCATTTCAGGTACAGCTCCACAATCTGGGTTGGGTTTTCACGCCACACCACGCCGTGAGAGGTGGCAATCATATCTACCGGCAGGTTGAAGCCGAGGATCTCGGTGATTTTTGGCGTGACCAGACGGCTGAACGGGGTCAGGATGTTGGCGTAGTAGCGCTGGCACTGCTCAAACAGTTCGGTCTGATCCACTTCGTCATTGAACAGACGTTCGTCGCAGTAGTGCTGGCCGAAGGCGTCGTTACTGAACAGCACCGCGTCGCCGGTCATGTAGGTCATCATGCTGTCAGGCCAGTGCAGCATGGGGGTTTCAACGAAGATCAACTGTTTGCCGTTACCGATATCCAGTGAGTCGCCGGTTTTTACGGTATGGAAATTCCACTCCGGATGGTGGTGGTGGCCGTTAATGGAGTCGATAGCGTTGGCGGTGCAATAAATAGGGGTATTCGGAATGTAAGACATCAGCTCGGTCAGCGCACCGGCGTGGTCTTCTTCCGCGTGGTTGATGATGATGTAGTCGAGTGCGTCCAGGTCGATTTCGTTACGCAGGTTCTGCACGAACTCGCGGCTGAATTTGTGATCGACGGTATCAATCAGCACGTTTTTCCCTTCACGGATGAGATAGCTGTTATAGCTGCTGCCGCGCAGCGTTTTGTACTCCGTTCCGTGGAAATCACGTACTTCCCAGTCACGTTGGCCAACCCAATGAATGTTATTTTTAACCAGAATAGACATAGCAACCTCAATTAATACGGCATTTTTAAATAAGATGTTTTGCTTATATCAAGTTGCGTGCCAACTTTTTATTATATTGATTTTTATGTATTTTTTATTTTGTTATCCGTAATGGGTAGTCATTATGACTATCACTGAAGCTGTCAATATGACAATATGAGTTGTCAAAATGACAGTGAGGCGCAGATGAGTTTTTCCGTAGACGTGCTGGCGAAAATCGCCATTGAACTGCAAACCGGTATTGGGCATCAGGATCGCTTTCAGCGGCTGATCTCCACACTGCGTCACGTGCTGGCATGTGACGCTTCGGCACTACTCCGCTACGAAGGGCGGCAATTTATTCCGTTGGCCATCGACGGGCTGGCGCAGGACGTACTCGGACGGCGCTTTACCCTGGAAGGCCATCCGCGTCTGGAAACCATCGCCCGTGCGGGTGATGTGGTGCGCTTCCCGGCAGACAGTGATTTACCCGATCCTTACGACGGTCTGATCCCCGGGCAGGAGAGCCTGAAGGTACACGCCTGCATCGGCCTGCCATTGTTTGCCGGACAAAATCTGATTGGCGCGCTGACCCTCGACGGGATGTCGCCAGACCAGTTTGATACTTTCAGCGACGAAGAGCTGCGGCTGATTGCCGCGCTGGCCTCCGGGGCGCTGAATAATGCCCTGCTGATTGAACAACTGGAGAGCCAGAACATTCTTCCTGGTAGCCCGTCGGCATTTGAGCAGGTGGCTCATACGGAGATGATTGGCCTGTCGCCGGGCATGGTCCAGCTCAAAAAAGAGGTCGACATCGTGGCCGCCTCCGATTTGAACGTACTGATCTTCGGGGAAACCGGCACTGGTAAAGAGCTGGTGGCAAAGTCGATTCACGAAGCGTCACCGCGTGCGGTGAATCCGCTGGTGTACCTTAACTGTGCCGCACTGCCGGAGAGCGTGGCGGAGAGCGAGCTGTTTGGTCACGTTAAAGGGGCATTTACCGGGGCTATCAGCAACCGCAGCGGCAAGTTTGAAATGGCGGATAACGGCACGCTGTTCCTCGATGAAATTGGCGAATTGTCGTTGTCGTTACAGGCTAAATTGCTGCGCGTGTTGCAGTACGGCGATATTCAGCGCGTGGGCGATGACCGCAGCTTACGGGTGGACGTGCGCGTGCTGGCGGCGACTAACCGGGATCTGCGCGAAGAGGTGCTGGCCGGGAATTTTCGTGCTGATTTGTTCCATCGCCTGAGTGTGTTCCCGCTTTCCGTGCCGCCGCTGCGCGAGCGTGGTGAAGATGTGGTGTTGCTGGCGGGCTATTTCTGCGAGCAGTGTCGGCTCAAAATGGGGCTTTCCCGGGTCGTGCTAAGCCCGGGTGCGCGCAGTCATCTGCTGAGCTACGGCTGGCCGGGTAACGTGCGCGAGCTGGAACATGCGATCCACCGCGCGGTGGTGCTGGCGCGGGCGACACGTTCAGGCGATGAAGTGGTGATCCACGCGCGTCATTTTGCGCTGCATGATGAAAGCGTTCAGGCCGTCACTCAGGCTGCGCCAGAGATTGCCAATGAAAACCTGCGCGACGCGACAGAGGAGTTTCAGCGTCAGATGATCACTCGCGCGCTGGAGCAGAACAACCGCAGCTGGGCGGCATGCGCGCGGGCGCTGGAAACCGACGTCGCCAACCTGCACCGGCTGGCGAAGCGTCTGGGGCTGAAGGGTTAAATAATTCCGGCCTGGTAGAAGTCCTGCAGGTTGATGGCACCGCACAGCTTGCCGCTCTCATCCACTACCGGGGCGGCGGTGATTTTGCGCTTCATCAGTACCTCTTTGGCCTCGATTGCGCGGCTTTCGGCATTCAGCGTCAGCCCGCCTTTGGTCATCGCTTCAGAAACCTGCGATTCCAGCTTGCCGCCACCCACCAGCCAGCGGCGCAGGTCGCCGTCGGTAAACACACCGTTGACCTGACCGTGCTCATTACACACCGCGACCAGCCCTAACCCGGTGCGGCTCAGCTCCAGCATCGCATCCATCACGCTGGTGTTGAGTTTGACTTGCGGAATAGCATCGTCGGTACGCATCAGGTGATGCACTTTATTGAGCAGGCGTGCGCCAAGCGCGCCCGCAGGGTGTGAGCGGGCAAAATCTTCTTCATTGAAACCGCGCGCCTGCATCACCGCCATCGCCAGCGCATCGCCCATCATCAGGGTATTGACGGTGCTGGAGGTTGGGGCGAGGTGCATCGGGCATGCTTCACGCTCAACGGAAATATCTAGCACCGCTTTGGCTGCCAGTGCCAGCGGTGAACGGGCTTTACCCGTCATCGCCAGCAGGGCGACGGATTTTTCCTGCAGACGTGGAATGATGAGATCCAGCTCTTTGGCCGAACCGGAGTAGGAGATAAACAGCATCACGTCACGGCTTTCAATCATCCCCAGATCGCCATGCAACGCCTCGGCAGGATGAACGAAGAAGGCTGGGGTACCGGTGCTGGCAAGCGTAGCGGCAATTTTCTTACCGATATGGCCCGATTTACCGATACCCGCCACAATCACTTTGCCTTCACACTGGATGATGGTGTTTGCTGCGCGAACAAAATCCTCCCCAAGACGTTCCGGCAGGCGGCTGGCTTCCTGCAGCTCCAGCATCAGCGTCTGGCGACCTGCGTTTAACAGAAAATCACTCATCTCTTTCTCCGGTTACGATCACATCGATTCCTTTTTCTTCCAGCGCTTTTTTAAACGCCGGATCGATACCTGCATCGGTAATCAGCTTATCGACGCTCTCAAGGCTACAGACAATATTGGGGCTTTTACGGCCAAACTTCGAAGAATCTGCCATCAGAATCACTTCCCGTGCCGCGTTGCACATGGCCTTGCTGACGCTGAACACCTCGTTGAAGGTGGTCACGCCCGCATTCAGGTCGATGCCGTCGGTGCCCATAAAGAGTTTATCAAAGCTGAAGTGGTCGAAGGCGTTCTCTGCCAGTTGACCGTGAAACGAGGCTGATTTTTTACGGAAGGTACCGCCAGGCATCAGAATGGTTTGCTCGCAGTCGTTTTCCGACAGGGCGTTGACGATATGCAGGCTGTTGGTCATCACCGTGATGTTGTTAAAGCGGCTGAGCATCGGGATCATCTGTAACACCGTGCTGCCCGCATCAAGGATGATAGAGTCGCCATCGTGGATAAATTTCACGGCGGCTTCGGCAATCAGCGCTTTCTGGTGCGTATTGATCAGCGTTTTGTGGTCGATAGGCGGGTCGGTTTCGTCTTTGTTGAGCACCACTCCACCGTAGGTTCGAATGACTGCGCCAGAGTTTTCGAGCAATACCAGGTCCTTGCGTATTGTCGTGCCGGTCGTGTCAAAGTAGTGGGCCAGTTCTTCTACCGAGCATTTTCCCTGCTTTTGCAGATGCTCCAGAATGGCCGCCTGCCGCTGACGTGGTTTCATAGGCGCTCAATTCCTTACGTTGCGAAATGATAATTTCGCAAGCTTATAGCGTTCACAACGAAATTATCCATGTTTCAGATTAAGCGCTAATGATAGTGCATTCTGACAGAGTGGATCATGGGGAAAGATCACATCAGGCTGCAATTCCTGCAATGATGTGCCATTGATTGCCTGGATTTTCGCCGGTCTGGCGAACACCGTCATGCCACGCATGATGAGTGAATCGCAGACGTTGTCGTCTTCATCCAGCGCAATCGCAATCACCACACGAGGTTTGAAGCGTCCGCCGGAACGCCCGACGCCCACGCGGCCTTTCTGGCACAGCGCCTCGAATGCGCGGTTGAACTGGTGGATTTGCCAGCCGCCAAACGCCATCTGGCAGATCCAGGCGATAGCAGCGACGGTGATTAATGCGGTGACCATATCAGCTCCTTGTTTTTTTCCCCTCTCCGGCGGGAGAGGGGTAGGGTGAGGGCATCAGGCTGCTCGATCAGAACATGACCTGCCCACCGGTCACGTTAATCGACTGCCCGGTGCAGTAAGACGCTTTCGGGCTGGCGTAAAACAGCAGCATATTCAGCACGTCCTGATAGTCGCAGCCGCGCTTCAACGGCACTTTGTCGATGTAATATTGCTCCACTTCGTCGGCGTTGATACCGAGTTTGGTGGCATACTGCGGCAGCAGGGACTGGAACATCGGTGACTTCAGCAGGTTGCCGAGCATCAGCGAGTGTACGGTAATGCCGTATTCGGCCAGATCCAGTGCCAGCGACTGCGTCAGGCCCACGCCGCCAAATTTGGCCGCGCTGTAACCGGAGTTGTGTTTGCTGCCCACTTTACCCGATTTGGAGTTGATCTGAATGATGCGTCCCTGAATTCCGTCGCGGATCATCAGGCGTGAAAACTCGCGGGCACAGAGGAAATACCCCACCAGATTGACCTGCAGCGAGCGGTCGAAATCGCCCAGCGCGAAGTCGCTGATAAATGCCGCTTTTGCAATCCCGGCACTGTAGACCAGCAGGTCAGTGCGGCCAAAAATCTCATCCACACCGCGAGCGAGCGCCATCACACTCTGTTCGCTGGTGGCATCGGCTCCAAACCCGTACGCCATCCCTTCGCCAAACTCGGTGTTGATGGTGTCCGCCACGCGCGCGGCTTTTTCACTCTGAATATCCACTACCGCTACGCGGTAACCCTCTGCGGCAAGCCCACGGCAGATGAACTCTCCTAAGGTTTGTCCCCCACCAATGACAACGGCAACCTGACTCATATCTTTCTCCTTAAATTACGCAACAAATTTTAACGTGCAGCCTGGGGTTACGGCCTGTGGAACCGGGCCATCCACGTGAACCGTACCGGGGTATTCCGCCTGTGACTGGCCATCAAAACGCAGGGTGATGTGGCCCAGTTCACGCAGGTTTTGCTCAGCCACGTCACCCACGGCGGTGACGGCATAACGCGTTTCACCCAGCTCCAGCTGACTACCGGCCTTCAGCTCACCGTTCAGCTCGCCGTGGCAATGGATAAAACAAAACTCTTCAATATCCGCTGGCGCACCTTCGCGGAAGGTGATCAGCATCTGGTCACTGAGCGCATCGGCTGCGCTCTGTCCGATGCGGGTAATGGTGGTTTGGTAAATCACGGTCATCGCAGGAACCTCTTATTGATAAATAAAGCCGGAGACAAACCAGGCAATCAGTACGGTTGGTGCACCTGTCAGGAAGCGGCTTACCAGCACTGACGGTACGCCAACGCGCACGGTGTCCTGGCGCGCTTCGGCAAGCGATAGCCCAACGGGAATGAAGTCGCACGCTGCCTGAGCGTTAATGGCAAACAAGGCAGGCAGAGCCAGGTGTGGAGGAATATTTCCCAGACCGATTTGCACACCAATCAGCACGCCGATGACCTGCGCAATCACCGCGCCCGGGCCGAGGAACGGTGACAGCAGCGGGAAAGAGCAAATCAGTGCCAGCGTCACCAGCCCGAGCGGATGGCTGGCAAGCGGGGCGAGGCCGTGGGCAATCCAGTCGCCCAGACCGGATGCCATAATGATGCCGATAAGCGCCGAGACGAATGCCATAAACGGCAGAATGGTTTTCAGCACCGTGTCGATGGTGTCGCGCCCGGACTGGAACAGCACCGCCACCGCCGAACCCATGCCCATCCCAACTTTCGCCAGCAGGCCGTCGCTCTGCTCGGTGATTTTTTTGCTGGTGTCGTAATCACGCGGCGCGGCTTTGGCTTCCTTTTTCTGTGAAGCAGGGGACCCTTCTGCCAGACGGATGTTGTCTTCTTTCACGCCTGAAACATAAATATCTTCAAGGATGTACTGCGCCAGTGGGCCAGATTTACCGGTGGCGTGAATATTGATGGTCGGGATGCGACGCTTTGGATAAATGCCGCAGCGCAGGGTGCCGCCGCAGTCAATGACCGCAACGCCGATTTCAGCTTCCGGTGGTTCACCCTCTTTAAAACCGTCGACGGCTTCCCAGCCAGTTAACTCACGCAGTTTGTCGACAATTGCCGGGCGCGTGCCTGCAGTGATGTAGACAATTTTTTTGTCTTCAGTGGCGTCGAGTTCCAGCGGGCCGCCCCAGCCGCCCGTTCCTTTAACAATGCGAATACGGCTCATGCTGTGGCTCCTGAAAGATGGACTTTTTGTTCAAGCTGGATGCCCATTTTTTTCTCGAAAATGGCGGTCGTGAGGTCGGTAACCCAGCCGCGGAAGAAGTTGGTGACCAGACCGACCAGCAGATAGCTCACCGCCAGCGGGCCAAGTGGTAAGCCAAGCGTGGTCAGACCGCTGGCAATACCGAGGTAGACAAACAGCTCGCCGGGGTTGATATGCGGGAACAGGCCGTTCATCGAGTGGCAGCTGTAGGATGCAGCGGCGTAGTAACTCGGCTTGTATTTTTCTGGCATAAAGCGACCGAGACTTAAGGTCATCGGGTTGCAGAAAACGAACGTACCGATGCAGGGTAGAACCAGATAACGGGACAGTGGGTTCCCGGCGCAGCGCTGGGCGAAGCGTTCAATGCGTTGCTGGCCGATAAAGTTAATAAGTGCGTTCATGATAACCAGCAGGCTGATCAGCAGAGGCAGGATCCCGGTCACCATACTGGTGAACACCTCTCCGCCTTTCTGAAACAGCCCGATGAACCACTCGGCACCGTGGGTGATGGTTTCTATCATTCTTCTCTCCTGTGGGGGCTTTTTGTTTTTGTATAACCGCGACTAATAATAATCACTTTGAAAGGTTTTAAAGTGTTAGTTAGATCTCACAATGAAAGAAAAATGGATTGTTTTGAAAGTTAATTAGTGTGGTGAATTGTTTTTGGTTGAAAAAAACACAGATTTGCGTTGGGGAGCGTAAAGATTTGGCAGGGGAGATGAGTACCGCTTCCTTGAGGTGTCGGGGATGCTTTACCATACTGGGCTCTTATCGAACTCGTTAAATGGATGTCCCATGTTCAAGCGTCGTTATGCAGCGTTGTTACCTGCGCTTATTCTTCTGTCTGCCTGTAGTAGCAAACCTAAAACCGAAGCTGCTCAGCCTACGGCTGGCACGCCTTCCGGGGGATTCTTGCTGGAGCCGCAGCATAATATGATGCAGATGGGCGGTGACTTCGCGAATAACCCGGCGGCCGAGCAGTTCATCGATAACATGGTGAGCAAACACGGCTTTGACAGGCAGCAACTGCATGAAATTTTGTCTCAGGCAAAACGTCTGGACTACGTTCTGCGCCTGATGGACAGACAGGCACCGACGGCGCAAGCGCCGACTGGGCCAAACGGTGCGTGGCTGCGCTATCGCAAACAGTTTATTACCCCGGACAACGTGCAAAATGGCGTGGTGTTCTGGAATCAGTATGAAGATGCCCTTAACCGTGCATGGCAGGTTTACGGCGTACCGCCTGAAATCATCGTCGGGATCATCGGCGTGGAAACCCGCTGGGGCCGCGTGATGGGGAAAACCCGCATTCTCGATGCGCTGGCAACACTCTCCTTTAACTACCCGCGTCGCGCCGAGTATTTCTCGTCCGAGCTGGAAACCTTCCTGCTGATGGCGCGCAACGAACAGGACGATCCGCTGGATCTGAAAGGGTCGTTTGCCGGTGCGATGGGCTACGGTCAGTTTATGCCGTCATCCTATAAGCAATTTGCCGTCGACTTTAACGGTGATGGTCATATCAACCTGTGGGATCCGGTGGATGCCATTGGTAGTGTGGCGAACTACTTCAAATCACACGGTTGGGTCGCGGGCGGCCAGGTGGCAGTGCAGGCTAACGGCCAGGCTCCGGGGCTGGAAAACGGTTTTAAAACTAACTACAGCATTTCGCAGCTGACAGCGGCAGGTCTGACGCCAACGCAGCCTCTGGGTAATGCACAACAGGCGAGCCTGTTGCGTCTGGATGTGGGGACGGGCTATCAGTACTGGTACGGGCTGCCAAACTTCTACACTATCACCCGCTATAACCACAGCACGCACTATGCAATGGCGGTGTGGCAACTGGGGCTGGCAGTTTCGCAGGCGCGTGCACCCGCGGCATCACCGTTTAGTCAATAATCAGTCCGGTTGAGTATGCCGGGTAAGGCAACGCCGCCACCCGGCAATAATGCAGACACAGTGCAGACTGATGCTCTCACCCTCTCCCACGGGAGGGGGAAATACCACAGAAACATTTCGCCACACTCCTGTTCAATCCTCTTCGTTTACATCTTCGTTTTCTTTCATTATTGTTATGTTATAACATCTAATGTGGTGTCGAGATGTCAACGTCCCTTTTCTCTTTATCCGCGTCAGTCCGGCTTCTGTTGGCACTGGTGCTTATTGTGTTTATCGGGCTGGCCGTGAGCTGGGCGGTGGCTTTGCCATGATCGTAATGAACGAACTGATGGCGGGGTATGACCGCCAGCCTGTTACGCGTCCTCTGTCGGGTGTCATTGAACGCGGAAGCATGACCGCGATTATCGGTGCTAACGGATGCGGGAAATCCACATTACTGAAAACGCTCGCCGGGTTTATTCCCCCTGTAAGCGGCGATTTTCGCTGGCAGGGTAAACGCCCGGTGATTGGCTGGCTGGCGCAGCGCCACGCGCTGGAGGCGCAATTTCCACTGACCGTGCAGGACGTGGTGAGTATGGGCTGTTGGCCGGGGATTTCGCTTTTTTCTGGTTTTCGTCGCGAAACGCGACTGCGTATTACCGAAGCCCTTGAGCGTGTGGGGCTGGAGTCGATGGCGTTATCAACTATTGATGAACTGTCCGGCGGCCAGTTTCAGCGCATGCTGTTTGCGCGCGTACTCGTGCAGCAGGCTCCGCTGGTGATGCTCGATGAACCGTTTACCGGCGTTGATGAAGTCACCTGCAATGTGCTGATGGCGCTGATGCTGGAGATGTATCAGCAGGGGCAGACCCTGCTCGCCGTGTTGCATGACAGCGAACGCGTGTCGCGCCACTTCCCGCAGACATTGCGGCTGGATGTTGATACCCCCCTCTGGAAAACCGAACGGGTGAGGGTGGCATGATCTGGCATCTCTTTTTTCAGCCGTTTATCGACTACGGCTTTATGCGTCGTGCGCTGGTGGTCTGCCTGGCGCTCTCGGTCAGCACTACCGCGTTGGGTGTATTTCTTCAGTTGCGCCGGATGAGCCTGATGGGCGATGCACTCTCTCACGCCATTTTGCCCGGTGTCGCCGTGGGATATTTGCTGAGCGGAATGTCACTGCTGGCGATGAGTATTGGTGGCTTTATCGCCGGAATTACCGTTGCGCTGGTGGCCGGGCTGGTGAGCCGCCGTACGCCGCTTAAAGAGGATGCCAGCTTTGCGGGGTTCTATCTGGGATCGCTGGCGTTGGGCGTCACGCTGGTGTCGTTGCACGGTTCGAACGTCGATCTGCTGCATCTGCTGTTTGGCTCTATTCTCGCCGTGGACAACGATGCCGCGCTGTTTGTGACCGGCGTTTGCATCTTCACACTGATGATGCTGGCTATTTTCTATCGTGGGCTGGTGACCGAAGCGTTTGATACCGCCTGGCTGCAGGTGAACGCTCGCGGGGTGCCCGGCTTATTACACGGCCTGTTTCTGGCATTGCTGGTGCTCAACCTGGTAGCCGGTTTTCAGGTACTTGGCACGCTGATGGCCGTGGGGCTGATGATGTTACCCG
The DNA here is from genome assembly GCF_046622475.1 of Enterobacter sp. LM3. Lineage (NCBI taxonomy): Bacteria > Pseudomonadati > Pseudomonadota > Gammaproteobacteria > Enterobacterales > Enterobacteriaceae > Enterobacter > Enterobacter sp. LM3. The sequence continues at coordinate 86,308 of NZ_JBJURN010000003.1, read as the reverse complement.
CAGTGGCGGCCCGCTGCTGGGTACGCACCCTACCAGGATTGCTGCTGATGGCAGGTATTAGCGGCATTTTCTGCGCGTGGCTGGGGCTGAGCCTCTCCTGGGCGATGAGTCTACCCGCCGGACCGTCCATCGTCCTGACGGCCAGCGCGCTGTTCTTTATTTCCATTTTATTTGGCACGCGCAGCAGGCTGGCAGGCAGCCTGCGTGCGCTTTTTTAACGCAAGGGGAAACGATGAAACGTACAGGGTTAGCAGTGGCGCTCGCGCTGGGGATGATGTCACACAGTGTGATGGCGAAAACGCTCAACGTGGTGACCAGCTTTTCCATACTGGGGGATATCACCCGGCAGGTGGGGGGCGATCACGTGAAGGTGACGACGCTGGTCGGGCCGGACGGTGACCCGCATACTTTCGAACCGTCGCCGAAAGACAGCGCAGCGCTGAGTAAGGCTGACGTCGTGGTGGTAAACGGTCTGGGGCTGGAGGGCTGGCTCGACCGGCTAGTAAAAGCCTCTGGCTTTAAGGGCCAGCTCGTTGTGGCCTCCACAGGAGTGAAAACTCATACTCTGGAAGAGGATAGCAAAACCGTGACCGACCCACATGCGTGGAATAGCGCGGCGAACGGGGCGCTGTATGCGCAAAATATCCTCTCGGGGCTGGTGAACGCCGATCCTGAAGATAAAGTGGCGCTGGAAGCCTCCGGTAAGCCCTATATCAAACAGCTCACCCAACTGGATAACTGGGCTAAAACGCGCTTTAGCCAAATCCCGCAGGAGAAACGTAAAGTGCTGACCAGCCATGATGCGTTCGGGTATTTTAGCCGCGCCTACGGTGTGACTTTTATGGCACCGCAAGGGCTGTCATCAGAGAGTGAGGCCAGCGCGGCGCAGGTCGCGGAGATCATTAACCAGATTAAAATGGACGGCGTGAAAACCTGGTTTATGGAAAACCAGCTCGACCCGCGTCTGGTGAAACAGATTGCCAGTGCGACGGGCGCGCAGCCGGGCGGGGAGCTTTACCCGGAAGCGCTGTCGGCAAAAGGTGGTGTGGCAGATACCTACATCAACGCGTTTCGCCACAATGTGAATACCCTTGCGGACAGTATGAAATAATCTTTCCTGTAGCCGGTGCACCCGCATCGGCTTTTTTCTGAAGCTCCCTCGTAAAACCCGAAGCTCGTCCCCATATCGGACGAGAAAGTGCTATCTTGTGCAGCACGTTTTTCCGAAGCCAGGAGCGATAATGACTGACCATGAATTGATGCAGCTGAGCGAAGTGGTAGGGCTGGCGCTTAAGCAACGTGGTGCGACTATCACCACTGCAGAGTCCTGTACTGGCGGCTGGGTTGCCAAAGTGATTACGGATATTGCAGGCAGTTCCGCCTGGTTTGAACGCGGCTTTGTGACCTACAGTAACGAAGCTAAGGCACAGATGATTGGCGTGCGTGAAGGGACGCTTGAACAGCATGGTGCGGTCAGTGAACCGGTGGTGATTGAGATGGCTATTGGGGCGCTGAAAGAGGCGCGTGCCGATTATGCCATTTCGATCAGCGGCATCGCAGGGCCGGACGGTGGCAGTGACGTGAAGCCCGTCGGTACCGTCTGGTTTGGTTTTGCCACCTCAAAAGGTGAAGGGATCACTCGCCGGGAGTGCTTTAGCGGCAATCGCGAAAGCGTGCGTCGGCAGGCAACCGAATATGCGTTAAAAACGCTCTGGCAACAATTTCTACAAAACACTTGATACTGTATGACTGTACAGTATAATTGCACCAACAGAACAGAAATCCACGGTGAAGCGCAGTCGCTTCTCCAGGCATGACAGGAGTAATAATGGCTATCGACGAGAACAAACAGAAAGCGTTGGCGGCAGCACTGGGCCAGATCGAAAAGCAATTCGGTAAAGGCTCCATCATGCGCCTGGGTGAAGACCGTTCAATGGACGTGGAAACCATCTCCACCGGTTCGCTTTCTCTGGACATCGCACTGGGTGCTGGCGGTTTGCCAATGGGCCGTATCGTAGAGATCTACGGACCGGAATCTTCCGGTAAAACCACCCTGACGCTGCAGGTTATCGCTGCGGCACAGCGCGAAGGTAAAACCTGTGCGTTTATCGATGCCGAGCATGCGCTGGATCCAATCTATGCCCGCAAACTGGGCGTTGATATCGATAACCTGCTGTGTTCTCAACCGGATACCGGTGAACAGGCGCTGGAAATTTGTGATGCGCTGGCACGCTCCGGTGCCGTTGACGTTATCGTGGTTGACTCCGTTGCCGCACTGACGCCAAAAGCCGAAATTGAAGGTGAAATCGGTGACTCTCACATGGGCCTCGCGGCGCGTATGATGAGCCAGGCGATGCGTAAGCTGGCCGGTAACCTGAAGCAGTCCAATACGCTGCTCATCTTCATCAACCAGATCCGTATGAAAATTGGTGTGATGTTCGGTAACCCGGAAACCACGACCGGTGGTAACGCACTGAAATTCTACGCTTCTGTCCGTCTGGATATCCGCCGTATCGGCGCGGTGAAAGAGGGTGAGAACGTGGTCGGTAGCGAAACTCGCGTGAAGGTGGTGAAGAACAAAATCGCTGCACCGTTCAAACAGGCTGAATTCCAGATCCTCTACGGCGAAGGTATCAACTTCTTCGGCGAGCTGGTTGACCTGGGCGTGAAAGAGAAGCTGATTGAAAAAGCGGGCGCATGGTACAGCTACAACGGTGATAAGATCGGTCAGGGTAAAGCCAATGCAATTGGCTGGCTGAAAGAGAACCCGGCTGCGGCGAAAGAAATTGAGAAGAAAGTGCGTGAGCTTCTGTTGAACAACCAGGACGCCACACCAGACTTCGCAGTTGATAGCGCGGATGCTGAAGAAACCCACGAAGATTTTTAATGTTTCGTGTAAAGACGAAGGGCTGCTGATGCGGCCCTTTTTGCATTTCTGAACCAGCAGGTTTTTTATGAGTGAACCGACAACTCGTCGTCCTGCGTACGCACGTTTACTGGATCGTGCGGTACGTATTCTTGCTGTGCGCGACCACAGCGAACAAGAGTTGCGGCGGAAACTTTCCGCCCCCATCATGAGCAAAAATGGGCCGGAAGAGATTGATGCTACCGCGGAAGATTACGACCGCGTGATTGCCTGGTGCTACGAGCATCACTATCTGGATGATGACCGTTTTGCTTCCCGGTTTCTCGCCAGCCGTGGCCGCAAAGGATACGGCCCCGTGCGCATCCGCCAGGAGCTTAATCAGAAAGGCGTAGCCCGTGAATCCATTGAAAAAGCGATGCGCGAATGCGATACCGACTGGTGCGAACTGGCAAGAGAACAGGCGATGCGTAAATATGGTGAACCGCTGCCGCGTGAATTTTCAGACAAAATCAAAATTCAGCGCTTTTTGCTCTACCGCGGCTTCCTGATGGAAGATATTCAGGATATCTGGCGCAATTTTACCGATTGAACGCATGCGGGATTTTACTTCCCACTAAAGAAAACTTATCTTATTCCCACTTTTTCCAGTAGCTGGTCTGTTCAACTGTTTAACAGTACAGGCTTGCTACGACATTTCGTTAGCTTGATTTCAGGATAATTATGAGCAAGAGCACCGCTGAGATCCGTCAGGCGTTTCTCGATTTTTTCCATAGTAAGGGACACCAGGTTGTTGCCAGCAGCTCCCTGGTACCGAACAACGACCCGACTCTACTGTTTACCAACGCCGGGATGAACCAGTTCAAGGATGTATTCCTTGGTCTCGACAAGCGTAATTATTCCCGCGCCACAACCTCACAGCGTTGCGTGCGTGCGGGCGGTAAACACAACGACCTGGAAAACGTCGGTTACACCGCGCGTCACCATACCTTCTTCGAAATGCTGGGCAACTTCAGCTTCGGCGACTATTTCAAACACGACGCCATCCAGTATGCGTGGGAACTGCTGACCGGTGAAAACTGGTTCAACCTACCGAAAGAGCGTCTGTGGGTTACCGTCTATGAAACCGATGACGAAGCCTTCGAAATCTGGGAAAAAGAAGTTGGTATCCCGCGCGAACGTATTATCCGCATCGGCGATAACAAAGGCGCACCTTACGCGTCTGACAACTTCTGGCAGATGGGCGATACGGGCCCTTGTGGTCCATGTACCGAGATCTTCTACGATCACGGTGACCACATCTGGGGTGGCCCTCCAGGAAGTGCTGAAGAAGATGGCGATCGCTACATTGAGATCTGGAACATCGTCTTCATGCAGTTCAACCGTCAGGCTGACGGTACGATGGAGCCGTTGCCGAAGCCGTCCGTTGATACCGGTATGGGTCTGGAGCGTATCGCGGCTGTTCTGCAGCACGTTAACTCCAACTATGAGATTGACCTGTTCAGTACTCTGATCAAAGCCGTTGCTGATGTGACGGGCGCAACCGATCTGAACAACAAATCTCTGCGCGTTATCGCAGACCATATCCGTTCCTGTGCATTCCTGATTGCCGACGGTGTTATTCCGTCGAATGAAAACCGTGGTTACGTGCTGCGTCGTATCATTCGTCGTGCTATCCGTCATGGCAACATGCTGGGTGCGAAGGACACCTTCTTCTATAAACTCGTTGGGCCACTGGTTGGCGTGATGGGCGCTGCGGGCGATGAACTGAAACGCCAGCAGGCGCAGGTTGAACAGGTTCTGAAAACCGAAGAAGAACAGTTTGCCCGTACTCTGGAGCGTGGTCTGGCGCTGCTGGATGACGAGCTGGCTAAGCTCAAGGGCGACACGCTGGATGGCGAAACCGCTTTCCGCCTGTACGATACCTACGGCTTCCCGGTTGACCTGACGGCAGACGTTTGCCGTGAGCGCAACATCAAAGTTGACGAAGCGGGCTTTGAAGCTGCGATGGAAGAGCAGCGTCGTCGTGCGCGTGAATCCAGCGGTTTTGGCGCAGACTATAACGCGATGATCCGCGTTGAGGGTGCGTCTGAATTCAAAGGCTACGAAAATCTGGAACTGACCGGCAAAGTGACCGCTCTGTTTGTTGACGGTAAAGCCGTAGACAGCATCAGCGCAGGCCAGGATGCGGTTGTGATTCTGGACAAAACCTCGTTCTATGCCGAATCTGGCGGCCAGGTTGGCGATAAAGGCGAACTGAAAGGCGACGGCTTTAGCTTCAACGTTACTGACACCCAGAAATACGGTCAGGCTATTGGTCACCAGGGCAAACTGGTTTCCGGCTCTCTGAAAGTGGGTGAGGGCGTTCAGGCTAACGTTGATGAAGTTCGCCGTGCACGTATTCGTCTGAACCACTCCGCAACGCACCTGATGCACGCAGCCCTGCGTGATGTTCTGGGTACCCACGTTGCACAGAAAGGTTCTCTGGTTAACGATAAGGTTCTGCGTTTCGACTTCTCTCATTTCGAAGCGATGAAGCCATCTGAAATCCGTGCGGTGGAAGATCTGGTGAACGCGCAGATCCGTCGTAACCTGCCAATCGAAACTCATATCATGGAGCTCGAAGCGGCGAAGAAGAAAGGTGCGATGGCACTGTTTGGTGAGAAATATGACGAACGTGTTCGCGTACTGAGCATGGGCGACTTCTCCACCGAACTGTGCGGTGGTACTCACGCTTCCCGTACGGGTGATATCGGTCTGTTCCGCATCGTTTCTGAATCAGGTACGGCGGCAGGTGTTCGTCGTATTGAAGCGGTGACCGGTGAAGGTGCTATTGCCAGCCTGCATGCGCAGAGCGACCAACTGCACGACATCGCACAGTTGCTGAAAGGCGATAGCCAGAATCTGGGTGAGAAAGTGCGTGTTGCGCTGGATCGCACCCGTCAGCTGGAAAAAGAGCTGCAGCAGTTGAAAGAGCAGGCAGCAGTACAAGAGAGCGCAAGCCTCTCCAGCAAAGCGGTAGAGATTAAGGGTGTCAAACTGCTGGTCAGCTGCCTGGCCGGTGTTGAGCCTAAAATGCTTCGCACTATGGTCGACGATCTGAAGAACCAGCTTGGTTCCACAGTTATCGTGCTGGCGACGGTGGCAGAAGGTAAGGTTTCTCTGATTGCGGGCGTCTCTAAGGATGTGACCGACCGCGTTAAAGCAGGGGAACTGATTGGTATGGTCGCTCAGCAGGTGGGCGGCAAGGGGGGCGGTCGTCCGGACATGGCGCAAGCTGGTGGTACGGATGCGGCGGCACTTCCTGCGGCATTGGCCAGCGTTGAAGGCTGGGTAAGCGCGAAACTGTAATAATTACAAAGCACAAGCAGACGCCATAGCGGCAACGTTATGGCGTCTTGTTCACTGTGCTATCGATAACGATAAAGTCAGGTTGAGTTTGTGTATATCGGCTAAACTTACGTTTAACAGAATGTAATGCCGTGACTGCTTACACTTTACGTGTTTGTCATCGCTTACTTTTTGGCGTTATATGATGGATAATGCCGGGATACAAGAGACCCGACTCTTTTAATCTTTCAAGGAGCAAAGAATGCTGATTCTGACTCGTCGAGTTGGTGAGACCCTCATGATTGGGGATGAGGTCACCGTGACAGTTTTAGGGGTAAAGGGTAACCAGGTTCGTATTGGTGTGAACGCCCCTAAAGAAGTATCTGTCCACCGTGAAGAGATCTACCAGCGTATCCAGGCTGAAAAATCCCAGCAGTCCAGTTACTGATATTATCGCGTCTCGCTGTCGGGCGAGACGCAACCTCTCCCGCAATTTTTCCTGCTTAAAGTTACCGTTTGATTTCAACCGCTCTGTTTTTAACCACTCCCTTACCCTTATCTCGACCAAACGCCGTCATTCCCTCAATAGATTTCTGTGAAGATGCCTGCAAAATCCGCTTATAAAACACCCTCTTTGCGGCTTTTACATGCGAATTGCGTGCGATTTGTGCAAACGATAAAAGCGTGTGGAAAATTGTTTGACTTATAAGTCCCAGAAAGTAATATATGCGCCACGCAGCGACGAGAAGCTCTTAACGAGTTACTCGAAGCACTCGAAAGAGGCGTTGTGTGGTGAGGTGGCCGAGAGGCTGAAGGCGCTCCCCTGCTAAGGGAGTATGCGGTCAAAAGCTGCATCCGGGGTTCGAATCCCCGCCTCACCGCCATTTTGCATCCGTAGCTCAGCTGGATAGAGTACTCGGCTACGAACCGAGCGGTCGGAGGTTCGAATCCTCCCGGATGCACCATCTATTACTTCATATTGCTTTCGAAGTGATATGAATATCGAGTAGTACAGTAGTAAATCCCGATGCATCCGTAGCTCAGCTGGATAGAGTACTCGGCTACGAACCGAGCGGTCGGAGGTTCGAATCCTCCCGGATGCACCATATTCTCCGAGATAACAGCAACACTGTTATTTCAAGGTCTGCGAGTTAATCGCAAGCACCAGGGAGGATAACGTTGCTTCAGCAACGGCCCGAAGGGCGAGGCGCAGCCGAGTAATCCTCCCGGATGCACCATTTACTGTTTCTAAAAGCATTTCCCGATGCATCCGTAGCTCAGCTGGATAGAGTACTCGGCTACGAACCGAGCGGTCGGAGGTTCGAATCCTCCCGGATGCACCATCTTCTCCGAAATAACAGCAACACTGTTATTTCAAGGTCTGCGAGTTAATCGCAAGCACCAGGGAGGATAACGTTGCTTCAGCAACGGCCCGAAGGGCGAGGCGCAGCCGAGTAATCCTCCCGGATGCACCATTTACTGTTTCTAAAAGCATTTCCCGATGCATCCGTAGCTCAGCTGGATAGAGTACTCGGCTACGAACCGAGCGGTCGGAGGTTCGAATCCTCCCGGATGCACCATATTCTCCGAGATAACAGCAACACTGTTGTTTTAAGGTCTGCGAGTTAATCGCAAGCACCAGGGAGGATAACGTTGCTTCAGCAACGGCCCGCAGGGCGAGGCGTAAGCCGAGTAATCCTCCCGGATGCACCATCTCTTCTTGTCATTCTCCTTGTGTTCAGTTCTTAATCACTCTCATTGTTATCATTTCGCAATCAGCGACAAAAACCACCATTTACGATAAAGTAATGCTTTGTTAATCGTTTAGCGAGAGCACGATGTACGCACAGTATGACGGTTTGATCTTCGATATGGATGGTACCATCCTGGATACTGAACCCACGCATCGTAAAGCCTGGACTGAAGTCCTTGGACGTTACGGCATGCGTTTCGATCTCCAGGCAATGGTTGCCCTCAACGGATCCCCAACCTGGCGTATTGCGCAGGCCGTGATTGAAATGAATCAGGCCGATCTCGACCCGCACCTGCTCGCACGTGAAAAAACTGACGCGGTAAAGGCGATGCTTTTAGATACCGTACGTCCATTGCCGCTAATAGATGTTGTTAAGGAGTGGCACGGACGTCGGCCGATGTCGGTTGGCACGGGCAGCGAAAGCTCAATCGCAGAAGCGTTGCTCAACCATCTTGGCTTGCGTCACTATTTTTCCGCTGTGGTTGCCGCCGATCATGTTAAAAACCACAAACCCGCACCAGACACCTTTCTGCTTTGCGCAGAACGCATGGGTGTACCTGCGGCAAAATGCGTTGTTTTTGAAGATGCAGATTTTGGTATTCAGGCCGCGCGTGATGCCGGAATGGATGCGGTGGACGTTCGCTTACTGTGAGTGACGCGCTGTCACTTGCCTCATTATTCGCCAGCAGCTTCTTAAGCGCCACGCTCTTACCGGGAAATTCGGAAGTGGTGCTGGTAGCGATGCTGTTGTCTGGTGCCAGTCAGCCCTGGTTGCTCGTCTTAATAGCAACAATGGGTAATAGCTTTGGAGGGCTGACTAACGTTATTCTTGGGCGTTTCTTCCCGCTGCGTGAAAAATCACGCTGGCAGGAAAAGGCAGTCGGCTGGCTAAAACGCTATGGCGCTGCCACGCTGTTATTAAGCTGGATGCCTGTAATAGGTGATTTACTGTGTCTGCTGGCGGGATGGATGCGCATCTCCTGGGGACCGGTGCTCTTTTTTTTGTGCCTTGGCAAGGCGTTGCGCTATGTTCTCGTGGCATGGGTAACACTACAGGGTATGACGTGGTGGCACTAATTGGTGGAGTGATTTAGCGACCTTCAATCGTCAACCATTACAATTATGCTGAGTAACAATACTTTGACAGGCGGGAGGTCAATTTGATCCCGGACGTATCACAGGCGCTGGCCTGGCTGGAAAACCACCCTCAGGCTCTGAAGGGTATTCAGCGTGGGCTTGAGCGTGAAACGCTGCGCGTTAACGCAGATGGCAGCTTAGCCACAACGGGTCACCCGAAGGCGTTAGGCTCGGCGCTGACACATAAATGGATCACAACCGATTTCGCCGAAGCGCTGCTGGAGTTTATCACTCCGGTGGATGGCGATATTGATCATATGCTGACGATCTTGCGCGACGTCCATCGCTTTACCGCCCGTAATCTGGGCGATGAGCGCATGTGGCCGCTCAGTATGCCGTGCTATATCGAGCAGGGGCAGGAGATTGAGCTGGCGCAGTATGGCACGTCGAATATCGGTCGGCTGAAAACGCTTTACCGTGAAGGGCTGAAAAACCGCTACGGCGCGTTGATGCAGACCATCTCTGGGGTGCATTACAATTTCTCTCTGCCGATGGCGTTCTGGCAGGCGAAATGCGGCGAAACGGATAAAGAAGCGATCTCCGCAGGCTACTTCCGCCTGATCCGTAACTACTATCGTTTCGGCTGGGTCATTCCTTATTTGTTTGGCGCGTCACCTGCGATTTGTTCATCATTCCTGCAGGGAAAACCGACCACGCTGCCGTTCGAGAAGACCGAATGCGGGATGTACTACCTGCCGTATGCCACGTCTCTGCGCCTGAGCGATCTTGGTTATACCAATAAATCGCAAAGCAATCTCGGTATTACGTTTAACGAATTGCATGAATATGTGGCAGGATTGAAGCGCGCGATTAAAACGCCGTCGGAAGAGTACGAGAAAATCGGTCTCGAAAAAGACGGTAAGCGCCTGCAAATCAACGGCAACGTGCTGCAAATTGAAAACGAGCTGTACGCGCCCATTCGTCCGAAGCGTGTCACGCGCAGCGGTGAAACACCGTCTGATGCGCTGCAGCGCGGCGGTATTGAATACATTGAAGTGCGCTCGCTGGATATTAACCCGTTCTCACCGATTGGTGTTGATGAGCAGCAGGTTCGCTTCCTTGATCTGTTTATGGTCTGGTGCGTGCTGGCCGATGCGCCTGAAATGAGTTCAGATGAACTGCTCTGCACCCGTACTAACTGGAATCGCGTGATTCTGGAAGGGCGTAAGCCGGGTCTGACGCTGGGTATCGGCTGTGAAGCGGCGCAGTTCCCGCTGCCAAAAGTGGGTAAAGATCTGTTCCTTGACCTGAAACGTGTTGCCCAGACAATGGACAGCGTATACGGCGGTGAAGAGTATCAAAACGTTTGCGACCAGTTGGTCGAATGCTTTGATAACCCTGAACTGACATTCTCAGCACGTATTCTGCGTTCTATGATTGATCAGGGTATCGGCGGTACAGGGCGTTCGCTCTCTGCGCAATACCGGGAAATGCTGATGCAGGAGCCGCTAGAAATCCTGAGTGAAGCGGATTTTATGGCAGAACGAGACGCTTCTGTCATACGTCAGAAAGAGGTCGAAGCGGCGGATACTGAGTCGTTTGAGGCGTTTCTGGCGAAGCAGGTTTGAACCAAAAAGAAAAAGGCCACATCGCTGTGGCCAAAATATACATCTCTGAATTCAGGGATGATGATAACAAATGCGCGTCTTTCATATACTCAGACGCGCATTCTGTCGAAGAGTTCAGTTTTTTTTAAAAAAATCACTATCGGAGGTGACGTATGCCGTTATTAGATAGCTTTACCGTCGACCATACCCGTATGGAAGCACCTGCTGTACGTGTGGCGAAGACCATGCACACTCCGCACGGCGACACGATCACCGTATTCGATCTGCGTTTCTGCGTGCCGAACAAAGAAGTGATGCCTGAAAAAGGCATTCATACGCTGGAGCACCTGTTTGCCGGTTTTATGCGTGACCACCTGAACGGCAACGGCGTAGAGATTATTGATATCTCCCCAATGGGCTGCCGCACGGGTTTCTACATGAGTCTGATTGGTCAGCCTGAAGAGACGCGCGTTGCAGCAGCCTGGAAAGCAGCAATGGAAGACGTGCTGAAGGTGAAAGAGCAGAATCAGATCCCTGAACTGAACATTTACCAGTGCGGGACTTACCAGATGCACTCTCTGGAAGAAGCGCAGGAAATCGCGCGCCACATCATTGAGCGTGATGTTCGTGTGAACAGCAATGAAGAGCTGGCCCTGCCAAAAGAAAAACTGCAGGAACTGCACATCTAGTGCGCCTTCGCCCTCTCCCACCGGGAGAGGGTAAGGGTTGTTTAACCCCATGACCACAACCTCGACCTTCTCCTTTGTCCATCGTCCCCTGGTACCGTTTGCGCATGATTATGCTCATGGCGACAGTGAACCCTGGCATCAACATGACTGCGCACAGCTGTTGCACTGCCTGAGTGGTGTGGTGAGGGTGGATACTGCCTCTGGCTGTTGGGTTGTCCCACCGGGTCGCGGCGTCTGGCTGCCTGCGGGTACACGGCATTCCCTGCGCATCACCGGTCATGTTGCCGCACGTACGCTGTTTATCGATCCGCTGGCCCGTGCCGATCTCCCAGCGACCTGCCAGATCGTGCAGATCTCTCCACTATTACGCGAACTGATCCTCGCCTCTCTTACGCTTCCGGAGTCGTACTCGCCAGGCAGCCGGGATGAGCGGGTGTATGAATTGATCCTGGATGAAATTCGCGTGATGCCGGTACTACCGTTTCACCTGCCGGAGCCGGAAAGTGAAACGCTGCGAAATCTTTGCAAGCAGATCCGCCAGACGGCGGGAGAAAGCTGGAGCAGCGTGCAGGCCGCCAGCCTGATCGGCATGAGTGAGCGAACCCTGAATCGCCATTTTCAAACGCAGACGGGGTTAAGCTACAGCGAGTGGGTAAGAAGGGCGAGATTACTGGAAGCGCTACAGCGGCTGGCACAGGGCCAGCCTGTGTTACGTGTGGCTCTGGATCTGGGTTACGGCAGCCACAGCGCCTTTACGGTGATGTTTCGCCGGGTGATGGGAATTTCACCCAGCGATTACTTCAAAGACAGCTAACTGATGGCGTTCAATAGTGCCTGAAGAGACGCGCGTGCCACGTCGCTGTCAATGCCGACTCCCCAGCGGCTACTGCCGTCCTGGAACAGACAGCGGATATACGCCACAGAGCGGCTGTCGCTACGTTCTCCCAGGGTATGTTCATGATAATCCTTAATCACAAACGGGGCGTTAACCCAGCGGCTCAGGCCGTTAGCGGCGGCGGATAATAGCCCATTTCCCTGGCCATCAAGCTGGCGCACTTCCCCTTGTGCGATGATGTTTGCCGTCAGACGTAACTGCCCGTCCTGCTGGCTGTCGCTAAGGTAAGATTGCAGGGAAAAGCGCGGTGTCACCACCAGTCCATAGCGGCTGCGGAACAGTTGCCACAGCGCATTCTGCGTCATCTCTTTCCCGTGTTTATCCGTTTCCTGCTGTACGTACTGGCTAAAGTCCTGCTGCAGGACACGAGGCAATTTCAGACCATGATTCTGTTCAATAAGCCAGGCGCTGCCGCTTTTACCGGACTGGCTGTTCACGCGGATCACCGCTTCGTAAGTACACCCAATATCCTGCGGATCGATGGGGAGATAAGGCATCTCCCAGCGTTCGCCGGGGCTACGGGCATCAAAGCCTTTTTTGATCGCATCCTGATGTGAGCCCGAGAAGGCGGTGTAGGCCAGCCGTCCTGCCCACGGATGGCGCGGATGCACTGGCAACTGGTTGCAGGTTTCCACGACTTCCACCACGCGGTTCATATCGCTGAAGTCCAGCTCAGGGCTGATCCCCTGGCTGTAGAGGTTCATTGCCAGCGTTACCAGACAGACATTGCCCGTGCGCTCTCCATTGCCAAACAGGCAGCCTTCGACACGGTCAGCTCCTGCCATTACCGCCAGTTCGGCACTGGCGACGCCAGTGCCGCGATCGTTATGCGGGTGAACGCTAATGCAGACATCGCGACGACGGCTAAAGTGGCGACAGAAATACTCAATCTGGTCGGCATACACATTCGGCGTATTCACTTCTACAGTGGCGGGTAAGTTAATCACCATCGGTCGCTCATGGCACGGCTGCCAGATTTCCGCCACGGCTTCACAAATCTCCAGCGCAAACTCCGGCTCGGTAAAGCAGAAGGTTTCCGGGGAGTATTCATACTGCCAGCGGGTGTCGGGGTTCTCTTCACAAAGCTTACGGATAAGGTGCGTGGAACGGGTTGCCAGCTCGACGATCCGGGCTTTCTCCATACCGAACACCAGGCGGCGGAACAGCGGCGCAGTCGCGTTATACAGATGAACAGTAGCCTGCTTCGCGCCGCGCAGAGAGTCAAAGGTGCGAAGGATCAGATCTTCCCGTGCCTGCGTTAATACCTGGATGGTCACATCATCCGGGATGCGGTTTTCTTCGATCAGCTGGCGAACAAAGTTGAAGTCGGTTTGCGAAGCGGAAGGGAAGGCGACCTCGATCTCTTTGAACCCGCAGCTTAGCAACAGATCCCAGAACTGCAGCTTGCGCGTGCTGTCCATCGGTTCGGCGAGGGATTGATTACCGTCGCGTAAATCGGTAGAGAGCCAGCGCGGCGCATGAGTAATGCGTTGCTCAGGCCAGCGACGGTCGGGCAGAGAAATGGCGGGAAAAGGCTGGTATTTGTCGGCGGGTGTGTTCAGCATGATGCGCTCCTGTTGTCTTTTCACTATCGTGAATTGATCTCAGGAGCGCTGCTTTATCGGAACTGACAATCGCTGTCGCGTTTTGGACAACGTGGGTTAGTGCGCACCACCACCACCGCTACCGGCACCAAACGGCGGTCTGGCAAACCACACCAGGCCGAGCAGAATGATAAAGATCCCTGCCGATATCCAGAAAATCTCATTTGCAGAGATAATCAACCCCTGGTTAGTGATCTGCTGTGCAATCCAGCCGGAGGCCTGCTGCTCCGTCATTCCCATTCCCTGAAGCTGGTTATACATCTCCCGGGAGTTCGGGTTGAACGGGTTCACCGCTTCGGTCAACTGGGCATGGTGCATCGATTCACGGTTGGTCCACAGGGTGGTGGTGATCGACGTCCCGATGGAGCCTGCCAGCGTACGGGTAAAGTTCGACAGGCTGGACGCTGCCGCCATTCGTTCAGGTGGCAAACCGGAAAGCGTAATGGTCGTCAGTGGCATAAAGAAGCATGCTACGGCAAAGCCCTGAATAAACTGCGGCCAGGCGGATGCGCCAAAGTCCATTCCCGGTTCGAACGTATACGCGCGCCAGTAGAAGCACACGGCGTACATGATAAAGCTGAACGTCACCAGCCTGCGCATGTCGAGCTTATGGGCAAAACGGCCAATAATCGGCGACAGCAGAACCGGAATCAATCCAACCGGTGCAGAGGCAAGACCCGCCCAGGTTGCGGTGTAGCCATATACCTCCTGCAGCAACTGCGGTAGCAGAACAATGGCACCGAAGTAGAGCATGTAGGCGAGGCTGATACACAGGCAGCCTATGGTGAAGTTTCGCGACTTAAAGAGCGAGAGATCGACTATCGGGTTATCATCGGTCAGCTCCCAGACAATCAGGAAACTGAGCGATACCACCGCAACAATCGTCAGGATGATGATCTCCCGTGAGTTGAACCAGTCCAGCTCTTTACCCTGGTCGAGCATCACCTGCAGGCTACCGATGCCGAGGATCAATAACGCCAGGCCCACGCTGTCAATGCGCCGCTGTTCGGTTCGCGTTTCCCTGCCACGCAGCGACTGCAACGTCATCATGACGACGATGGCACCAATCGGTACGTTGATGAAGAAGATCCAACCCCAGTGATAGTTATCGCTGATATAGCCGCCCAGAATAGGCCCGCAAATCGGCGCGACAATCACGGTCATTGACCACAGCGCCAGCGCGATAGAGCGTTTGGCAGGCGGATAGTTGTTCAGCAGTAAACTCTGTGACAGCGGAATCAATGGCCCGGCCACAATCCCCTGAATGACGCGGAAGAAAATCAGCATCGTCAGGCTGGTGGACATGCCGCACGCCCAGGAGGCGAGCACAAAGGCGATGGTTGACCAGAGGAACAGCTTCACCTCACCGACGCGCTTTGCCAGCCAGCCGGTAATCGGAATGGAGATAGCGTTCGCCACCCCGAACGAGGTAATGACCCAGGTTCCCTGGCTCAGTGATGAGCCAAGGTTCCCGGCGATAGTGGGGATCGCCACGTTTGCGATGGTGGAGTCCAGCACCTGCATGAATGTCGCCAGTGACAGCGCAATAGTCATAATGACCAGTTGCGCGCCTTCCAGCGGTTTTTGCGGCTTTTGCTGTTGCATAACGCTCACCTTCGGATTAACCGGCGTTTGCCTTCACGATGTCATCGATCAGTTTGTTGACCGGATCGAGGCTAATTTCACGGGCGTTACTTTCATAAGCCGGGCTGCTACGTACCTGGCTTGCCAGGATCTGTCCATCGCGGTTGGCAGTATCAACCGTTACCAGCGTTGAGAGGCCAATACGCAGCGGGTGGTCAGCGAGCTGTTTTGCATCCAGCTCGATACGCACGGGCAGACGCTGGACCACTTTGATCCAGTTACCGGTGGCATTCTGTGCGGGCAGCAGGGAGAAGGCGCTGCCGGTCCCCATATCCAGACCCACTACTTTACCGGTGTACTTCACGTCATCACCGTAGATGTCGCTGATAACTGTCGCCGTCTGGCCGATACGCATATGGGCAAGCTGCGTCTCTTTGAAGTTGGCATCCACCCACAGATTGTTTGCCGGTACTACCGCCATTAGCGGTGTTGTTGGGCTAATCTGTGCGCCTGGCTGGACGGAACGACGGGAGACGTATCCGGTCATTGGGCTGACAATTTTGGTACGCTGCAGGGCAAGCCATGCGTTGCGCACTTCAGTCGCCGCCTGTTTTACCGCCGGTTGGTTTTCCAGACTGGTACCGAGTACCATCGCCTGGTTGGCGTTGTACTGTTGGATCGCCACATCCAGCTGTGCCTGTGCGCTGGCAACGGCATCACGGGCGTGTTGCAGCTCTTCGCGGCCAATCAGGTTGGCGGTGCCGAGAGGAACACGACGATTGAGGTCGCTCTGCGCCTGGGTCAGCGCGGTTTTTTGCACATCAATGCTGGCCTGAAGCTGTTTACTGTTGATCATCAGCTGGCGGGTTTGACGGACGCTGGAAGCCAGCCCTGTCTGTGCTTTTTCAAACGCCTGCTGGGCGTCGGTCGGGTCGAGTGTAACCAGCACATCCCCTTGTTGCACAAAGTCGGTATTGTCAGCCCAGACTTTCGTCACGCTGCCCGACACCTGCGCCATAATTTGTACCTGGTTCCCTGCCACGTATGCGTCGTCCGTCTCTTCAGCATGACGCAATACTAAAAACCAGTAGATCCCATATGCCACGGCAATAGTAATAAAGAGCAAGGTCAGCAGAAGAAGGGCGCTCTTACGTTTGCCTTTCTTGTTGGCCGGTTGCTGCGGGGTTGCGTTCTCCGCATTTGCGCTCATTGTTGTTCTCCACGATCTTCTTATTTTCACATCGGCTGAGCCGACCTGTTGTCAGAAAGGCCAGCAGTGTGACGTGCTGGCCTGTCAGTTTTCTTTTCTAATCTGGATAATCGAGCGTGTCGTCGCGTTAGCGCAGCGCTTCAAGAATAGCGCCATCTTCATCCATCTGATCCAGACGGGTAAGCAGCTTGCGAGTGATGTGCTCAAGCTGGTCGCGCTCGGCGGTGCTGAGGGCAGACCAGAGTTTGTGCAGACAGTTGTGCTGAGGTGGTAACACCTCACGCAGGAATTCGTGACCTTTTTCAGTCAGTTGCAAATGCAGACAACGGCGATCGTTGTCGCTTTCACGGCGCTCAATCCAGCCGCGTTTTTCCAGCTCATCAGCAATACGGGTGGCATTGGTACGGGACGAACCCAGCGCGCAGCTCAGCTCTGATGGCTGGATACTGTGGTTTTCCTGAGACTCCAGCGTAATCAACGCCATAAACAACGTCTCGTTAATCCCTTGAGCTTTCAGCATTTTATTACGGTTATCCAGTAACTTCCCCTGCATGTGCATGCACAGGCGGGTCAGCAGGATTTCCTGATACGGGAAGTCCTCATGACGACTGGCGCGGAATTTAAGCATTTGTTCAATGGGCGTAAACGAACTATCCATTTGGGTATAACCTCATTAATTACAGCCGATATAGTAACGATGGTGACAAATAATGTAAATGAATTATTTGTGCGGTTATATCCGCCAAATTTATGACACCATCAGAAAGCGCCGGGTAAGTCCGTGACCCGGTGAGCACAGAAAGGACGAGGGATTTGCCCCCGGAAGAGAGGATGTGAGGACGGGGTTCTGAACTATTCATGCCGATTGTAAATATGTCACCCACATTAAAATTTCTGGGATAAATGATTACATTAACATTAACAGACTGAAAGGCCCCTTTATACCCATAAGAGGCCTAAAGCAGTGTAAAACTTAGTGGATTGACTCCTGGCGATGAAACCCACGCCACCAGACCAGCAGATTCAGTGCGGCCACAATTGCCCCTATTGCACATACGCCTGACCAGCCCGCGTGCTGCCACGCCGAAGCTGAAATTAATGAACCCGCAGCACCACCGATAAAATAGCTGGTCATATACCCGGCAGTAAGGCGGTTACGCGCCTCTGGCTTCACGCGGTAAATGACGGTCTGGTTGGTAATATGCACACCCTGCACGGTGAGGTCGAGCACCAGAATACCGACGATCAGCGCCAGTACAGAGGTATGTCCGTACCAGATAGCAGCCCAGGAAAGCAGCAGTAAAACCAGCCCGGTGGAGGTGGTCAGGTGGGATTTGCCTTTATCGGCCAGCCCGCCAGCCGGACGCGCACCCAGCGCGCCCGCCGCGCCAGCCAGACCAAACAGGCCAATCACCCCTTCGGAATAGTTAAACGGCGGCGAGGCAAGGAGAAATGCCATTGACGTCCATAAAATACTGAAGTTAGCAAAGGTGAAACATCCCAGCAGCGCGCGGGTGCGTAGCAGTTTATCCTGGGTGAAGAGGCTGAAAACCGAGGCGAGAAGCTGCGGGTAGTTCAGGTGATTCTCCGGCTTCACTTTTGGCAGCCCACGCCACAGCGCCAGCGCCATCGCCACCATCAGTACGCTGGCTACCCAGTAAACGGTGCGCCAGCCACCCAGGCTTGCCAGCAGTCCCGCAACGGTACGCGCCAGTAAAATCCCCAGCAGCAGGCCGCTCATGATGGTGCCTACCACTTTGCCGCGTTTTTCCGGCGAGGCGAGCGTGGCGGCGAGCGGTACCAGAATTTGTGCCACGACAGAGAACAACCCCGTCAGGGCGGTGCCGATAATCATCATCGTTAACGACTGACTACTGGCGGTGATCAGCATCCCGCCTGCGGCCAACAGGGTCATGGAGACAATCAACATCCGGCGTTCAAACATATCGCCCAGCGGTACCAGGAACAGCAGCCCTGCGGCGTAGCCAAGCTGTGCGGCGGTGACAATAAAACCTGCTGAGCTGGCGGAGAGGTTAAACGCGCGGGCGATGGTATCAAGCAGAGGTTGTGCGTAGTAGTTACTGGCGACAGCCAGACCCGTTGCCACGGACATTAAAAGGATGAGTGCCGGGCTAAGCCCGTGAGTTGTTTTTGTCATTAGGTTCAGGGATCGTGAATTAAGTGATTATTTTTCCAGAACCATAATAACGAATGATGGTGAATGTTGGGGGATTGTTAAGTGATGGTTTGTGCGGTTTAGCTTCCCTCTCCCGGTGGGAGAGGGAAGTGAAATGATTACTTCTGCGCGTCCAGCGCCTCCTTCAACCAACCGTCAAACTGTTTCTGGTGGGCTTTGATCCAGCCGTCGACGTGGCCTTTAACATCCGCTTCAGACGATTTTCCGTCATGCATCATGGCATTCTGGGCGTTGATGTCCGCCAGCGGCAATTTCATCACCGAAAACAGTTTTGCCGCCGCCGGGTTTTTCTCTGCCCAGGCTTTGTTGGCAACAATATGCATGGTGTTTACCGGGAAGCCGTAATTCATGCCGTTTGGCAGCTTAGTGTCGATATCTTTCTGCTCGCCTGGCAGGGAGGAGAACGGTACCTGCAGCCACACCACGTCTTTGCCCGGCTTCAGCACGTCGCTCACCCAGTACGGAGTCCAGGTGTAATAGATGACGGGTTTACCCTCTTTAAAGCGGGCAATGGTATCGGCCATCATCGCGGAGTAGTTGCCGTGGTTTACGTCGACGGTCTTCGCCAGATCGAAGGCTTTGTTCTGGTGGTTAATCACCGCTTCACAACCCCAGCCCGGCGAGCAGCCCATCATGTCGGCTTTACCGTCACCGTTGGTGTCGAACAGTCTGGCGATCTTCGGATCTTTTAGCTGCTCAATATTGGTGATGTGATACTGGTCGGCAGTTTTCTTGTCGATCAGATAACCCTGCGCTGCACCGGTTACGAAGGTCCCTTCGCGGTAGAATTTCTTGTCACCACCGGCGGCGGCATACATATCGTCGTGCAGTGGCTGCCAGTTCACGGCGGTAAAGGTCGCATCCCCGGAGGCAATCGAGGTATAGCCCACGTTGTAATCTACTTCACTCGGCGTATTGACCGTATAACCCAGCTTCTCCAGCGCGCGGCTGACGATCAGGGTCTGGAAACTCTCTTCCGAAATGGTGCTCTGCACCGGCTGCACGGTAATGCCTTTGCCAGGCAGGTCAGCGGCAAAGGCGCTGGTGGAGACCAGGGTGGCAAACGCTGTGGCAAAAAACAGGTTCTGTCGCATCGTTGTTCCTTAGTATTTGGTGAATGGACGGGTGAGTAATCCGACAGGGCCGGTGGTATACCAGCGACGGTTACCGCGACTGCGTGAATCACGACCGACAGCCTGGGTCAGGCGGTCAAGAATAATGGCGAGGATCACGATGCCTACGCCGCCCACGGTCGCCAGTCCCATATCGAGACGGCCAATACCGCGCAGTACCATCTGGCCGAGACCACCTACGGCAATCATCGAGGCGATCACCACCATTGAGAGCGCCAGCATCAGCGTCTGGTTGACGCCTGCCATAATTGTTGGCATGGCCAGCGGGAGCTGGACTTTAAACAGCATCTGACGCGGGCTGGCCCCAAACGAGCGTGATGCCTCGATAAGATCGGCAGGCACCTGGTTAATCCCCAGAATGGTCAGACGAATAATCGGCGGCAGGGCGAAGATAATGGTCACCACTACGCCCGGCACGTTACCGATGCCAAACAGCATCACGATTGGTACCAGGTAAACAAACGCCGGAGTGGTTTGCATCGCATCCAGCAGCGGACGAATAATTTTCGCTGCCCGCGGGCTTCGCGCCAGCCAGATCCCCATTGGCAAACCGATCGCCACGCAGAAGAGCAGGGCGGTCAGGACCAGCGCCAGGGTGATCATCGCCTGTGACCACGCGCCAATGGCACCAATGGCAATCAACGAGATCAACGTAGCGATACCCATGCCTGTGCTGCCAAACTGCCAGGCGATCAGCGAGAACAGCACGATAGCTACTGGTGCGGGCATCCCCAGCATCAGCTGCTGGAAGCCATTCAGGATGTAATCCACCGGGACGCGGATCCCCTGAAATACCGGACGGAAGTGGGTGACCACCCAGTCGATCCCTTCCGTGACCCAGCTATCCAGCGGGATCAGCGTTTTGTGGAACGGATCCATAATATTGAAGTGTTCTGGCGCAGGCGCTGGGGCGCTGTTGAGCCAGTCTGCCGAACCGCCATCGGCTGGCGCAGGTGTCGATGACCCCCACGCGTCGGCAGATTGTGCAGCGCTGTCCGCTGCCTCAGTGGTTCCCCACGGGTTCGATTGATCAGCCATTGTTTGCCCCTTCGCGGTCTAAAGCCTGCAGCAACATGCGTTTTGAGATGATGCCGACGTACTGGTGTTCTGCACCCACTACCGGCACGGCACACGGTGCCTGACCCACGTGAGAGAGCAACTCGCTGAGCGGCGTTTCGGCATCTACGGCAAGCGGCGCGTCGATTAGCGCCGCATCAATTCCCTGATTTTCGCTCAGTGCGGTTTTCAGGGAATCAATCGAGACGATGCCTACAAATTTATTACCGCGTTCAACCAGATAACCGTATTCGCGGTCTTCATCCTGCAAAAGCTTGAGTGCGGAGCGCGGACCGAAACCTGGTGTTTTACGGATAATGCCGTTCGGGGTACGGCGGGCAATATCTTTGGCGCTAAAGACCTGGCTAATATCCACGCCGCGGAAGAAGGTACGCACATAATCATTCGCCGGATTATTCAGAATTTCATCCGGCGTGCCGACCTGCACCACCTCACCATTTTGCATAATGGCAATACGGTCGCCAATACGCATCGCTTCATCGAGATCGTGGGAAATAAAGACAATGGTACGTTGATGTTTCGACTGTAATTTTACCAGCTCATCCTGCATCTCGGTACGAATTAACGGGTCAAGCGCCGAGAACGCTTCATCCATTAATAAAATGTCTGGATTAATGGCTAATGCGCGGGCTAATCCCACGCGCTGACGCATCCCGCCGGAAAGTTCATCCGGGTATGCGTGAGCATAATTATCCAGACCTACCTGACGCAATGCATCCAGCGCTTTTTCCTGGCGCTCATCGGCCGCAATGCCTGCTAATTCCATGCCAAAGGCGGTATTATTTAATACCGTCATATGCGGCATCAGCGCGAATGACTGGAACACCATCGCAATCTTCTTTCTGCGCACCTCACGGAGCTCAGCATCTGATATTCTGGCTATATCCACACCATCAATCAGCACCTGTCCACGGGTGGGTTCAATCAGGCGATTGAGAAGGCGAACCATAGTGGATTTACCCGAACCGGATAACCCCATGATGACGAAAATCTCGCCTTCTTCAATGGCCAGACTGGCGTCTTTAACGCCAAGCGATAGCCCGGTTTTTTCCAGAATTTGCTCTTTCGAAAGTCCTTTTTCGATATATTTGAAAGCACGTTGCGGATGCTCACCAAATACTTTATAAAGATTTTTTACTTCTAATTTAATTGCCATGCAATAGAGAATGTCCTGTTATTTGTTTATGTCGATATGATTACCATGGTAAATAGTTAGCGGGTATTACCCTAACATACTGAGAATCTGAGACAACCCTGAGGCTACTTATGGTGTGAATTTTGCTGCAGGTGAAGTGGCTGAATTTCCCATGAGTAAAGGGCTGAGCGTGGTTTGAATTTTTCTGAATTTTTTGTTGTTGTACAGGGAAATTTCACCTGAACTGGAGTGATTCAGGTGAATATGACGTGGACATTACAGTGTAGATGGTTTGGGCATATTAAGGGTAAATAATGAAGTTTATATTAAATTAATCAGTATTAATTTCCCCTCTCCCTGACCCTCGCCACTTTGGGGAGAGGGCGGATGAGAGGGCGTTTTTAAAAATCCCAATCCTTATCTTCAGTCTCTACCGCTTTGCCCATCACATACGATGAGCCAGACCCGGAGAAGAAGTCGTGGTTTTCATCGGCATTCGGCGACAGCGCCGCCAGAATCGCCGGGTTTACTTCCGCCATTTCTGGCGGGAACAGTGCTTCGTAGCCGAGGTTCATCAGCGCCTTGTTGGCGTTGTAGCAAAGGAATGCTTTCACATCCTCCTCCCAGCCGCTTCCAGTGTACAGCTCTGCGGTATAGCTCAGCTCGTTGTCGTAAAGATCCATCAGTAAATCGAGCGCAAAACCTTTCAACTCCTCACGCTTTTCCTCGCTAACTTTCTCCAGCCCTTTCTGGTACTTATAGCCAATGTAATACCCGTGAACCGCTTCATCACGAATGATGAGACGAATCAAATCTGCGGTGTTGGTTAGCTTGCCACGGCTCGACCAGTACATCGGCAGCCAGAAGCCGGAATAAAAGAGAAAAGACTCCAGAAACACGCTGGCGATTTTCTTCTTCAGCGGCTCGTCGGCCTGATAATACTCCAGTACCAGTTTCGCCTTACGCTGCAAAGCGTTGCTTTCTTCACTCCAGCTGTAGGCGGCATCCACATCTTTGGTCTGGCAAAGCGTGGAGAAAATCGAGCTATAGGAGCGGGCATGTACCGCCTCCATAAAGCAGATGTTCGACATAACCGCCTCTTCATGCGGTGTCAGCGCATCGGTCATCAGCGCGGGCGCACCCACGCTGTTCTGAAGGGTGTCCAGCAGCGTCAGGCCGGTAAAGACGCGGATCGTCAGTTGCTGCTCGGCATGACTTAGCGTTTGCCAGGCCGGAATATCGTTGGAGAGCGGTACTTTTTCTGGTAGCCAGAAGTTGCTGGTCAGGCGATTCCACACCTCCAGGTCTTTATCATCCTGGATTTTGTTCCAGTTAACGGCACTGACAAGTGACAGTTTCATCCTTTCTCCTTACAGCGCGCAGGACACGCAGCCTTCAATTTCAGTGCCTTCCAGCGCAAGCTGGCGCAGGCGAATGTAGTAGAGCGTCTTGATGCCCTTCTTCCAGGCATAAATCTGCGCTTTGTTGATATCGCGCGTGGTGGCGGTGTCCGGGAAAAAGAGCGTCAGCGACAACCCCTGATCCACGTGTTTTGTCGCCTCAGCGTAGGTATCGATGATCTTCTCTGGGCCGATTTCGTAGGCGTCCTGATAGAGCGCAAGATTCTCGTTGGTCATAAACGGGGCAGGGTAGTAAACGCGCCCGGTTTTGCCTTCCTTACGGATCTCAATTTTCGACACAATCGGGTGGATGCTCGACGTGGCGTGGTTGATGTACGAGATAGACCCCGTCGGCGGCACCGCCTGCAAATTCTGGTTATAGATACCGTGGTGCATCACATCGTCACGCAGTTGCTGCCACATCTCGTGCGTAGGAAGCGTTATCCCCGCGCGGGTAAACAGCGCCCGCACTTTCTCTGTTTTCGGCGTCCAGCTGCCTTCGAGATACTGACTGAAGTACTCGCCGCTGGCATAGCGCGACAGTTCAAAACCTGCGAAGCGCTGGTTGCGCTCGCGTGCCAGCTGCATCGAGGTATGCAGCGCATGCCAGGTGATGGTGTAGAAATAGAGGTTGGTGAAATCCAGCCCTTCGGGGCTACCGTAAGCGATACCTTCCCGCGCCAGGTAGCCATGAAGGTTCATCTGCCCCAGACCAATGGCGTGCGACGCGGCGTTACCCGCTTCAACGGACGGCACACTGCGAATGTGGCTCATGTCCGACACTGCCGTCAGCCCGCGAATGGCGGTTTCCACCGTGCGACCAAAATCCGGTGAATCCATTGTGTGGGCAATGTTCAGCGACCCGAGGTTGCAGGAGATATCTTTACCGATGCCCGCATAGTCCAGGTTTTCATCATAGGTGGACGCGCTGTTGACCTGCAAAATTTCCGAGCACAGGTTGCTCATATTAATGCGCCCGGCAATCGGATTTGCGCGGTTTACCGTGTCTTCGTACATGATGTAGGGATAGCCGGATTCAAACTGAATTTCCGCCAGCCGCAGGAAGAAGTCGCGGGCGTTGATGGTCGTTTTGCGGATGCGGTCATCGGCAACCAGCTCATCGTAAAGCTCGCTTATCGCCACATCGCCAAAGGCTTTGCCGTAAATGCGTTCAATGTCATACGGCGAGAAGAGTGCCATGTCCGCATTCTCTTTCGCGAGCGTAAAGGTGACATCCGGGATCACGACACCCAGTGACAGGGTTTTGATACGGATTTTTTCGTCGGCGTTTTCGCGTTTGGTATCCAGAAAACGCAGAATGTCCGGATGATGCGCATGCAGATAGACCGCCCCCGCGCCCTGACGTGCGCCAAGCTGGTTGGCATAGGAGAAGGCATCTTCCAGCATTTTCATCACCGGGATGACGCCGGAGGACTGGTTTTCAATGCGCTTAATTGGCGCACCCGCTTCGCGCAGGTTAGAGAGCAAAAACGCCACGCCGCCACCGCGTTTAGACAGCTGCAACGCCGAGTTCACCGCGCGGCCAATTGACTCCATATTGTCTTCGATACGCAGCAGGAAGCAGGAAACAAGCTCGCCGCGCTGGGCTTTGCCGCAGTTGAGGAAGGTCGGTGTGGCGGGCTGGAAACGACCTGACAGGATCTCATCCGTTAAACGTTCTGCCAGCGCTTCATCACCCTGAGCCAGCGTGAGCGCCACCATCACCACGCGATCCTCAAAGCTTTCGAGATAGCGTTTGCCGTCGAAGGTTTTCAGGGTATAGCTGGTGTAGTACTTCCATGCACCCAGGAACGTCTGGAAACGAAAACCGCTGGCATGGGCCTTCTCAAACAGCATCACCACAAAGGCACGGTCATAGCGGGCGAGTACCCGCTCTTCGTAATACCCCTCTTTGACCAGGTAGTCGAGACGTTCATTTGGGTGTGCAAACGTCACGCTGTTTGGGCGGACATGGGCGGCAAAAAAGGCGTCCACCGCATCATGGTCTTTGCCAAACTGGATACGGCCATCGCGATCGTAGAGGTTAAGCATCGCGTTTAGTGCGTGGTAATCCGGTATCGCCTGAATTACGCGTTCTGCGGTTGTCGTTGCCAAAATTCGTTTACTCCTTTACGCACGTTCTCTACGTCCTGCTGTGTCCCCATCAGTTCAAAACGATAGAGATACGGCACGCCGCATTTTTGAGAGATAACATCCCCGGCGCGGGCAAATGCCTCGCCGAAATTGCGATTACCTGCCGCAATAACGCCGCGAATAAGCTGTCGGTTGTGGGGATCGTTCAGAAAGCGGATCACCTGACGCGGTACCGTGCCTGCCGTACCTCCGCCGCCATAGCTGGGAACCACCAGAATGTAAGGTTCCTCTACCTGGATCCGCTCGCGTTCGTTGAGCGGAATACGTATCGCTGGCAGCCCGACGCGCTCAATAAAGCGGAGCGTGTTTTCCGAGCTGCTGGAGAAGTAGACCAGCCTGCTCATGCACGGGTGGCCAGGCGATTAATCATATCCGGACGAAAGCCAGACCAGCTGGTTTCTCCGGTGACGACGACCGGGAGCTGGCGGAAACCTTGCGCGCGCAGGGTATCGGCGGCATCCGGGACCAGATCGATATTCACCATCTCGAACGCCACGCCGCGGTTTTCCATTGCGCGTTTGGTTGCGTGGCACTGAACACAATTGCTACGAGTGTAAATAACAATGCTCATGATTCGTATTTCCATTTAAAATGAGAAAACGGCGCGAGTCATCGCGTCAGGTTGTGTGTGTTGCGCTAAAGGAATACTAGATGTAGATGTGGTTATTTTCAACCACACAATATATGGGATGTTTGGCGTGTTGTTGCCCCGGTGATGAGCACAGCGGGGCAGGGCAGACGTATCGCGACAGGTCTTTACTTACGCAGGCTGAGCAGAGCCCCTACGACGATGCCGACGGCGGCGACCGTGCCCAGGGCACAGAGCGGTCTCTCACGGACGAAGGTATTTGCACAACTCGCCGCGTCACAGGCTGCCTGCGTCGCACGATGACGGCCATGCATTCTGGCGCGGGTTTCACGCAACAGAGACTGAGCCTTACGTTTTACGGCATCCGTTTCGTCCTTTGCATCAGAACCCCAGGATTTCAGTACTTCTTCCAGCGCGTCTGCTAATTGGCTGACATCATTACGAATATCCTGGGTGTCGTGGTTAATATCATTCCGGTTCGGTCTGTTAAACATACGATCCTCCGTAATTTTACCTTCGCATTGAGTTTAGCCCAGAATTTTAATATCTGAAGCGAGTCACGACTTATCCGGCAGTTTATGGAATATTCTGAAAGCCCTGCTAATGCTGAATACGGTAAGGTTGCCCGGCAGGAAAAAATAACGAGGAAGAGATATGTATTTACGACCCGATGAGGTGGCGCGCGTTCTTGAAAAAGCGGGATTCATCATGGACGAAGTGACACCAAAAGCCTATGGATATCGCCGTGGTGAGAATTATGTTTATGTTAACCGTGAAGCGAGAATGGGGCGTACGGCTCTCATTATTCATCCGACGCTGAAAGACAGAAGCCAGTCATTTGCTGAGCCTGCCTCGGATATTAAAACCTGCGATCATTATCAGCAATTCCCCCTCTATTTAGGTGGGGAAACGCATGAACATTATGGTATTCCGCATGGTTTCAGTTCGCGTATGGCGCTGGAACGGTTCCTGAAGGGACTGTTTGGCGAAGTACAATAGGTCTGCGACTGGCATACGCCAGTCGCTCCTGATCACGCTTTTGCCTGGTCGTACTGGCTGACTTTAAACAGGCGACGACAGTAGTCGAGAAAATAGCCATACACCGCGCCCATCAACATTGAAATCACAATGTTCGAGCTCACCGCAGCGGCAATTTGATGCCAGTCTGCGCCAACCGTGAGCAAAATCGCCACGTAGACCGGAGACTGGAAAGTGACATATGCCAGTACGTCTGCCAGATTTTTCACCCAGCCTGCCGGGCTCATACGACGGGCGAAACGCATCACCGCATCGCGGTATAATCCGTAAGGCCATGCAATAAGGATGTTTACCGGGATCGCCACCAGACGAGAAGAAAGCGACTGCTCGAAGGACATTCCGGAGAGGAATATTTCAATCAGCATGTTCACGACGGAACAGTAGACAACCATCGCGACGGTATCCGCTACCGCATGGCGCAGGCGAGATTGCGGTGAGAACATGTCTGAACTCCTTGAGAAGAACACGATAGTAACGTTTTACCCGAAGCTTTTAGTGCTTTAGGTTGCTTTGTTTGGTGTGTATAGCGTATATCTCTGGTTTGAAACTAACAATTAGTGATTAATTTTTATTTATTACCGTTTTGTCCACAAAACTCTCTAAAATCGATTGATTTTTAATCGCCTCGTTATTTTCTTTTTCTTTATTGTTTTTGTTGTTTAAAATCATGTTGTTGTGATCTGTTTGCATGATTCTCCCTCCCGGATTAACCATGTTATCAGCATGGTGTTTCTTGTTTTGAACAAAAAACATTCGCCTCATGATAATTGTTCTTCATTTTTTGATTTTTCAGATAAAAATGCTGATTTTGTTCAGTCTGTTTTATTCTTCTGTGTTGCATTTTTATGCATTCGCTCATCGTGCAGCGTTATATCCCCCCATGCTTTATCCAGAATTAGAGCAATATTAATTTTAAATATTTCAAACTATTTACAGCAATGGCTGAGAAATTAGATGGGTAGATATTGAAGGGGAAATGAATTATTCTGTTCTTTGATTTCTCGACTTACCACAAAAAAGGTTTTCAATTAATATGTCTTTGACGTTACAGAATCTAAATAATATCCGTACACTGCGTGCAATGGCGCGTGAATTATCCCTGGATGTTCTTGAAGAAATGCTGGAAAAAGTCAGGATCGTTGCGGAAGAGAAACGTAGCGAGCAGGAAGAGTTCGAGCAACAACGCGCTGAACAGCAGGATAAAATTAATGCTTTGCTGGAACAGATGAAAGCTGATGGTATTTCACCTTCCGATCTGCTCGGTTCTCAACTGGCTCAGACGGGCAATCCGGCGAAAAAACGCAAAGCGCGTGAAGCAAAATATCGCTTTATTGACGTGAACGGTGAAGAGAAAACGTGGACCGGTCAGGGCCGCACGCCGAAACCAATCGCCAGCGCACTGGCAAACGGTAAATCACTGGATGAATTTCTGATTTAATCCGTGGGCCGGGCGGAAGACTCCGCCCGGTTGCATATTTAGCAGACGCCGAAATCACCGTCTTCGGTGTACAGGGCAACATCTGCGGAGCTCAGCGTGAATTTCTCACCCTGCTCATTGCTGGCCTGCACTGCCACAATACTCTCGCCGTTCACTTCGAGAATTTTCAGTTTCGGGCCGCCTTTACGCGGTTGCACATAATCACCGACAGAAAACATAGTACCTCCTCATCGTTATCGTGTTCTCCACCTTAGCCCACGTCTGGCACTGGGTACAGCCTATTCTGCCGGGGTACTGCTTACGAGGTACGTCGGTTCCACGGCATCACTTTCAGCAGACGCGCCATTCCACAAAAACCGGTTACACCGGCAAACAGCAGCCCGGCACCCACAAAACCACTGAGCAGGAAAAAGCCGCTGGAAATGCTGTAACCAAGCACGACGCCGCAGAGAATCAACAGCCCGGCGGCAATTTGCACCTGCCGCATCAGCGGGAGCGGCTGCGATTTGTCTTCAATGGTCTGCAGCCCGGCCAGTTTCCAGCCCTGAATACCGCCTTCGACCACGTAGGCCTGAGCAGGGGATGCGGCCTGCGCCAGACGGGCGGCATTGTCTGATGTCCGTGCGCCAGACTGGCAGTGAAAAATTACCGTTTCACCAGGTTGTGTCTTCAGCCCGCCAGGCAAGGTTTCCAGCGGAACCGACTGTGCGACTGGAATATGCTCGCGGGCGTATTCGTCGGCATCACGAATATCAATCAGTTTTGCGCCGACATTGACGAGCGCATTCGCCTTTTGTGGAGAAATAAGAGGAAGAGACATGGCGGCTCCTTATGGACAATAAAGGGTTTTCAGGGTGCTGATGAGCTGATTCACCGCATCGTTTTTAATGAAATAAAGAATGCGCTGCGCCTCGCGGGTGCTATCGATAAGACCCTCTTCACGCATACGTGCGAGATGCTGAGATGTGGCGGAGGCGCTTAACCCCGTGGCACGAGCCAGTTCCCCCGCGCTGGTACCGGGAGCACCGCACAGCATGCACAGGATTAATAACCTGCGCGGGTTACTCATGGCTTTTAACAGCGCTGCGGCTTGTGCTGCGCTGGCCTGAAGTTGTTCGAGTTCGTTCATATTAGTTTAGTATTTTCTTAATTAAGGTAATGCTAAACTAATGACGCGAACTTAGCCAGTGCCAAAAGTGTAAAGAAAGGAATAAACCATCAGCTGGGCACGCCAGCGCTGAAGGCCAAACTGATCATCAGCGCCGGAAGTGACTCAATAACCTACTTTATACACCCGTCCGCTTTGTACCCCTTCCACACTGCGGCGGTAGGCCAGGGCAACGGTGGCGGCAGGAACACTTTCAAAGCCGGGGAAGAATCCATCATACGCTTCGGCGGATTCCGTCAGTACCGTTGGGCTGATCAGGTTGATGCGAATGCCGCGCGGCAGTTCACAAGCCGCAGCACGGACAAACCCTTCCAGCGCGGCGTTCACCGTAGTGGCATTGACGCCCTGCGCAATGGGTTCGTGCGCCACAATCCCGCTAATCAGGGTAATCGAGCCACCTTCGTTCAGATAGTGCTGTCCGGTCAGCGCCAGACGCACTTGTCCGAGCAGCTTATCCTGTAAGCCCTGGTTGAAGTTGCTGTCTTTCATGGTGGCGAGTGGGCCAAAGAACAGACCGCCGCTGGCCGAGACAATGGCATCCACCGGACCGATTTTTTCGAACAGCGCCTGCACACTTTCCTGAGAGGTAATATCGACCTGATGATCGCCCTGAGTACGACCCACGCGGACAACCTCGTGGCGACGACCCAGCTCTTCCGTTACTGCACGACCCACCGTACCGCTGGCACCAATAATTACGATTTTCATAGCAGACTCCTTATGTTGTGAGCCTTCATTCTTTAATAAATCAAAAGTCAGATAAATTGGGCTAAAGTTAGATGATTGCTAATCAGGGGTTTGTAATATGGATAAGCTTCGCAGTATGGAGACGTTCATTGCCGTGGTTGAAAGTGGGAGTTTTACCGGCGCGGCGTCACGGCTTGAGATGTCGGCGGTGATGGTGGGGAAGTACATTGCGTTGCTGGAGTCTCAGTTTGGTACGCGCCTGCTGGAGCGTAATACGCGTCGTCAGAGCCTGACAGATGCCGGGCGTGTCTATTTTGAAGAGGCAAAGCGGGTACTGGAGCAGGTTGCTATTGCCGAAAATGCGGTTGAGCGGCTACGCGCGACTCCCGCCGGAACCTTGCGCGTCACGGCTCCCACCTCGTTTGGCGGATGCGTGATTGCGCCACTCACCGCCACGTTTTTGCAGCGCTACCCGGAAGTTCGCGTGGAGCTGGATCTTACTAACCGGAAAGTGGATCTGGTGGATGAAGGTGTTGATCTGGCTATTCGTATTGGTGACATTCACAACGACGATCTGGTGGCGAAATTTCTTTGCCCGTACCGGATGGTGATTTGCGCCGCTCCGGACTATTTAGCACGCTACGGCACGCCGCAAACGCCTGCCGATCTGGTGGATCATCTGTGCCTGTCACATACGGTCTGGACTGCGCGCAACGAGTGGCGGCTGCCGGGTGTGGAAGGGGAGGTACGCTGGAAGCGGGATGCTATCCTGCGCTGTAACGATGGCTACGGGCTACGCATGGCGGCAAAAGCCGGGGCGGGATTATTACTGCAACCGGAAGTGCTGGTGGCAGAAGAACTGGCAAGCGGCAGGCTGGTGCGGGTGCTGGAAAACAACACCCCGGAGCCGAGGCCGGTGCATCTGTTGTGGCGGCAGGATCTCAGACCGTTACCCAAGCTCACTGAATTTATCGCGCATATTATGCAGGCGGTGCGCGACCCGGCAGATCCATAAAAGTAATTATCAAAATCGCAGACATGTGCTACTAAGATTAGGCACATCATAAAAAAGAGAAGGTAACGAGAGAATGTCTGTGAGTAAACTCGCCAGCAGTGCGCAGGGCCTGCAATCATCTGCCATCCGTGAATTATTAAAACATAGCAAAATGGCAGGCGTCATTTCGCTGGGAGGCGGTATTCCTAATCCGGCACTTTTCGATCATGAAGGCCTGAAAATTGCTGCAGATGCCGTGTTATCCCAGCATTTTGGCGAGGCGTTTCAGTATGGTCTGACGGAGGGTGTTCCGGGACTGCGCGAGGGTATTCAGCAGATCTGTGCGGGTCGTGGTATTCAATGCAAGGCCGACGATGTGGTCATTACGTCCGGTTCGCAACAATCTCTGGATGTGCTGGCGCGCGCATTAATTAATCCTGGTGATATCGTCGTTGTAGAACGTCCTACTTATCTGGCCGCATTGCAGGTATTTGGTCTGGCACAGGCGAAATTTGAATCTGTGGGGACTGACGGCGAAGGGATGATTGTCGACGAGCTGGAAACGCTGGTGGCAAATAAAACGATTAAAGCGGTTTATATTGTCCCGACGTTTGGCAACCCGGGCGGGGTAACGCTGTCCGAAGAACGCCGCAAACAGCTGGTGGAATTATCGAAGCGTTATGATTTCGTCATTATCGAAGACGATCCCTACAGTGAAATAAATTACACCGATGAAGTCTTCCGCCCGTTAATTGCGCATGCCAGGGCCATCGGTAATGAAGGCAATGTGGTTTACACCTCGACCTTTTCTAAAATTCTCGCACCGGGAACCCGGGTGGGCTGGGTGATTGTACCGGAGTGGCTGAAAAGAGCTGTGGTGAATCTGAAACAAACGACCGATCTGCACACCAGCACACTGTCGCAGCTGATGACGTATGAATATCTGAAAACCGGCCGTCTGGCTGACCAGATTAAAATGATCCGCGAAGCCTACCGTCAGAAATACCAGACATTCGCACGTGAGCTGGAAGCCGAGCTGGGTGATGTGATGTCATTCCATAAGCCAAAGGGCGGGATGTTCCTGTGGGCCAGAATGAACAATGGCATTAATACCACCCGCTGGCTGGAAAAGACGTTAAGCAACGGCGTGGTTTTTGTGCCGGGTGAATTCTTCTACTGCAATGAGCCAGATCACACGACGTTGCGTATGTCGTTTGTCACGCCAACGGATGAACAACTGAAAGAGGCGGTGAGACGCCTGAAGATCTCACTGTAAACCGGCCTGCGCATAATGGCAGTTACGCTGTTATGCGCAATACTTATCGAATTCCTGATTTCTCGTCACCAGCGCGGTGAACCACATGGCTGAATTCATTACGGGTGTTGTGAGCCACACGCCCATCTGGGTGTGGGTGCTTTTTGTCTTTCTGATTTCCCGCGGTGTCAAAGCCCGCAAACCCGCCACGGTTACCCTGGAAAAGCTTGCCATCATTCCGTCGATTTTTCTGATCTGGGATATTTACGATCTGGTGATTTACCGCCAGCTTAGTGTCGCCACCATCGCTCTGTGGATGGCGGGTATTCTGGCGGGAGCTGCGACAGGGTACGTCCTGATTAAACCGACGGCGATCAACCGCGCCGCTGCACCGCGCAGTATTTTCCGTCAGGCTGATTACACGGCACTGCCGTTTATGATGCTGGCGTTTCTGGTGAAATATGTACTGGGCGTGATGAGCGCCATTTCACCGCAAACTTTACAACAGCCCGCCATGAGCGCATTTGCGATTGTCTCCGGCGGAGTTTTTGCAGGGGTGTTTATCGGTAAATTTACCCGCTATGTCGGTGTCTATTTTACAGCACAACCGCAGGAAACAGAGTAATGACAGCAACCCTTTTGTCACACCGCTAAGCCTGCCGTCCTGATGAACGGTCAGGCGACATCCGGCTGGCCAGACTTTTTCTTTGCCAGGATCTCCGCAACGCACTTGATACGGCCTAACTCTTCCTGCGTCCGTGAGTTGGTCTGCACTTCCCAGATGTCTACGTTCAGCTGCAGGTTCAGCCAGAATTCGATGGTGGTATCAAAGGCTTTAGCCAGTCTGATAGCCATATCGGCAGTCAGCTTACGGTTATTATTCACCAGCGCACTGATGGTGTTGCGGTGCACATTCAGCATGTCCGCGAGATCGCTGATTTTCAGATTGAGCGGTTCAAGATACTCATACTGCAACACATCACCCGGCGTGGTGGGTTTGCGAAGTGCCTGTTGGAGTGCCATAAGTCATGCCTCATTTGTATAGCGTGTATTTATGGGGTGAAAGATAGAGATCGTCTGCTTTACCCTCTACCCACCTGAATACCAGCCTGTATTGCCTGTTAACGCGAATTGAGGAAAACCCCTTTAGTGGAGGATTCAATGTTTCGTACATATTGCCTGGTGGCGATCGCAGATCCCGGTGAGATGTTGCTGCATTGATAATATCCAGCTTTCTCGCCAGAGCTGCTTCAAGGCCAGAAGGGATCACATTGCTCGATTTCCCATAAAGAAAAAAATCCTCAAGCCATTGATCGCGAAAATGATTAATCATAATGCTTGTTAGCTCCGCTCCATGAAGCTGAGTGAATTTTATTGCACTTCCGCACTGTGCGCAAGTGCATTTTTTTTGGTGCTGTAGGTTGTGGATGGAGAGCAGTGATACGCCTCTCTGAAGCGCTTTGTAAGGGGGATGGGCAGAATAAGTTGAGTTTGCGAGATGGCTTCAGGGAAAATGTATGGCGTTGCACAAACGGTATCCCTCTCCCCTGAAAGGAGAGGGCGTCGTATTATCTACTCTCTCACCATCGTGCGGATAACCGGCAATGCTTACCGTTCCCTCAGTGCTTCTTTTGCCCGGTTAAACGGCTTAATCATATAATCCAGCACCGTTTTCTCTCCGGTTTTGATATCCACTGTCGCAATCATCCCCGGTACAATCGAAAAGTGTCTCCCCGCTTTATTCGTCAGATAGTCCTGGCTGGTTCGGATAAACACCCGGTAATAGAACACCTCTGGTTTGGCTTCGTCCTGAATGGTGTCCGGCGAAATGGTTTCAACTACCCCGTGAAGCCCGCCGTAAATCGCGTAGTCATAGGCCGTGATCTTGACCAATGCTTCCTGGTTAGGATGGATAAAGGCGATATCACGCGGCGACAGACGGGTTTCAATCAGCAGATGATCGTCCACGGGAACAATCTCCATCAGCACGCCGTTAGGTGGGATCACACCGCCGATGGTGGTGACTTTGATGTTTTTGACGATCCCATGCACCGGGGATTTTACCGTCAGGCGTGCGACGGAATCCTCACGCCCTTTCAGGACGGCAGTGACCATATCCACTTCTGCGTTGGCTTTGGATAGCGCCTCGCGTGCCTGAACGTAATACTGCGAACGTACGTCGGTGAGTTTCAGTTCCAGATCGCTTTTTTGCCGCTGCAGACGCAGGGCTTCCACGTGACTCGCTGCCCCGGTTTTAACCAGGCGCTGGGTGATCGCCAGCTCTTTGTTGGCGAGATCTAATGCGGCACGCAGCTCGCGTTGCGTGTCTTCCAGCTGAGCACGTCGCGAGTTATACAGCCGGGTTTCGGTGGCTGTCAGCTCCGTCCATTTTGCCAGTGAGGGGGGAAATTTCAGCGGGAGATCGTTGACCTCGGCATACAGACGCGCGCTGGAAGCCAGCGACGCGCGGTAGCGTGCGGCACTCTCGCCGGCGTTTGATTCTGAGCGCGTCGGATCAAGCCGCGCCAGTACTTGTCCGGCCTGTACCTGGTCACCCTCGTGAACGTTGAGTTCGGTGAGGATCCCGCCGTCCAGCGATTGTAAAACCTGTTCGCGCGAGCTGGGGATCACTTTCCCGGTGCCGGTCGAAACCTCATCCAGAATGCCGTACCACGCCCAGACGCCAGTGACGATAAACAGCAGCAGGGTTAACGACACAATACGGCGCGCGCCGGAATAGCCGCTCTCAGAATCAAGTGAGTTATCCAGATCGTCCATCGCGGCGGCATCATGCTGACTGATTTTCATTTTTCCACTCCCGTCCGTTTGCCTGTTGTTGCATGCGGCTGCTGTTGAGCGCCTGCGCTTTTGGAGCGTCCATCACCAGCATGCCTTCTTTCAGCACAACGACGCGTTCTACCAGTTCCAGTACCGGAACGCGGTGGGTTGCCACCACCAGCGTGCGGTTACCCAGCCATGCGCCAAGGCGCTGAATAAATTCGCGCTCGGTGTGTTCATCCAGCGACGCAGTAGGTTCATCCAGAAGTACGATATTGGGATCGCGCAGGAACATGCGTGCCAGCAGAATGGACTGTCGCTGGCCGCCGGAAAGCCCCACGCCGTTCTCCATAATCGGGTAATCCAGCCCCTTTGGCAGTTTCTGCACAAAACTTGCCGCGCCGCACATCTCCAGTACGGTGAAGATCTCTTCATCGCTGGCGTGTGGCAGACCCAGGGTGATGTTCTCGCGCAGGGTGCCGTGGAACAGCCGTGCATTCTGGGTCATCAGGCCGACGTTGCGTCGCAGATCCGCCACGTCCAGATGCGGCAGGCTCAGGTTGTCCAGCCGTAGTTCACCGCTCGCCAAATCCATACCGCCCGCCATTGCCTGAAGCAACGTCGATTTCCCCGCCCCGTTGCGGCCAAGTATGGCCACACTCTCTCCGGGGTTGATCTCCAGTCGGTTGATCCGCAAAGCCATACGCGGATCTTCCGGGTGGTAGCGAAACTGTGCCTGGTCAAAAAGATAATGTCCGCGCAGCACATCCTGGCGAATGGGCGTCTCTTCCCGCTGGTTCTCGGTGGGCAGTTGCATAATGCTGTCCAGACCTTCTTTTGCCGCTTTCACTTGCTGCCAGCGCGCCAGTACGCCACACAGGGTAGCCATCGGGGCGATCATCCGTGACGCCAGCATCGACGCGGCGACCACGGAACCGGTTGTTAACGTACCTTCAATCACCATCGGTGCGCCGACCACAATGACGCCAGCGTAGACCAGGCTCTGAATGGTCATTCCCCAGTTGATCAGCGCCTGGCTCAGCTCGCGGGTGCGCAGGCCGGATTCGGCGGTGATCTGGATGTAACTGTTCCACTGTTGCAGGAAGCGGTTTTCCGCCTGCATAAGCTTGATGTCTTCCAGCCCCTGCACGCTCTCTACCAGCACCGCGTTGCGCAGGGTGGACTCATGGGCAGACTGTTTCGCCAGCGTGGC
Organism: Enterobacter sp. LM3; assembly: GCF_046622475.1. Taxonomy (NCBI): domain Bacteria; kingdom Pseudomonadati; phylum Pseudomonadota; class Gammaproteobacteria; order Enterobacterales; family Enterobacteriaceae; genus Enterobacter; species Enterobacter sp. LM3. Next base: position 49,440 of record NZ_JBJURN010000003.1, on the reverse strand, counting down.
CAGTTTTGTCTGCAACAGCAGACCTGGAAGTACCATAACCGCGGCAGCGACGGGGGCGATCCACGCCAGCTGCGGGGCGATGATCGCCAGTACCACCACAAACAGCAAAAAGAACGGCAGATCGACGATGGTCGAAATGGTCGATGACGTCACCATCTCGCGGATCTGCTCCAGCTCGCGCAGCTGCGAAATAAAGCTGCCGGTTGAGCGTGGAACGGCGCTGTTACGTAGCCGCAGGGCATGGCCGAATACCCGGTCGGAAACGCGCAGGTCGGCGCGTTTTCCCAGCAGATCCATGATGTGCCCGCGGGCAAGGCGCAGCACGAAGCCAAACAGCGTGGCGATCAGTACGCCAATCGTCAGCACGTAGAGGGTGGGGTAGGACTGGGCGGGGATCACCCGGTCATAAACCTGCATGGAAAAAACCACCCCGGAGAGTGACAGAACGTTGATAAATAGCGCCGCCAGCATCACCCACGTGTAGGGGCGTAAATCGCGCATCACCAGCCGGTAGAGCCAGTCCGGGCGGTACTTCGAAATGTAGGCGTCAACGCGGCTGTCCTTCAGGGCTGCCAGCGGGCGCAGGGCGATCACATGACGAATGTTGGGCAGCAGCGCTGTCAGGGAAAGGCGGTTGGTTTGCGCGGTGTCGCCGACAAAACAGATCTCCAGCGTATCTTCACCATCGTAGTGTTCGATAACGCCAATCTGGCCTTCAGCGAGTTCCACCACCACGGGCAGACGCCAGCTGTTGAGGCTATCTTGTGTGGTTTCCAGGGGCTGGAACGACAGCCCTGCTTCCCGCGCCAGCTGAGTGAGTGCTGGCACCATTGGTTTGCCGCATAGCCAGGGGGCGCTGGCCATCAATGCGCCGGGGGAACAGGCCACACGGTAATGGTCGGCGACATAGCCAAAGGCCTGCGCCCACTGCGCCAGCGCCTGCCCGGTCAATACATCATCCTGCGGAATGTCGGTGTGTTTCATGGCTGGATCTCCACAGACTGAATGGTGCGGTTATCGAGGCTGAATGCATGGCGGATGCGGCCCGTGTTATACAGGCAGTTAAGCTGAAGCTGGTGCAGTTGCCCGAGGGTTTGTTGTTGGGTAAAGCGTGCCTGATACACCTCCTGCTCGGCGTTCAGTACGTCAAGCAGCGGACGTGAACCAAGATCCAGGTATTGTTGCTGGTACAGCTCGCGCGTGCGGATATTGAGCGACTCCTGGCGGGACTGAATTTGCAGGGTACTCAACAGGCTCATCACCTGGCTACGGGATTCCAGTAGCTTTTGCCGCACGTCAAGGCGCGTGCGCTGGATGGTAGATTGCGCCGCTTCCACCGCGTGTCCGGCTGCGTTACGCCGTGCGGTCAACCCGCCGCCCTGGTAGAGGGGCATCTGTACCTTGACCCAGGCAGAGTACTGGGTGCGATCCAGTGAGCCGTGTCCCGCATAATTGTCATTCAGATAGTGGCGCACTTCGGGTTCGAGCGAGATGGTCGGCGTCATCTGGGCATTGGCGTTATCCAGATTCGCCTGCGCGACACCGGCCTGTGCCCATGCGGCAAGCACCGATGGCACCAGCCGATCGTCAGGCTCGGCGATGTCACAGCTGCGCTTCAGGCTGTCGGGGACGTCGTTGCTGATGGCGCTAAGGCTGTTCCACCCCAGGTCGCTCATCAGCGTGGCGCGTGAACTGTCAAGATTGGCCTGGTACTGCATCAGCTGGGCGCGCGCACCTTCGATGCGGGCATCGGTCTGGACGACGTCAGAGAGCGAGGTGGCCCCTTCGTCATTGCGCTGTCGCGTCAGTTTACCAATGGCGTTAAGGGCATCAAGCTGCTCTCTGGCCGTTTCGACCATCTGTTGCCAGGTCTGAACCTGCACCATTGCTGTGGCGGTATCATGGGCGATGGTATCAATGCTGACCAGCACGTTGGCCTGCTGTTGGGCGACACCCGCGTTCTCGGCGCGAACCTGGCTTGCCACTTTGCCGAAGTCGTAAAGCATTTGCGAGAGGGATAACACCAGAGAAGGCGTAAAGCCGGAATCCCCGCCATTGTGGGTATAGCCGTTGTCCATACCGGCGTTAACCTGCGGATAATACTTCGATTTGGCGACGTCGACCTGTTCAGATTGCTCGTAGAGTTTTCCTACTGCCTCACTAATTGCCGGGTGCCAGCTCACGGCGCGTGTGACGGCATCGTCCAGCATCAGTACGCCCGGGGGAGTTTTACTGGCCGGGAGCGCAACGCGTCCTTCCAGAGCGGGTAACTCTTGTTCCTCGCTGAGTTGTTGGGGATTGATCACCACTGCAGCATGTACAGTGGTGGATATGGCGATCAGGCAGCACGAAAGCCACCAGCGAGGCATTCTTTTTCTCATGTCTTGTCCCTAATAAAAGAGTACTGCTTTATTGTCTTTATGCCCGGGCGACGAGCGCCCGGGGTATTTTTTGTTGTCAGGTAATAATGTTGTGGTGCTGATTCACAAGCTCGTCATAGCTGGTCTGAACGTTATCCAGAGTGACCAGGGTTGTGTTGGCGTAGGTGCTTCCCGCACCGTCGCGGTCGATGGAAATCACGGTATTACTTCCGCTGGTCGTGACGTGCAGGTAGTTACCGAGCGTTGAAGACTGACCGTTCCAGCCGACCAGCAGATCGCTGATGTCGATCTTATCGCCCTGCGAGACGGAGAAGTTCGTCCAGTGATCTCCCGTGCCATTACCGCCCGTAGCGGCTCCCACAGTGGTATCGAGCACGTGATAAATCAGCGTGTCGCCATAGACGCTTCCCGTCAGGGTGTCGTTATGGTTGGTGCTGATCATCTGCGGCGACAGGTTGATGGTCAGCGAAGCGCTGTCCGTTTGCCCGTTGGCTGCGGTGAGGGTGTAGTTAAAGACCTCCTTGCTGGTCATGGTCGCGAGCGAAATACCGCTGTTAAGCGTGTAGGTGTAACTACCGTCGACGCCAACAGAGAGGGTGCCGTAATGTCCCACAACGGTTGCTGTGGCGTTGCTGGTGGTATACGGGTCGAGCGTACTGACATGGCCGTCATAACCGGTGATGCTCAGGCGCGTATCCACCGACGCCAGCTGATCCAGCGCCCCTTGTGAGTCTGTCCCGTCGAAGATGTTGCCGATGACGGAATGGCCTGAGGTGGTTTCGTCGTTATTCAGGAACACTGAGGTACCCGTGACGCTCGGGGTGATCGTGATACCACCGATGCTCAGTGGCCCGGCCGTACCGGTGAAGCTCAGGGTGTAGGTACCGGCATCCAGATCCAGACTGCTCAGGTTGATGGTGGTAGAGCCTCCGGTAAACGAGTCAGAAATGATGGGGGTGGATGCACCCTGCAGGGTGATAGACCAGCTCACGGCCAGCCCACCCAGCGGCAGCAGGGAAGAGATATTAAAATGCAGCACGATGTCGTGCAGGGCGGTGTTCTGATCGACGATAAAGGTTCCGCTGCCGGTTCCGCTGGTGGATTTCAACAGGGCCGTCGTCCAGTTGGTGCTCCCGACGGACGTATCGCTCCAGGCCACGGTATGTTGCGCGGTGTCGAACGTCATCACCTTGCTGACATCGTTGATGGCATCCAGCGCGTGTGGCGTTGGGGTGATGTTGAGCGAGGCGCTGTCCTTATGGCCAGTTGAATCCGTGAGGGTATACACGAAGGTATCCGGCGTGCTGATTTTATCCGCCCCGACGCCGCTGTTCAGGGTATAGGTGTAGTTCCCCTGTGCGTCGATCGACAGTGTGCCGTACAACCCCTGAATGGTGGTCAGACCGGAGACGTTGACGTGTACGCCGTTCACATCGGTGACGGTGGCGGTGACGCTGGTCGGCAGAATGTCATCGGCCATGACGTTACCGGTAGTGCTACCGCCAGTACTGGAGACGGCGTAAACGTGATCCTCAAGCACGTTCAGGGTGTAGCCGGTCAGGGCGGTGATGCCGGATGCCGTGTTGAGCAGGAACAGATACTGACCCGCCGGGAGATCCACGGTCAGCTTCCCGGAGGTTCCCCCCAGCAGCGGCGCAGTCAGCCAGCTTTTTTCATACCGGTATTGCTGGTAGGTCTGGGTCGCGGTATTGAATTTGTAGACGTAAAGGTCGAACACTGAGCCAATGGCCACGCCACCCACGCTCGCCTGCAGCGTCATGGTGCGGGTGGTACCCTGATCGACGTTATAGATGATTGGATTGCTGAGGTCGCTCAGTACATCAAGCGTCAGCACATTTCCCAGACCGATACCCACCACGGTAAAGCCACCCTGCGACGATGTACCGTTGTCGACAGCATGAACACTGGTATCGAAGGTAAAGGTCGAAGAGTCATCCACGGCGATGGCGTGGGTGTTTTGCACACTGCTGCCCAGCGTGATCACCAGCTGGGCACTGGCCGTTACGCCGTTGTGCATAATGGTATAGGTGAAGTTCTCCGTACGACCATAGGCGGTCGCGCTGGTGGTGGTTAGCGTGTAGGTGTAACTCCCGTCGGCGCTAATGGTGAGATCGCCATACTGCCCGTGAACCACGGTGCTGCCCGTTGCGTTGATGGCCGTCGCCTGACCCAGAGCATTGGTCACCTGCGTGAGCAGCGTGCCGGCTGGTGCATTATCGCTGCCTGCACTGGCGTCCACATCGGTGATCACGTTTCCACTGACGTTGAGGTTAGTGCCAACAATAGTGCCCGCGCTGGTCTGGCTGACATCGACATCCAGACTACTGTAAGAGCCGGTTGCCAGCAGGCTGGTGTTGTAGGTCAGCACCCGATACTGACCCTCTGCCAGCCCGGTCAGGTTCAGGGAAACGCCGCTGGCCCCGATGGTTAACAGGTTCAGGGTACTGTTGTTCCCGGTGTCCACCACGGTTGTCCAGACATTGTTGGTCGCATCCCAGTGCTGCACCACAAGCTGCATACTGTTGAGCAAACCGAGCACCACCCCTGTCCCGTAGGCATTGATGGTGATATCCGCTGACGCACCGTTGTCGACGTTGAAGGTCACCTGCGCACTGTTGTTCCCCAGCAGCGAGAGAACGTTGCCCACCGCACCAACCAGCAGGACACCGTAATCACTGTATTGCGCGTCAGTGACGGTGGCTGTGGCGGTGAAGTTCAGCTCATCAACGTTGTTCGCGGCAGAGAGCGGCAGATTGGGTGCCAGCACCTGACCCGGCAGAGACGTATTCCCCGCAGTATCGGTCGCCGTCAGCGTCAACATACCGCCATCAGTCTGTTTGTTAACAAAGGCCAGCGAGTAACTGCCGCTGGCATTGGCCGTTGCGGTGTACGTTGTGCCATCGGGCAGGCGGATCGTCACGGTACTTCCCGCCTCTGCCTGGCCGGTGAGCACGCTGCCATCTGCGTTGAACTGACCCGTAGGGGCATTCGGCGCGGTGGTGTCGACGATCACGGTCATTGCGGCTGAGACAGGACCCGTCCCGGAGCCGTTGGTTGCGGTCGCGGTAAAGGCGTGACTGCCTTCCCCCATCGCTGGCGTGGTGAAGCTCCAGTTGCCGCTGCCATCGGCAAGGGTTGTGCCGATTAATACTCCGTTATTGTAAAGGGTGACGGTGGAACCGGGCTGTGCGGTACCTGCCAGCGTTGGCGTGGTGTCGTCAGTAGTTTGCCCGTTAGACAGCGTGCCTTTCAGGGTGCCGACATCGTCGCTCACGGTGGCAATCACCGGCGCATTTGGCAGGGTGGTAAACGGCGCGGTGATGCTGGCGGAAGCCCCCAGGTTACCGGCTTTATCGGTTGCATATGCGGTCAATGTTTCGCCGTTGGTCTGCGCAGGTGAGAGGGCCACGCTGAAATGACCGCTTCCGTCCACCGTCGCTGTACCGAGCACCGTGCCACCGCTGGTGGTGATGGTGACGGTACTGCCCGCTTCTGCTGTCCCGGTCACAAGGGTTCCCACATTCACGACCGCAAGTGCGCCCGGGGCGAGCGGGGCGACGGTATCGACCACGATGGCGCTGATGGTTGAGGCGGCGCTGGTATTGCCTACCGCATCGGTCGCGGTCACGCTGAAGTTATGTTGTCCGTCACTGAGTGCTCCGGTGGTGAACGTCCAGTTGCCGCTGCCATCGGCAGTGACCTGGCCAATTGGTGTGGCTCCGTCGTAGATACGTACTACGGCGTTGGCTTCAGCCGTACCGTGAAGCTCTGGCGTGTTGTCGTTGGTGGGGACTGAGCTGGTAACTGGACCGGTCAGGGTACCCACATTATCAAGAATGCTGGTGATAGCGGGTGTGTTCGGCGCGGTGGCATCCACCACGATGTTAAACACGCTGGAGTCTGCGCTTGGGTTGCCCACTGCGTCACTGGCGGTGGCCTTCAGGGCATGAGGGCCGTCGCTCAGTGCTGTTGCAGGGGTAAAGCTCCAGCTGCCATTGGTAGCAACCACGCTACCGAGGAGCGTGGTGCCGTCATAAATGCGAACTAACGAACCGGCAACCGCTGTTCCTGACAGCGTTGGCAGATTGTCGTTAGTGGCCTGGCCGTTGGTCAGCGGGCCGGATATTGACCCAACATCATCCACCACCGCGGTGATAACGGGGGGTGCCGGTGGGGTGGTGCTAATTGTCAGCGTGAACGGTGTGGAGGGATCGCTGAGGTTTCCTGCGGCATCACTCGCCCGCACGGTAAAGCTGTGCGTTGTCTCGCTCAGGTTAGACGAGACCTGATACGTCCAGTTACCGCTGGCATTGGCGGTGGTGGTTCCCAGCAATGTGAGACCATCATAAACGTTGATTGTCGCCAGCGGTTCACTGGTGCCTTTCAGCAACGGACTGGTGTCGTCAGTAGATTGACCGTTGCTCAGCGTTCCCTGAACGGTGCCGACATCGTCCACCGCCTGGGTGATAAGCGGCACGGACGGTTTTGTGGTATCGACGACTACCGTGAACGGTGTCGATGCCGGGCCAACGTTGCCTGCTGCATCGGTGGCGGTAAAGGTAAATCCGTGGCTACCTTCGCTCAGTGCTGGCGGCGTATATGTCCAGGCACCCGTGCCATCGGCTGCGATTTGAGTAAGCAGTGTACCGTTATCGTAAACACTGATCAGCGCGTTCGGCTCGGTTGACCCGGTAAAGGATGGCGTGGTGTCATCCGTGGATTGCCCGCTGCTGAGCGGCGTTTGCTTCGTGCCCACATCGTCGGCAACGGAGATAACAAGCGGAGCCACCGGCGCGACCGTATCAACGGTAAACGTGAGCGTCGGGTTGACGAGGCTGCTGTTTCCGGCCGGATCGGTGGCCGAAATCACCAGATTATGCGTACCTTCTGACAGCGCTGTGGCCGGGGTGAATGTCCAGGTGCCACCGGCCGTCACGACGGCGGTGCCTATCTCCGTACCCCCATCGGTAATGTGGATGGTGGTGCCTGCTTCGCCCGTACCACTGAGGGTTGGTTTGCTGTCGTTGGTGGTTCCCCCCGCGCCGATTTGCCCGGTTACCGGGCCAACATCATCCAGCACGCCAGTAACCACCGGGTTAGCCGGTGGGGTTGCATCAACAGTTATGGCAAAGGCTGGCGTGGTTGTTGAAGTATTGCCCGCGTTATCGCTGGCGTAGACGCGCAGGTTATGTACCCCCTCGCCAAGCGGTACTGTGGGTGTAAAGCTCCAGGTTCCGTTCGTGACAATCGCAGTGCCAACGGGTGAGCCATTATCCAGAATATGGATGGTGGTACCGTTAACCCCTGTACCGTTGAGCGTCGGCGTGCTGTCGTTAGTGAGCTGGCCGTTGGTCAGGTTCCCCGAACCGGACGGGAGATCGTCATACACGGTATCCAGCGTTGGCTGTGCCGGTGGTGTGGTGGCAACGGTCACGCTGTAGTCATCCGAAACGACACTTTGATTACCGACGCTATCGGTGGCAACTACCGTGAAATCATGTGTGCCGTCATTCAGCGCTTTTGTCGGTGTAAAGGTCCAGGTACCGCCAGCGCCTGCCGTCACTGTCCCTATCTCAACGCCATTATCGCGAATGGATACGGTACTGCCCGCTTCGGCGTGGCCTGAAAGGGTCGGTGTGGTGTCGTTTGTGGCGGTATTTTTGTCTACGTTTCCGGTCAGCAGTGGGACATCGTCTGTAACGGTATCAATACCAGGCTTCGCGGGCGGGGTGGTATCCACCACCACCACGAACGCTTCAGACGGTACGCTGGGGATGTTAGTGATATCGGTGACGGTAATCGTCAGGCTATGGCTTCCGTCAGAGAGTGTGCCTGGGGTATAGCTCCATTTACCGTCAGCACCGGCGACCACGTCGGCAAGTTTCGTCAGTCCATCATAGATGGTGACGGTGTTATTCGCACCGGCTGTGCCGCTCAGGGTTGGCGTGTTGTCGTTGGTGGTCTGGCCGTTTGTCAGCGGGCCGGTATATGGAGCCACATCATCCGTCACCGCGCCGATCACCGGCGTACCTGGGGTCAAAAGGTTGATGGTGACACTCGCCTGGTCGGAGGAGGCACTGGTGTTCGCCCCCAGCGTGGCGGTGGCGGTAAAACTGTGCGCCAGCGGAGTCAGCGGCACGATGAGCTGGAAACTCCAGTTGGTTTCACCTGGCAGCAGCGTGATGGTCGTCAGGAGTATGCCATCCTGGTAGAGGTTAACCGTACTGCCTGCCTGAGCCGTGCCGCTGATGGTCGGGAGGGGATCGTCAGAGATGCCACCTTTAACGTTCCCCTGAATCAGCCCCACATCATCGAGAATGGCATCAATCACCGGTGGCTGCACGGTACCCGTCACCGTCCAGGACGTCGCGTTACTGGTATTTCCGGCGCTATCTTCGGCGGTGATACTCAGGTTATTTCCTGACGCCTGTGGTGAAGAGAGCGTGACAGTGAAGTGGTTATTAACATCCGCAGTTCCGGTGCCAATCAGCGTGTTGCTGGCATCACGTACTTCCACGGTAGAGCCTGCTTCCGCCGTCCCTGAGAGGATGGTGCCTTGTCCGTTGATGCTCAGCCCGGAAGGCTGATCTGGTGCAACGGTATCCACATTAACGGTGATGGTTGGGCTTTCTGTACTGATGTTGCCTGCCTCATCCTTCGCCGTGGTGCTGAAGGTGTGGTTGCCCTGGCTTAGCGCAGTGGATGGCTGGAAACTCCAGTGACCGGTCGGGTCGACCGTTACGTTGCCCAGCACACTTTTGGTGCCATTGACGTTGTCATACAGGGTGATCACCGCACCGGGTTCACCGGAACCACTTAATACCGGGCGGCCGTCGTTTGTTGAGCCGTTGTTGCTGACCGGGCCGGTGTGGGCATCCACGTTGTCGGTGACCACCGGAGCCGCAGGTGTGGCTGGCGCACTGGTATCAATGATAATGGTTGCAGCCTGCGACGCGGCGCTTTCGTTGCCCGCACCATCTTTGTCCGTGGCTGTAAGACTGATGTCGTAGGTGCCGTTAGGCAGTGGAGGATTAGGCGTCCAGCTCCAGTGACCCGTGCCATCTACCGTTGTGGTACCCAGCGGAGTGCTACCGTTATAAATGGTGATCACATCACCCACATTACCGCTGCCGCTAAGCGTTGGGGTGGTATCCCGCGTGGGTTGTCCTGGAGACAGAATGACGTCCACACCGTCCGGGTTGACGGTGACTACCGGTGTTGACGGGGCTGCTGGGGCAACGGTGTCGACTTCCACGACAAAAGGAGCGGAGGTGGCGGTATTGCCCGCAGCGTTAATGGCAACGGCAGTGATGTTGTGCGTGCCATCGGCTAACGGGATGCCTGGCGTGAAGCTCCAGTGTCCGGAAAGATCGACGGTGGCATTGCCCAGCAGCGTATTACCATCATAAATGGCAATGGTATTGCCTGCAGTGGTTGTGCCCTCCAGCAGAGGCCGGTTGTCATCGGTTGGCTTACCGCTGGTCACCGTGCCCTGAGTGCTGCCAACGTCATCGGTAACCGAATCAATGGTCGGGACCCCAGGTGCGGTGGTGGAGAGATTCACCTGGAAGACAGAGGTCGGGTTGCTATGGTTACCGGCTGCATCCACGGCGACAAACGTCAGGTTGTGTGTGCCGTTGCTCAGCCCGCTGGCAGGCGTCCATGTCCAGACGCCATTCGCGTCGATATTTGCCGTACCAATGACGTTCCCCCCCTCCATGACGTTGAGGGTCGCCCCCGCTTCGCCAGTACCGCTAAAGGTTGGGGTGCTGTCGTTGGTCACCTGGCCGCTGGTGATGGGGCCGGTATTTTCTGCAACATCATCCAGCACATTTTTCAGTACGGGGGTATCGGGGAGGGTGGTATCGACAGTGACATTCCAGGCCGCAGAAATGCTACTTGCCTGACCTTTCCCATCCACCGCCTGTGCGGTAATAACGTTCCCGCCTTCAAACAGTGGTGCGTTTGCCGGGAATGACCAGCTGCCATCTGGCTGGATCACCACCGTGCCTATCAGCGTGTTGTTGCTGTAAAGACTGAGCGTAGTACCCGCTTCACCTTTGCCGTAAATCGTTGGGTGGTTGTCGTTCGTCAGGCCACCGTTGCTGATATTGCCGGTAAAGTCGGCCACATTATCAACAACACCCAGAATTTCAGGTGTTTGCGCCGGCGTGGTGTCGGGCGCGAGTAGGGTTCCTGGCGTGCTGGTATTCCCGGCCTCATCGGTAGCGGTGGCGGAAAGGGTTTCGCCATTGCGCTGGGATGGGGTGAGCGTAACCGTGAAATTACCCTGATCGTTCGTCACCGCCGTGCCGACAACGGTGGTGCCGTTGCTGATGGTGATGGTGCTACCGGCTTCGGCTTTACCGGTCAGCGTACCGCCGTCGGCGGTGATGGCGAGATTGGTTGGTGCGCCCGGTGCGGTGGTATCCGGGGCGATAGCCAGCGCGGGCTGGCTGGTATTGCTCGCGCCGTCGGTGGCCGTCACGTCCAGCACTTCGCCGTTTTTCTGTGGCGTTGAGAGGGTGACATCGAAATGACCGCTGCCATCTGCCTGACCAGTGCCAATGATGGAGCCTTGCTCGTCCTTCACGGTGACGGTACTGCCAGGCTCTGCTTTCCCGGTGACATGATCGCCATCGTGGTTGACCACGACATTTGTTGGAATGGCCGGAGGCGTGGTATCCGGAGCCGTCAGGCTGGCGGGTGGGCTGGTGTTGCTTGCGGCATCGGTGGCGGTCGCTGAAAGGGTTTCACCATTAAGCTGGGCGGGGTGAAGTTGCACCGTGAAATTGCCCTGAGCGTCCGTCACCGCCGTGCCAACAGTGGTCGTGCCGTTGCTGATGATGATGCTGCTACCGGCTTCGGCTTTACCGGTCAGCGTGCTGCCGTCGGCGGTGATGGCAAGATCGGTTGGTGCGCCTGGTGCAGTGGTGTCCGGGGCGATAGCCAGCGCGGGCTGGCTGGTATTGTTCGCACCGTCGGTAGCCGTCACGTCCAGCACTTCACCGTTTTTCTGCGGTGGTGAGAGGGTAACATCGAAATTACCGCTGCCATCTGCCTGACCTGTACCGATGAGGGTGCCTTGCTCATTTTTCACGGTGACGGTACTGCCAGGTTCTGCTTTCCCGGTAACATGATCGCCATCGTGATTGACCGCAACCCCCGTCGGAATGGCCGGAGGTGTGGTATCCGGAGCCGTCAGACTGGCGGGTGGGCTGGTGTTACTTGCGGCATCGGTGGCGGTGGCAGAAAGGGTTTCACCATTCAGCTGGGCAGGGTTGAGCGGTACCGTGAAATTGCCCTGGGCGTCCGTCACCGCCGTACCAACAATGGTGGTGCCGTTGCTGACGATGATAGTACTGCCCGCTTCGGCTTTACCGGTCAGCGCGCCGCCGTCGGGGGTGATGGCGAGATCGGTTGGTGCGCCCGGGGGCGTGTTATCAACAATAAAGTCCAGTGGTCTGGAGATGCCGCTGGTGTTCCCGGCCGGATCGGTTTCCGTGATCGTCAGGGAGTGTGTACCTTCGGTCAGTGTGGAACCGGGGGTAAAATGCCAGTTTCCGTTACTGTCGACGTTGGCTTCGCCAATTTTCACCCCTTGATCGTAGAGGGTGATGGTATCGCCAGGCTCACCTTTTCCGGAAATCTCAGGTGTACCGGTATGGGTATAGTGACCGCTCTGAATTTGTGTCGCCGTCGCACCGTTGCGCTCAGTTGCGTTCAGGAGCGTGGGTGTGTCCGGCGGTGTGGTGTCCACAACCACGGCAAATGAAGAAGAGCCCGGGCCAGTGTTCCCGGCAGCGTCGGTGGCTTGGGTGGTGATGTTATGTGTACCTTCGCTTAAATCTGTCGACGGGGTAAAACTCCATTTGCCGTCACTGCCTGCCGCTACGCTACCGATGGCTGTCCCGTTGTCGTAAACCGTTACCGTTGATCCGGCCTCTGCTGTTCCGCTAAAGGTTGGTCGGGAGTCATCGGTGCTTTGACCACTGGTGAGTGCGCCCTGGACTGTACCGACATTGTCCGTTACGCCGGAAATAGCAGGTGCAACGGGAGCTGTTTTATCCGGGGACGGAGGGTCTGCGGGATCCGCCGGGTCGCTACTTCCGCTGTTGCTATGTCCACTGCCACTGCCACTGCCACTGCCACTGCCACTGCCACTGCCACTGCCACTGCCACTGCCACTGCCACTGCCACTGCCACTGCCACTGCCACTGCCACTGCCACCGCCACCGCCACCGCCACCGCCACCGGCAGCCAGCGCTATGCCTCCGGCTGCCGCAACGCCGCCCAGAACCCAGGGCCAGATTGCACCACCGGTGGTTGATTCACCGCCTGCAGCGGCCAGCAAAACGTCCGTTGAGGCAATGGATTCATAATGCGCGGCTGCTGAAGTGGGGTCTTCAATCCACCACAATGCGCCGTTGTCATCTTCCAGTACCAGCTGACTAAGACCCTGTGCATCCGTGACGTAGAAATTCTTGATGACGATGGTTTCACCAGAATGCAGGGTGAGCACCAGATCGTTGTTATTTCTGGCAAAATGCTGAATATCGGCGCGCTCCAGGTGAAGCTTAACGATAGAGGAATGATTCAGCGAGACCTGAGTCCCTTCCGTGGTCGTTTTCACGCCAGTCAGTTTTGAGATAACAGATATTTGGCTCATGAGGTTACGGCTCCTGGTGGTGATGCTATTTTGATGAGTAACACGATGATGATTTCTTCAGTGCGAACGAAGCCCGCCAGAATAAAAATTGGCTATACGCGTCCGATATCTATTATTTCCTTCAGATAATATTAAGTTGTTTTTTTCTTCTTTATATAAATCCCTTTAATTCGTGGTGTTATTGTTTTTTGTTCGTCTAAAAATGATATAGCTATAAAAATTCAATTACGCAAACCTGATGGAGAGAATAAATATTAATGCAGCAGAGAGGTGGTTTTTTCGTGTGTATGGCTTTTAACGCCAGGCGTGGTGCGGGGTTGAAGGGGGTTGGTTCGTGGCGGAGAGAGGTTAATTTGCGATAGGGAGTATTTTCTGGTGATGTTAATTTAATTTATTTACACGATCATTTATTGCGGCTTAACCTCCATTTAAGCCGCAATAAATGGAGCGTGGTGTATGATATATTATGTTTGCTATTTTATTTTTAGTTTTTTCGTGACGCGTATTAATATAATCACGCTAATAGTGATTCACTTATTATTCATATGCTGAATGCACTATTGAGAACCAATGTGTAGCCACTCTCCCGGGGATGAATGAGCCCGGTGTGCAGAAAAAATGTTCAGGTGATGAATAAAAACGCGCTACTGCGCGTTAACACTATGTACACCTACTGTGCATTCACCCTGGAGCAAAATATGAAAACCTTCGCCACCGTCCGCTATCTGGCCGTTCCGGTGCTGTTATTGTTCCTGCATGCCCCACAAGCGCTGGCTATGGGCAATAATAGTACTAATAGTAAAACGCCTGACTGTCCTTCCGGACAGGTGTATGACAGCACCACCCAGAAATGCGTGCCTGATAAAAGCAGCAGTCTTAGCGATCAGGACAAAACTAACTATGCCTACCATCTTGCTAAGAAAGGGGAGTATCAGGCGGCATTAAACCTTCTCAACACCCTGAAAAATAGCAATACGGCAGAAGCCTGGAATTACCGGGGGTACGCCACCCGCAAACTGGGCCGCACGGATGAAGGGATTGGGTATTATCAGCGCTCTCTTGCCCTGAACCCTAACTATGCCAAAGCGCGTGAGTATCTGGGTGAAGCCTGGATGGTAAAAGGACGCCCCGATCTGGCGAAAGAACAGCTGAACGTTATCGCCGGTATTTGTGGCCAAACCTGTGAGGAATATCGTGACCTGCAGGCTGCCATTAACGGACATCCGGAATCCTGAGTTCAACCGTGAGGGTCGTAAAATCACAACCAGTGACGTTCGCCAGCAGCTTGCCGCACACCTCACGCGCCTTTGGCGCTACGGCCTGGTGTTGTCGCATAATCGTGATACGGCGGAAGAACTTGTCCAGTCAACCTGCGTGCGCGCGCTCGAAAAGAGCGCGCAGTTTACGCCGGGCACGCGCATCGACAGGTGGCTGTTTTCTATTCTCCACTCAATATGGATTTCCGACCTGCGTGCGCGTCGGGTTCGCATGGGGCAGGGATTTGTGGAAAGTGACGATCTGGAGGCTCCAGACACGCGTGACCAGGACGATGACAGCCTGCGTTTTCGGCAAATTATGCTGCGGGTTAATGCGCTACCAGAAGCGCAGCGTAATACCGTGTTTTTAGTCTATGTCGAAGGGTTTACCTATCAGGAGGCGGCAGAAACCTTATCGGTACCCGTCGGCACGATTATGAGCCGGTTAGCCACCGCGCGTGCCACGCTGGCAAGGTCGTTTGACCTGCCGCCCTCTGCACAGGAGAAACGCTCTTGAAACCGATTCGTTTTGCGCCCCCGTATAACGACGATGCCATTGTCACCTGGCTGGATGGCGAGATGGAGAGTGAGGATGCACGTCAGTTTGAACAGTGCCTGCGCGGTGACACGCAACTGTCTGCACGAACCGCCGAATTGATGAAAAGCCATCAGGATTATAAAAGTGCCTTTGCGTCCTGGCTGAACGATGCCCCGCTTGCAAGAATGCAGGCCAGGCTGGAGCAACATCTTGCGGAGCACCCTGAACCACGCGCAAGCGTTAGCCGCCGCGCATTGATTGCCGCTTCGCTGAGTTTTTTGGTCTTAGGAAGCGGTCTGGGATATCTGGTGCGCCCGGCATCAGAAAAACAGGATGAAAACGAGCAGATTCGTGATCTGGAGGCGCAATACATGTCGCTTTACAGTGCTGAAACGCTGGTGGATGTCGACAGTGGGGCCGCGTTACTCCAGAAAGGGTTGACCCGTACGATGCAGGATTTAGGGTTACAGCTCAATGAACAGCAGCTGATGCTGCCAGGTGCAGAGCTGAAAATGGTGCGTATTCTGCGGTATGAACGAACCTCTATTGCGCAGATTGCCTGGCTTCACAATGATTATGGCCCGATGGCGCTGTGCATCTCCGCAACGGAGCAGGGGAAAACCACACCCGTTCAGGCGGAAAAACGGTACAACATGAACATTGCCTGGTGGAACCGTCGGGGTCATCAGTTTGTCCTGATTGGACGTAACCCCGCATCACAACTGCAGGAGACCGCGCAGGCGTTATTGCGCATGATTGGTTGATTCGCGCCCGGGCCGGGCCTGAATATCAATATTGATCGCAATCCGGTCATCGACAACCAGGGCAAAGCGATCCATGTTAAAAGACGCGCGCGAGATAGCCGTAGTGGCATGGAGCGCTAAAAATGCCAGGTTATGCTCTTTGAGCATGACATCCAGAATCACCGGCCGTCGTATCTCTCTCACGTTCAGTGTGCCAAATACCCGAAAATGATCCTTTTGCAGCGTAACCACCCGGTCACTGATAAAGATGATTGTCGGGTAGCGTGCAGCATCAAAAAACATATCGCTTTTGAGTTGCCAGGTGAGCAGACTATTGGATGCCACCAGTGTGGCTACGGGGATCGTGACATGGATCTGGTCGTTGAATTCGTTCGCTGGATCGAGGATGACATCGCCCGTAACCCCTCTGAGCCATGCCTGCGAGAGTATGCCACCGAACGCGTGCCAGGAGAGCACAATTCCTGTTTTTTGCTGGTCAATGGCATAGCGGACAGGGGTTGCATTCACCATCGGGCTAAGCAATATCACAATCAGCAGAGCGATATTACGCATCATCTAAGCATCTCCATCATTCAGGCATTGTATTAACGCCTGACGCAGAGATTTTATTCGCCGCGTAATATCCGAACCGGCCCGTCGGGCCGGTCCAGGGTTCAGACAATGTGAACAATATCAACGGAGATTTCAACGGCCGGGGTGCTACCGCGATTTTCCAGCCAGTGAATCGTGTTGTGATCTTCAGGCCAGCCCACGCCCGGGCCATAGTCTGTTGCAATGCCATTTCGGTGATCGGTAATGGTGCCCTGTAAAATGTAGACAGTGCCGGGACGATCAACATGGTTATGTACCGGGCCAAACACACCACCCGGATCGATAGTGACCTTACGCATACGAAGCTGACGGCCTTCCATCCCGGCAATTTCAGGGCCCAGGTCAATGCTGGCAAGAAGCTCAACGGTGACGCCACGGGTTTCAGGTGCGACCTCCTTAATGTTCATCTGCGTGTACCTCTCTTCAGGGAATGAAGAATATGCGGTCTTCACGCTTTTATTTTAGCGTTTCCGGTTGGTATGGAAGGAGGACAGGGGAGGGAAATAAAAAAGGCCGCTTGCGCGACCTTTCGGAGGGGTTATTCAGTGACTTTCTTTTCCAGCTCAGCGGCACCCTCTTTGGCCTTATTCCAGCCTTTTTCTGCACCGGCTTTGGTTACGTCCCAGCCTTTCTCGGTACCCTCTTTGGTTTTATGCCAGGCTTTCTGGGAATCTTCGCTGACCTTGCTGCCAAAGCTTTCGCTTTTACCTTCTGCGGCATGCTTTTGTTTCAGCTTCAGCTCTTCACCTTTGTTCTGTTCTTCATGCAGCTTTTGCTTCGCCGTGCTGGCGTGCGCGTTCGCCGTGGCGACGGTATCGTCGGTTGCATGTGTGGTCGCCGCAAAAACAGGAGAAGCCAGCAGAACGGCAGATAATGCGATAATTGTTTTTTTCATCATTTATCCTCAATTAACGTTTTCGTGTTATGAGCGTGATTAAGGATGACATGCGAAATGCGCGGGTGGCTTTAGGAATAGACTGTAAGTGAAGCAGAACGCCACACAGCATGATATTTAGTGACTGGAGGATGTCAGGGGCTGTACAAGTATTGTATCTTACCGTCAGTAACAAAAACTCTTTGCTCAGGAATATGTTATGTTTTCTGGATTGCTGAAAATGCTGCCAACATTTCGAAAGGACAATGTCAAAGACACTGAAAGTCCTTTGAACTATGATGACCTGATTTCTCTGGATGCTGAGACATTGGCTGAAGAAGGGATTGCCGGGGCTTATCAACGCTTGCTGCCTGAGTTAAAAAAACATATCCGCAATCCCGCTCAGATTTATGAGTATATTGATTCTGAAATCCCAGAATACAAAGTGTCGTGTAATGGGGAGGAGTTCACTATATATTCTGCAGAAGTCCCTGGTTCTGAAGAGGAAAGTTGGGCAAGAGCAACATATTCTCTCTTCGTTATTGTTAACGCTCAACTTTGTGACTCAGAGATTACGTTTTTTGCTATTGATGCTGACAACAATCTTTCAGGGATGTTTTTAACCGAGCAAGAAGCAATGGCTGCGCGAAATATCATAAAAAGCGAAGTTGACTGGCCTTATATTCCAACGCTCGATGCTCCTTTTTATGGGCAATATCACGAGGGGAAATCTGCGGGTTGTATGTCGCAGTAAGCGGTTGCAGGGACTTCTGGATAACCCGGTGTCGGATGAGTGCCTGATGATGGCTTAAAATGTGGAAGTACTCAAAAAAAGTGCGTGGAAGTAAAACAGGGTGCTTACAATATTATCGACGTAAAAAATGGGAAATTAATCAGGCTGCTGGTCGCTATATTCGCTCGCATGAGGACGTGCAGCGCATCAGCATCCGCAACCGCCTGAATGATTTTATGCAGGTGCACGGCGCGGAGCTGACCGCCGCACTTGCCCCTGAGCTAATGGGCTATAACAACCAGCATCCCGCTGTAAAACACTGCGTGATGCAGTATTCGATGGATTACCTGCGTGAAGCGCTGTCAGTGTGGCTGGCTGCCGGTGGAAAAATAAATTATTCCGCACAGGATAATGACATTTTGACAGCCATCGGGTTCAGGCCTGACGTGGCTTCACGGGATGATAATCGTGAAAAATTCACGCCTGCACAAAACCAGAATTACGTCCGAAAACGCGCTGAACTGGCCGCGCAGTAGCCCGTCAAAAAATCCCCGTAAATCCCGCCATTTTCCCTGAATTAAGCCATGCATGTATAAGGTGCATGGTTTTGCATACGTTTTCATGTCCCTGCCTCCCCCGCCAGCGCCAGTTCTGGCGCGGCCTGAGGTCGCCCATGCACCTGCATTCAAAGCGCCCCATTAAGCGGGCAGGCGGGGCGGGGAGAGTACTGCGCGTGCAGTTTAAGAACTAACTTTTTATTGATTTTTAAAAACCATCAAGTAATTGATTTATGCCGTTACTTTCATCATGGTTGATTTGTTTTAATTCCAACATAGCGCTTTCAAATTTTATTTGAGGCGTATTTTCAAATGACAATAAAGATTCAAATAGTTTTATCTTACTTGCATTGTGTATTTTTGCTAGTGACTCATCTGTCAAATAAAACTTAACCTCGGCTTGTTCTCCAATTTCCATTTTGACATGAAAAGATAGTTGTGTGTCGTGATTTGAGTGTCGCTCTGTCTTATGGAAATAATCAGGGTTTCTTGTGTTTAAAATTTTAAGTATTTCAGATTTTATTGTGCTTTCTCGAGCTATCACAAGCCAATGGTTAGCAACCCCTGTAACGGTTGTAATGATATGGGAACCATTTACAGTTAGCTCGCTAAAAGCTTTTAGATCGCCCTTAAATAAGTTGTTTAATATGTCATTTTCTTTATCTTTATCGAAAAGATAAATTATCGAATCACCGGCTAACAACATTTCGGCTTTGGTCTTGGTATAATCTGTTTTAATCTCGGTTTGCCGATTATTTAATTTCTCATGGGTTTTTATTAGATCCAGAAGCAAACACTTTATTATGCTTGAGCGGAAGGATGAGTAATCTATATCTGCGCAAAGCGAAAATAAGTTTTTATGACTAATGGAATCAGGGCTGTAATATAATTTTGTTAATATCTCTTTTTGGCGTTCTTTAGTATCGCGGCAGATAAACATAGCTGCAAAATATTCCATTAAGGATTTGTGTGACCAGCGAATAATAGCGCCTTCTTTTACAAATAATGGGACGGTTTCGATTAAATCCTGAATAAATAGAGATGGTGAAGCTGATATCCCGGGAGTTTTTGAGATTATATTGTGCAATGTTATTTGCAAATCGTCCTTTGTAAACTCAATTTTACCTCCATCTTTCAAGCACCAAAAACCTAATCTTCTTAAAATTTGATGAAAGTCTGTAGAGTCTAACTTGGAAAATTTTTCTCTTACATAACCAAGTTCTTTAGTAAGGTCGTGAGATTCATATAAAGCATCGAACACTTGACTGTAAAATAACTCTTTCTTTCTAGGAATAATTGGTTTGAATTTATAGGCGCAAAATAATAGTGAAACATAAAGAGGTGTGGCTAGGAATTCATTTAAATTATGACCATTCTCTAGTCGTAGTCCTTTGATTAATTGAGATGAAATCGGCCCACGACCATCATAACGACGTAAAAGATCATAAGCTTGATTAGTTTCTAGCGGTTTGATCTTAAACCTTGAGAAACCATGTAATTCAGATAAAAAATTATCATGGCGTGAGGTGATTATTATTTTGCTATCTGGAAAGTCATTAGCAAAAATGCTAAGTAAGTTTACAGTTTTAGATTTAATTTCTTGAGGGATTTCATCTATGCCGTCGAAAAGATAAATGAAAGGAAGTTTCTTAAGGCAACTATCTGAAACATCCTCACCTAAACCGAGTTGATGTTTCACTTGTAGCGAGAAATCATAATCTTTAGCACGGCGTAATTCAATATATATTGGGATGTATTGTTTACTGGAAATGCAGTCTAAGGCAATTCTTTTTATAATGGTAGATTTGCCCATTCATGCTGAGTCAGTAATTAGTATGTGGTTAAACTGGTCAACTAAATCTGCATTGCTTTTTATTAGGCATGTATATGGTTTTTTTTCATTGTCATGGTAAATACTCATTGGTTCATAAATATCCAAGAGTTCTACAGGAGTGTTCTGAAAAGCTAAGGTGTTAACTAGAGAACATTGGCCTTTTACATTTGACAGAAAGCGTTCTAGACTTTGATTCAGGAAACGCGATGCACGTGTATCCCTGACATAATCACGAACACTACTTTCAATGATAGGTAATATTTTGTTTTTAATAACATCTTTTGCCCATGGAATAGATGCTGAGACTAATAAATCAAGAGATACTGGTTGCATAACATTTTCCTTAAATGGAATGGTTTGAATTTTGGACTTTAAGTCCCCACCAATTCATTAAATCCACTCTAGCATGTAAATATGTTGAACGGTTATAAGCTTTCCTAACTTCGTTTTTATCTGAGTGAGCTAAAGTTGCTTCAATTACATCTGGGTTAAAACCTTCTTCATTCATAGCTGTACTCGCTATTGAACGTAGACCATGTGCAACTAACTTCCCGCCATAACCAATTCGTTTTAAAGCAGCATTTGCTGTCTGGCTATTCATTGGTAGTTTTGGATCGTTCCTACTAGGGAATACATGTTCGCGATGAAAACTTATAGGTTTCATTACCTCTAATATTTCTAATGCCTGTGGTGATAAAGGTACTATATGCTCACGTTTAGCCTTCATCCGTGCTGCTGGAATTTTCCATAGTTTGGCATCAAGATCAATTTCGTCCCATCGAGTGCCGGAGGCCTCAGTCGGGCGCACAAGCGTCAGGAGTTGCCACTCGATTAGGCAACGAGTCGAAACAGAAAGGTTAGACATCACTAGCGAGCGCGTCAGCTTTGGCAGTTCTTCAGGTCGCAACGTCGGCATGTTTTGCTTTTTGGGCTTCTCAAAGGCCATCCCAACACCGGATGCTGGATTGGCATCAATCAAACCAGTGTTTACGGCATAAATCATGATCTCGTTAACGCGCTGCACCAGTCGACGTACAGTCTCAAGCGCCCCACGAGCTTTGATTGGCTCAAGGGCTTCAACCAAAGTTCGGGCTTTGATTTGCTGAACAGGGATCTCACCGATGGCAGGGAATACATCTTTCTCCAGTGAGCGCCATATATCTTTTGCGTAATCAGGTGTAACGCTTTTGCTTTTTAGCTGAAACCAGTTAGCGGTCACCGTCGAAAAAATGCTGTCCAGAGCGATTTGCTGCTGTTCCTCTGCAACTTCAGCTTGAATTTGTGGGTCGATTCCGTTGGCTAATAAGGCAAGGTAATCAGCTCTTAACCCTCGGGCATCAGCAAGCGAAAGGGCGGGGAATGCACCGAGCCCCATCAATGTCCGCTGCTTTGTTACCGGACGTTGATAACGGAAACGCCAGAGATTTTCCCGCTGGTTTTCACTATCAGGAAAAGCCCATCGCCATCATGTAGCGTTAGATCCTTCTCTAACACTTTAGCGTGCAGAACTGCGGTGTTGTCAGGGGGCGTATTGTCCGTGCCACGATGGTCGCTCCTTCAGGAATTGGTATACGCTTTTAGGCATACATCCTACCGTATACCTAAACGTGTACCAATTCTCTCTGGATTCAGGCGGATGTTCTCGGACAACGACAGGCACAAAAAAGCCCGCAGGGCTTGCGCCGTGCGGGCTCTTAGGACTTCATCGGATGACTCTGGTAATCACCGATGGAGAATTTTGGTGGAGCTGGCGGGAGTTGAACCCGCGTCCGAAATTTCTACATCCTCGGTACTACATGCTTAGTTTGTCTTTACATTCGCACGCCAGCTGCGGACAGACACGCCACTAACGTACTAGCCTGATTAGTTTTAACGCTTCAACCCCAGGCAGGGCTTCCACGCGATCTCTTTTGGGTTTGACCTCTCTTTGATCCCCGTCTTAAGAGCGGAAGCTAGGGAGAGAGGGCTCAGAGCAGGTTATTAAGCTGCTAAAGCGTAGTTTTCGTCGTTTGCGACTATTTTTTTGCGGCTTTTAACGAGGCAAACCGCCCCTCGGCATGCACCTTGGGTTTCGCAAATCCCGTCGAATCCAGAATCAGCCCCAATAGTGTTACGCTGAGTATACCAGATTTCACTTCCTGGTTACCAGCCCAGAACGCTAACTTATTGAATAGTACAATAAGTGTGCAGAATCAACGTCCTGCGTTTTTCATGATACGTGCTTTGTCGAGTTGCCACTCGCGCTCTTTCAGGTCGGTACGTTTGTCGTGCTGTTTTTTACCTTTCGCGACGCCGATTTTCACTTTGCACCAGGCGTATTTCCAGTACATAGAGAGCGCAACCACAGTGAAGCCTTCACGGTTAATACGTCCGTAGAGGGATTCCAGCTCACGTTTGTTCAGTAGCAGCTTACGGGTGCGCGTTGGGTCACAAACGTAGTGTGAAGAGGCAACGGTCAGCGGCGTAAAGTTCGCGCCAAACAGGAAGGCTTCGCCGTCTTTCAGGATCACGTAGCTATCGCCGATGTTCGCTTTCCCGGCGCGCAGTGATTTGACTTCCCAGCCCTGCAGCGCAAGGCCTGCTTCGAATTCTTCTTCGATGAAATACTCATGGCGAGCACGCTTGTTGAGCGCAATGGTCGCTGAGCCTGGTTTATGTGCTTTTTTCTTCGTCATAAGTGTCGTAAAGCCGTCGGTAATCTGATTTCAAAAAGTCACCTCATTGCGTCCTGTGAGGTCTAACGCGCTATCTTAGCACGAGATGAGGCTTAGCGTTTTTTTAACAGGTGATAAATGTTATTATTTGTCCGTTGTGTGACCATGGAAAATGCTATGCCTCAGATTAGCCGTACTGCGCTTGTCCCTTACAGCGTGGAACAAATGTATCAGTTAGTGAACGATGTTCAGTCTTATCCGCAGTTTATTCCGGGATGTACCGGTAGCCGGGTACTGGAATCTGGCCCGACGCAGATGACTGCGGCGGTGGATGTCTCCAAAGCGGGGATTAGCAAGACGTTCACCACCCGCAATACGCTGACCGATAATCAGAGTATTTTGATGCATCTGGTGGATGGTCCGTTTAAGACCCTGATGGGAGGCTGGAAGTTTACTCCTCTGAGCGCTGACGCCTGCCGCATCGAATTCCATCTGGATTTTGAGTTTACCAATAAGCTGATTGAACTGGCGTTTGGCCGCATCTTCAAAGAGCTGGCCTCAAACATGGTTCAGGCATTCACGACCCGCGCCAAAGAGGTCTACAGTGTCGCATAAGATTGCTGTGGAAGTGGTGTATGCGCTGCCAGAGAAGCAGTATCTGCAGCGTGTGACTCTGGAAGAAGGGTCGACGGTTGAGTCTGCTATCCGTGCTTCAGGCCTGCTTGAGCTTCGCAGCGATATCGATCTGGCGAAGAATAAAGTTGGGATTTATAGCCGTCCGGTTAAGCTTGCGGATGTACTGAAGGACGGTGACCGGGTTGAGATTTATCGCCCACTGATTGCCGACCCGAAAGAATTGCGTCGTCAGCGTGCGGAGAAATCTGCGCAGTAGCGTTTTTCCCCTCACTTTACCCCTCTCTGTAGGGGCGAGGGGATAAAAAGAAAAACAAAAAAAGGTGCTCATTGAGCACCTTTTTGCATTTCTGACGCCTGATTATTTGGTCAGGGCAGGCTTGTTGTCGATGTTGGTCAACACACCGGCGCTGTTGAAGGTCAGCGTCAGGGTCTGCTGGGTCACGTCTTCGTGGCCTGGCTGCTGACGGAATACATAGAACCAGGTGTTTGTCCCAAACGGATCGGACATCATCGGGGTTCCCAGTGCATAAGCGACCTGCTGTTGTGTCATTCCTCGGCGGATTTTGGACACATCGTTAGGAGTAAGGTAGTTCCCCTGGTTGATGTCAGGACGGTAAACCACTTTCTCCAGAGTGGAACAGCCTGCGGTCAACATCAGAAGAACCGCTGCGGCAGCGGTCAGCGTTTTACAGCGCATAGTGATTTGATTCCTTTTCGGGCCCGAGCAGTACGCGGCTCATATGTAATATGCCGATGATAATAGACCTTGCCCCACTTTGAAACCGGTCTGGCGGCGTTTTTATTGTTCTCTATGACCCTGAGATCCCGAAAAAGTTTATGCCGCCAGTAGTTCTTTCGCGTTAGCAAGGGTGTTGCGGGTGACTTCACTGCCGCCTAGCAGGCGCGCCAGCTCTTGCAGACGCGAACGTTTATCCAGTGGTTTCATATGCGTTTCGGTCATTTCACCATCAGTTTCTTTGCTGACGATAAAGTGGTGGTGACCACAACCTGCAACCTGCGGCAAGTGGGTGACGCACATCACCTGAGTTGATTCACCTAACTGACGTAACAGCTTGCCGACCACCGCCGCCGTCGGGCCGCTGATCCCCACATCGACTTCATCGAAAATCAACGCCGGGGTTTCCATTTTACGAGCAGTGATCACCTGAATCGCCAGGGCTATACGCGACAACTCACCGCCGGATGCCACTTTGGAAATAGGTTGTAGCGGCTGACCAGGGTTCGTGGTGACGCGGAATTCAATGCGATCTGCACCTTCAGCCGTCAGGTGGTTTTCTTCAAAGCGGACATCAATAGTGAATACGCCGTGTGGCATCGCCAGGGTGTGCATACTGTCGGTGATGTGCTGGCCTAATTCTTGCGCATAATGCTGGCGGATATCATGCAGCTGTTTTGCCGTTACGAGTGCCTGCTGATGGTGCAGATTCACCGCCAGGGATAAGGTTTCCAGTGAGTCGGCCTGATCGTCGAGCTGCTGCTGTTCATCAAGCAGAGACTGATAATAGTCCGGTAATTCTTCTGGCGTGACGTGGTGCTTGCGCGCCAGCGAAATCTGTCTGGAGATGCGTTGCTCCAGTTCGAACAGACGGTTGGGATCGAGATCCAGACGTTCACAGTAGTGTCGCAGTTCGTCGCCCGCTTCAGAGATCTGAATGGCGGCCTCTTCCAGCATATCCAGTACACCGGAGAGTTTGCTGTCCATACCGGCCAGTTCAGTGACTAACTGACGCACATTATACAACTGGCTTTGCAGATTCACGTCCTCGCCATCCGCCAGCATGTCCAGCGCATTCTGGCTGGTCGAGAGCAGGTGACCACTGTTGGCCAGACGCTTGTACTCTTCATCAATTTGCTCGAACTCACCCGCCTGTGGGTTGAATTCCTTCAGTTCTTTCAACTGATATTCCAGTAACTCAGCACGTGCAGCACGCTCCTGGCTTTGCTGTTGATGCTGTGCGAGCTCGCGACAGCTCTGGTGCCACTGACGATAGTGCTCCGCCATCAGTTGAGTGAGCGCATACTCACCCGCGTAACCGTCGAGCAGGGCTTTCTGTTGCTCTGGTTTAATCAGCTGCTGATGGGCGTGTTGACCGTGGATCTGGATGAGCAACTGGCCGAGTTCGCGCAGTTGGGAAAGAGGGACGGCTGTACCGTTAATAAAGCCACGAGAGCGGCCGTCGCTGCTGATGACGCGACGAAGTAAACACTCACGTCCGTCTTCTAGCTGGTTCTCTTCCAGCCAGCACAGGGCGGCCGGGGTATCTTTCAGGGAAAAGCGGGCACAGAGATCGGCACGGTTTGCACCGGTGCGCACCATATCACCCTCTGCACGGCCGCCGAGGCACAAGCCGAGGGCATCAATGGCAATGGATTTACCCGCACCGGTTTCCCCGGTGATTGCCGTCATGCCGCTGTGGAAGTCGATCTCAAGCTCACGAACAATGGCAAAGTTGCTGATGGTCAGTTGTGCCAGCATAATTGCTTTCCTGTATGAAAAACCATAACTGTGTTTTCATACAGTATAAACTGGTTTTTTATACAGTAAAGTGCTGGATGCAAAATCAGAACAATTTTTTTGACCAGCCAAGCTTTGAGCTTAATGTGTTGAAATAACTGTAATCTTTTGGGTGAATAAGATTCAGGTGGTAATCGCAGCGGCGAATTAATACATCTTCACCTTCCTGAATAGGCAGTGCGATCTGGCTGTCGCAGCTGATCTCCAGGTCGTTGCGGCGGTGTGAGAAACGCAGGCGAATGGTGCTGCTGCCGTTAATGACCAGCGGGCGGGCAGAGAGCGTATGCGGGAACATTGGCACCAGCGTGATGGCATCCAGTGACGGGGTCAGAATTGGGCCGCCTGCAGAGAGCGAGTAGGCCGTTGAACCTGTTGGCGTGGAGATAATGAGCCCATCAGAACGTTGTGAGAAGGCGAAGATTTCGTCGATGTAGACTTCGAACTCAATCATGTGCGCCACTTTGCCGGGGTGAAGAACCACTTCGTTAATCGCGGTGCTGATGCGCTTCTGACAGTCTTGCTGGCACACCTGGGCTTCAAGCAGAAAACGTTTTTCGCTGATATAGTGACCTTCCAGCACGTCAGCCAGCTGTTGCTGGGCGTTGTCCGGGTCGAGGTCAGTCAGAAAACCGAGGTTGCCGCGGTTGATACCGATGACCTTGATATCATAGCGAGCGAGGGTACGTGCTGCGCCTAGCATATTGCCATCGCCGCCGACCACCACAGCGAGGTCTGCCTGTTGGCCAATTTCCGCCAGCGTGCCGGTTTTGACGCCCTTGAGCTGCAGCTCCTGAGCGATTTGCTGTTCGACCATCACTTCATAGCCTTTGCTACACAGCCAGCGATACAACATTTCATGTGTCGTCAATGCGGTAGGGTGACGCGGATGCCCGACGATCCCAATACACCTGAAATGATTATTCATTTTCTGGAGGTCCTTGTGCCTGATGAATGATGACAATCTGTCTTGTTCCCTTGAATCCCGGAAACTGATCCCCATAATAAGCGAAGTTAGCGAGATGAATGCAGAAAAACGCGGAGAAATTCATGAGTAGTAAAGAACAGAAAACGCCTGAGGGGCAAGCCCCTGAAGAAATTATCACGGAACAGCACGATGAAGTTGAGGCGTTAGAGCCAGACGCATCTGCTGAGCAGGTGGACCCGCGCGATGAAAAAATTGCGAATCTGGAAGCCCAGTTGGTAGAAGCACAGAATCGTGAGCGCGAAGGTGTGCTGCGCATCAAAGCGGAAATGGAAAACCTGCGCCGCCGTACTGAGATGGACGTTGAAAAAGCGCATAAATTTGCGCTGGAGAAATTCGTCAACGAACTGCTGCCGGTAGTGGATAGCCTGGATCGCGCGCTGGAAGTGGCTGACAAAGCTAACCCGGACAACGCGGCAATGATTGAAGGCATCGAACTGACGCTGAAATCTATGCTTGATGTGGTTCGCAAGTTTGGCGTGGAAGTGATTGCCGATACCAACGTGCCGCTGGATCCAAACGTTCACCAGGCGATTGCGATGGTGGAATCAGAAGACGTTACCGCAGGTAATGTGCTGGGCGTGATGCAGAAAGGTTATACCCTGAACGGCCGTACCATTCGTGCTGCAATGGTGACCGTGGCGAAAGCGAAAGCGTAATTTGCCATCTGTAGTGCCGGGTGGCGGCATTCGCCTTACCCGGCCTACATTCGACTTCCTACTCAGAAATACTTTCCCGAATCGGCTTAACGGGCAGAATTTTCACCTGTTTAATCATATTGTCCTGCACGTCCAGGATATCAATATCGTATTGATCAATTCGTACCCGCGTGCCCGCTGCCGGGATCTCTTCCAGTGCTTCCAGAATCATCCCGTTCATGGTGCGAGCCTCGTCTTCCGGCAGATGCCAGTTAAAGGCTTTATTAAGTTCACGAATATTGGCGCTACCGTCGATCAGCACGGAGCCGTCATTTTGCGGAGTGACTTCTTCAGCAAGGGAAGGTGACATTGATGTCGTAAAGTCCCCGACAATTTCTTCCAGAATATCTTCGACCGTCACCAGCCCCTGAATGTCGCCGTACTCATCCACTACCAGCCCGACTTTCTTCTTATTACGCTGAAACTTCACCAGTTGCGTACTGAGTGGCGTTCCTTCTGGTACGTAGTAAATTTCGTCAGCGGCGCGCAGCATAACCTCTTTTGTGAACTCTTTTTTCTCGGTCATCAGGCGATAGGCCTCGCGCACGCGCAGCATGCTGATGGTGTCGTCCAGTGAGTCACGATAGAGCACGATACGCCCGTGCGGCGAGTGCGTCAGCTGGCGAACGATGGCTTTCCAGTCGTCGTTGATGTCAATCCCGACGATTTCATTGCGCGGTACCATGATGTCGTCAACGCTGACCTTTTCCAGATCCAGCACCGAGAGCAGCATGTCCTGGTTACGACGGGATATTTGCGAGCGGGATTCGTTCACGATAGTGCGCAGCTCGTCTTTACTGAGCGCACTGCTGATGGTGACATCGGCTTTGATTCCCACCATACGCATCAGTAAGCGGGTAACCATATTCAGGAGCCATACCAGCGGCATCATCAGGATTTGCAGTGGCGCAAGCAGGAAGCTGCTCGGGTAGGCGACTTTTTCAGGGTAAAGCGCGGCGATGGTTTTTGGGAGTACTTCAGCAAATACCAGCACCACAAACGTCAGTACACCGGTGGCGATGGCGACGCCCGCATTACCATACAGGCGCATCCCAACAATGGTACCCAGTGCAGAGGCGAGAATATTGACAAGGTTGTTACCGATAAGCACCAGGCTAATCAGGCGATCCGGTTTTCGGAGTAATTTTTCAACGCGACGCGCGGCACGGTTACCCTGCTTCGCACGATGACGTAACCGGTAACGGTTTAAGGTCATCATGCCGGTTTCCGAACCAGAGAAATAGGCGGAGATGACCACCATGACGATCAGCGTGACGATCAGCGTGGTGGTAGAGATGTGTTCCAGGGGGAACTCCTTTGTTACTTAGCCAGCAAATTGCTGTATAAAGCGGCTGCCAAAATAGGCAAGGGTGAGAATGCCTGCGCCCGCAACGTTAAACCAGACCACGCGACGACCGCGCCAGCCTTCATGATAATGGCCCCATAACAGGACAATATAGACAAACCACGCGACGATGGAGAGAACCGCTTTGTCGATATTCTCCACGCTGAACAGGTTTTTCATATAAAACAGGCCGGTGCAGAGTGTTAACGTCAGCAGAACAACACCAACCTGCGTAATGTGGAACATCTTACGCTCAATGACCATCAGCGGCGGCATCTCATGGTTGAACGCCAGCTTTTTGTTTTTCAGCTGGTAGTCAATCCAGGCGAGCTGCATGGCGTAGAGCGCGGCAATGATCAGCGTCGCGTAAGCGAACAGCGACAGACCAATATGCACCAGCATGCCCGGTGTGGCTTCCAGGTGGGTGATGAACTCATTGGGCATAAAGGTGGCTAAGGCCAGATTGATCAACGCGAAGGTGTAGACAATCGGCAGCAGCAGCCAGCCACGATTTTTAGACGCAACAATGGTCATCACCGTGCAGATCATCAGGCTGACCAGCGAACCGACGTTCAGCACGCTCAGGTTTTGTACGCTACCGTCACCAGGAATAATGCGTGATTCCAGTGCAAAAGCGTGGCTGATTAGTGCGATCACCGCCGAAAGAATAGCCATGCGCCGCCAGCCGCTGTTTTTTTGCAGCAGGCCGGGAATGATCAGCGCGAGGCTGACAGAATAGGCAACAAGGGCGATCAGTGCGAAAACAGGCATATAGGCGTCGGCAGTTGTCTTAATAAGAAAGAGAAGCAGTATAACGTTACGTGACGCCTGCTCCAACCGTTGCATAACAACAAAGCCGCCTTCATGTTATACTGCGGCAAAATTCTGTGTATGTGTCGCAGCTCGCGACCCAACGTTTCTACCCAGGCGAGAGACAATGTTTGATAATTTAACCGATCGTTTGTCGCGCACGCTGCGCAACATCAGCGGCCGTGGACGCCTTACTGAAGAGAACATCAAGGAAACGCTGCGCGAAGTGCGTATGGCGCTGCTCGAAGCAGACGTTGCGTTACCGGTCGTGCGTGATTTTATCAACCGCGTAAAAGAAAAAGCGGTTGGTCATGAAGTTAACAAGAGCCTGACTCCGGGTCAGGAGTTCGTCAAAATCGTTCGTAATGAACTGGTTTCGGCGATGGGCGAAGAAAACCAGGTACTTAACCTGGCCGCTCAGCCGCCAGCGGTCGTGCTGATGGCTGGTTTGCAGGGTGCGGGTAAAACGACCAGCGTTGGTAAGCTGGGTAAATTCCTGCGCGAAAAACACAAGAAAAAGGTGCTGGTTGTTTCTGCCGATGTGTATCGCCCGGCGGCGATCAAACAGCTGGAAACGCTGGCAGAGCAGGTTGGCGTGGATTTCTTCCCGTCGGACGTTGCCCAGAAGCCTGTCGACATCGTTAATGCGGCGCTGAAAGAAGCGAAGCTGAAGTTCTACGACGTGCTGCTGGTGGATACCGCCGGTCGTCTGCACGTTGATGAAGCGATGATGGACGAGATCAAGCAGGTGCATGCCTCTATCAACCCGGTAGAGACCCTGTTTGTTGTTGACGCCATGACCGGTCAGGATGCGGCGAATACCGCGAAAGCGTTTAACGAAGCCCTGCCGTTAACCGGTGTGGTTCTGACTAAGGTTGACGGTGACGCCCGTGGCGGTGCGGCGCTTTCTATTCGTCATATCACCGGTAAGCCGATCAAATTCCTCGGTGTAGGCGAGAAAACTGAAGCGCTGGAGCCGTTCCACCCGGATCGTATCGCTTCCCGTATCCTCGGTATGGGCGACGTACTGTCGCTGATCGAAGATATCGAGAGCAAGGTTGACCGCGCACAGGCTGAGAAGCTGGCGAGCAAACTGAAAAAAGGTGATGGTTTCGATCTCACCGATTTCCTTGAACAACTGCGTCAGATGAAAAACATGGGCGGCATGGCAAGCCTGATGGGCAAACTGCCGGGTATGGGGCAAATTCCTGACAACGTAAAAGCGCAGATGGATGACAAGGTGCTGGTGCGTATGGAGGCGATCATCAACTCGATGACCCTCAAAGAACGTGCTAACCCGGACATCATCAAAGGTTCCCGTAAACGCCGTATCGCAGCCGGTTGCGGCATGCAGGTGCAGGACGTTAACCGTCTTCTGAAACAGTTCGACGACATGCAGCGCATGATGAAGAAAATGAAGAAAGGCGGCATGGCAAAAATGATGCGCGGAATGAAAGGCATGATGCCCCCTGGATTCCCTGGCCGCTAAAAACAAGGGCATAAGGTTATCTTGTTTGCCATTTTAGCTCCGGGTTGTGCTCGACAAGACACAAGAGTGTTTTGAACGCCCTTTAGGGCGGCCCGAAGAGCGAGCGGAGCGAGTAAATGCTCAGTATCAAGATGCTGATTGCATTTTCCCCAGAAATCAGTAAAATTTTCGGGCTTTTAATATGACACCCGGGCTCCGTTCCTCGATGGGGCCCGGTTGTTTTATTCACACAAGAGGATGTTATGGTTACTATTCGTTTAGCTCGTCACGGCGCTAAAAAGCGTCCGTTCTACCAGGTTGTTGTTACTGACAGCCGTAATGCACGCAACGGTCGCTTCATCGAGCGCGTTGGTTTCTTCAACCCACTGGCCTCTGGCGCAGAAGAAGAAACTCGTCTGGATCTGGATCGTATCGCTCACTGGGTTGGCCAGGGCGCTACTGTTTCCGATCGCGTTGCTACGCTGATCAAAGCAGCAAACAAAGCAGCTTAATCTGTCACGGTGGTCATGATGAGCAATAAAGCACCTGTTGAACCGATCGTATTGGGAAAAATGGGTTCTTGCTACGGTATCCGTGGTTGGCTCAGAGTGTTTTCCTCCACTGAAGACGCTGATAGCATTTTTGATTACCAGCCCTGGTTTATCCAGAAGGCCGGTAAGTGGGAAGAGGTCGAGCTGGAAAGCTGGCGTCACCACAATCAGGACATCATCATCAAGCTGAAAGGCGTTGACGATCGTGATGCCGCGAATGCGCTGACTAATTGTGAAATTGTCGTGGATTCGTCGCAGTTGCCACAGCTGGAAGAGGGCGACTACTACTGGAAAGACCTTATGGGTTGCCAGGTGGTCACTACTGAAGGTTACAGCCTGGGGAAAGTCATCGATATGATGGAAACCGGGTCAAATGACGTTCTCGTCATTAAGGCAAACCTGAAAGATGCATTTGGCATCAAGGAGCGGTTGGTTCCGTTCCTCGATGGACAGGTTATCAAGAAAGTCGATCTCACTACTCAAACGATTGAAGTAGATTGGGATCCTGGTTTTTAAATTCTCCGGATAAACGGTAAAAGACGGCGCTATGTGGATTGGCATAATTAGCCTGTTTCCTGAAATGTTCCGCGCGATTACTGATTACGGGGTAACTGGCCGGGCAGTAAAAAATGGCCTGCTGAACATCCAGAGCTGGAGTCCTCGTGACTTTACTCATGACCGGCACCGTACCGTGGACGATCGTCCTTACGGCGGCGGACCGGGGATGTTGATGATGGTGCAACCCTTACGGGATGCTATTCACACAGCAAAAGCCGCGGCAGGTGAAGGCGCGAAGGTGATTTATCTGTCACCTCAGGGACGCAAGCTTGATCAAGCGGGCGTGAGCGAACTGGCGACGAATCAAAAGCTGATTCTGGTCTGTGGGCGCTACGAAGGGATAGATGAGCGCGTAATTCAAACCGAGATTGACGAAGAATGGTCTATCGGCGATTACGTTCTCAGCGGTGGTGAGTTACCAGCGATGACGCTGATTGACTCCGTCGCCCGGTTCATTCCGGGTGTACTGGGCCATGAAGCTTCGGCAACGGAAGATTCCTTTGCTGATGGGTTGCTGGACTGCCCACACTATACTCGACCTGAAGTGTTAGAAGGGATGGAAGTACCGGCAGTGTTACTGTCTGGAAACCATGCTGAGATACGTCGCTGGCGTTTGAAGCAGTCGCTGGGCCGAACCTGGCTTAGAAGACCTGAACTTCTGGAAAACCTGGCTCTGACTGAAGAGCAAGCAAAGTTGCTGGCCGAGTTCAAAACTGAACACGCGCACCAGCAGCATGAACATGATGGGAATGCGTAATACGCTCCCGAATATCAGTTTACCCAGGATAAGAGATTAAATTATGAGCAACATTATTAAGCAACTTGAACAAGAGCAGATGAAGCAGGACGTACCTTCCTTCCGTCCAGGTGACACCGTGGAAGTGAAAGTATGGGTTGTTGAAGGTTCCAAAAAACGTCTGCAGGCATTCGAGGGCGTGGTTATCGCTATTCGTAACCGCGGTCTGCACTCTGCATTCACTGTTCGTAAAATTTCCAACGGCGAAGGCGTTGAGCGTGTCTTCCAGACTCACTCTCCGGTAGTTGACAGCATTGCTGTTAAACGTCGTGGTGCTGTACGTAAAGCTAAACTGTACTACCTGCGTGAGCGTACTGGTAAGTCTGCTCGTATTAAAGAGCGTCTGAACTAAGATTCGCTTAAGCGACATCCTGTTAAAAAGGGCTGGCCGAAAGGCTGGCCCTTTTTTTATCCCATTACATCTCTCACATTAACTATTTTGTCATAAATCATTTACAATGCTGGCCTCTTCAGCGGAGGAACAGTGGATAACGTACTGCATCAGCACAACCGGAAGCGCACAGCGGCATTGACCGCGTTGTTTGCGATCCTGCTGATCGTGGTCGCACCGCTTATCTCTGTCTCGCTGCAAAAAGATCCCATGAGTGCCATGCCGGGTATGCATCATGACATGAGTATGATGTCGATGGATGAACAGCACACAGGGATGCAACACACGATGCCTGTCGACCATGCGGAAGCGTGCGGCTACTGCGTGCTGTTAGCACATGTGCCGGGCGTGATGCTGGCGCTGATCGTGCTGCTGAGTATGGTGCTGCAAAGGCTTCGCGTTAAGCCGCCTCGCCAGACGGTCAGCCACTGGCACTTTTTCCCCTGGCTCTATCCTGATACCCGCGCGCCGCCGTGCCGGTCTGCTTTTTCCCTTTAAAAAACAAAATCGTTCACTTTTTGCCTTAAAAAGGAAAAGTATGACTACCTGCACTCCGCGCGCAGCATGGGGAAACCTGCTGCGTCGACTCCATTTCTATGTTGGGTTGTTTGTCGGCCCGTTTATCTTTTTTGCCGCGCTGACCGGCACGTTGTATGTGGCAACGCCACAGCTGGAAAATGCGCTTTACCGGCATGCGCTACACACGGTTACCGTGGGTGAACCGCAGCCGCTGGCAAAACAAATTGCTGTGGCAGAAAACGCTGTCGGCGCAGAGCTGCGTTTACATGCCGTGCGTCCGGGTCTGATTGACGGTGAAACGACCCGCGTGATGTTCGCTGACCCGGCGCTTGGGCCATCGGAAAACCGGGCCATCTTTGTTGACCCCGTGAGCCTTGAGGTACGTGGTGATATGACGGTATATGGCACTAGCGGGATTTTGCCGCTGCGTCAGACCATTGATTATCTGCATACCTCGCTGATGCTGGGTGATGTCGGGCGGCTCTACAGCGAGCTGGCCGCCTCCTGGATGTGGGTGGCCGCGCTCGGTGGCATTGCCCTGTGGTTTTACACCCGACCAAAACGGCGTATTAACAATCGCTTCCAGAATCGGCGTCGTGTGCATGTGATCTTAGGCTGGACGCTGCTGAGTGGGATGTTGCTGTTCTCCGTAACCGGGCTGACGTGGTCTCAGTGGGCAGGGGGCAATGTTGATAAACTCCGGGCAGAGATGAACTGGCTGACTCCGCAGGTGAGCACCCGGCTTTCTGGCGCACCCATAAGCATGGACGAACATGCCGAACACCACGGTCATCATAGTGGAATGATGATGGCGGGGATGGGGATAGATCTGGCGCAGTTCGATAGCGTGTTGCATGCCGCCCGTAATGCGGGGATTGATGCGAACAAACTTGAGATCCGTCCGCCAAAAATGGCTGATCAGGCCTGGACGGTGACGGAAATCGATCGCCGATGGCCGACACAGGTTGATGCTGTCGCCGTTGATCCTCACTCCATGCAGGTTCTGGACAGAACGCGTTTTGACGATTTCCCGCTAATGGCAAAACTCACCCGCTGGGGCGTAGATTTTCATATGGGGATCTTGTTTGGGCTGATCAATCAACTACTGCTTATCGCGTTTGGCATTGCCTTGTGCGTGCTGATAATTTGGGGATACCGGATGTGGTGGATGCGTCGTCCTGCACGGTCGGCAGCGGATCCGGTGCAAACGCTTTGTCAGAGCTGGCTGGCGTTATCAGCCTGGGGAAGGGGGGCCACGATAGTCGTTAGCGTTCTGTTGGGACTGGCGTTGCCGGTGATGGGCATTAGCCTGGCGCTGTTTATTTTGCTCGACTGGCTGCGCTGGCGAGCGGCATCAAGCGTGTCGCTCGCCGGGTCATCCGCCAGGTAATCCTATGGCGCGCTGATGACTACCGCAACCCGGCGGTTTTCAGCGCGCCCTTGCGAGGTGCTGTTGCTGGCAACGGGATATTTTTTGCCTAATCCCCGCGTGGTGAGGTTACTGCGTGGGATATTCGCCCCCTTTGCCCAGGCGTCTGCCACGACGTTTGCGCGTTTTAACGACAGCGCTTCGTTGTAGCCCTCTTCTCCATAGTTATCCGTATGCCCGTCCATTCTTGCGTGGTTCAGGCCTGTTGCGGCCAGGCGTGATGCCATAGTCTGGATTTGTGATTCACTCTCCGGACGCAGTCTGGCGTCGTTTTTATCAAACAGAATTTTGTCCGACAGTCCCAAAGACCAGTCGCCATTCAGTTCGTTAAAGCCGTAAGACTTCATTGCCGTAATTTGCTCTGGGGTGAATTTACCTTGCGGGGTCTGACAGCCAGACAGTGCCAGTGAGGCCAGTAACAACAGCGAGAAGTAACGCTTTAACATATCGTATTCCTTTCTAATATATTGTTTTTGTACGCTGGTTTTTGACCATGTACATGTTGCGGTCGGCTTGTTCCAGTAACGCCTCGACAGAGACATTTTCCCACGCCAGAGCAAAGCCAATGCTGAGTGACATCAATGCTGTGCGCCCGTTATGCAGATCAAACGGACGGGTAAACTGCTGCGACAGTGCAGCACAAATGCGTTGAACCTCAGGTTCAGAATGGACACCATACAGCACCATTGCAAACTCATCACCACCAAGACGGTATGAGAGATGGCGCTTATCACCGAACTCGACCATCCTGCTGGCGATTTCAATCAGTACGCAGTCTCCCGCAGCATGTCCCCAGGTGTCGTTGATATACTTAAAGTTATCACCATCGAGGAAGAGCAGGGCAGAGTTTGCTTTGGCAGAGGCGTCGTTCATCAATGCTGCAATGCTATTACGAAACGCGGCACGATTCGCCAGCCCGGTGAGAGGGTCATGCATGGCCGTGCGCATCAACTGGGCATTTGTCGCCTGCAGCTTAAGCTGCCATTCTTCCATTTCATCCAGCAGGCTGTTGAAGTCTTCACCAAACTGGTGAAATTCTTCGATGCGTCCTGCTTTTACCCGTCGGGAGAAGTTGCGGTTGGTACGTACATCATGGACAACATCGGTGATGTTTTGCATCGCCGTAACCATACCGTGATGCAGAGAACGTGTGATTGTGAGCGCGACAGTGGAAGCAAAAAGAATACAACCAGTAAGAACGGCAAAGGACATCCAGATAAAATGGCTGATCAGGCTGTCACGCGCGGTAAGATGAATTTCGCCGATTGCATTGCCATTATGCATTATCGGCTGCGAGACGGGTTCAGGGAATAACCAGCGGCTGATCAACGCGCCCAGCGTATCCGTATTGTCTTCAGGATCCCATGACCAGTAAGCAAAACGTTTTTTGTGGTTGTCGAGCACTTCCGCTGCGGCAAATTGCCCCTGTTTGCCGAGGGTCGCAAGAGTTTCATTGGCTGCCAGTGAATCATTGAAAACCAGCGAGGCTTCAAGATTGTGGCTCATTGTTGCACCGGTTAATTCGAGGTTTTTTTGTGCATATTGCTTTAATGTCACCACAGAGGCAAAACACAGCAACAGCCATATAAATGTCATTGTTATTATGACACTTATCATACTGATACGCCGTAACGTTCTTTTAAACGTCGGACGTGGCTTTGGAGTGAAATCCTTATTCATGCTTTGTATTCCGTGCAAGCATTAATACATCCGGATTGACCCTTACGCCACTGCGAGACAGTGCATCCAGATTGACAGAGAACTTGACCCGGTTGTCATTGATAATCAGACAAAATGCACTGCCAATTACGCATTCCGGGTTTTGCTCTGAGATTAATAGCAATGCTCTGCCCTGGTATTGTCTTATTAATTCAAGCTGGCTGGCAGGTGATTCAGTTCCGAAATAAATCGCGTCGCACGTAGCGGACAGCGCTTCCTGATCGTTACGAACAATCACAGGAGTATACGGTAGCGGGTTTTGTCCCTTTTCACTACTGAGTGCCTGCACGTAGCGAGAAGAGGCATAAACACAGAGTTTGGGCTGACCAGAAAGTGCTGGCCACCGGGTATAGCTCACAATACCAGAAACAATTGAACGCACTGATTTATCGGTTTCTGCGAGCGCACCTGCAGCCGCTGAACCAGCCGTAAGAAACAGTATGAACACCAGAGTGAGTCGGAAAAAAGAGATCAAGAATGAATTTCTCACCAGAATCCGCCATATCGCTCCGGAAATAGATGTCCTTAAGAGTTGCTGGCAGAATACCATTGTTTATCAAAGCCGTCATTATGTCAGAAATGCGACTATGTCGACCTAAGTTAAATCCTACAATTGTATTTATTCAGAGTGTTAAAAATAAATTCAATTAAGCCTGCTTGCGCTCATGCTTTCATCCATTCCTTTTTGCCAGGACTCATGCAGTTTTACTGCATTTGCGGTGGCATCACAGCTGGCAGGAAACGATTTGCCCGCTAATCCCCAGGCGTGGAGGAAGCCTTCTTCACAGACTCTTTTCTGTCCATCGGCATAACCGCGGAGATATTCGCTACGATCAACATGCGGATCGTTAAAATTATCGGCCAGCAACTGGTTATCTTTAACCGGGAGGCCATTCATGGCGTCTTCTTTACCCGCGTCAAACCAGCTGGGGCTTGTCCAGTTGGGCTGGAACGTATAAGGATTGATTTGGCAGCCCGATAAAAGCAATACCATCAGCGCAGGAAGCATCGAACGCATAGCGACTCTCCTTTTTTCTTCAGCATAGCCTGGCAAAAGAATTTGTGAGTGTAATTTTAACTTTACGTTTTTATCGGCTGATTTTTGCAATGAAATGGCCTATGTAAAGTAATGTGTACGTATTTTGGATTGAAATCTTTACTTGTTGTGGTATCGTTGTTCCACCTCTTAGAGGAAAACAACTATCGCAAACGAGCCAGACAGGATCGCCATCATGCAAAAAGACGCGCTGAACAACGTACACATTACCGACGAACAGATTTTAATTACTCCGGATCAACTGAAAGCGGAGTTCCCGCTGAGTATTGCGCAGGAGGCTCAAATTGAGCACTCTCGCCAGACCATCTCTGACATTATCGCTGGCCGCGATCCGCGTCTGCTGGTGGTGTGTGGTCCATGCTCTATCCACGATCCTGAAACGGCTATTGAATACGCTCGTCGATTTAAAGCATTAGCGGAGGAGGTCAGCGATAGCCTCTACCTGGTGATGCGCGTCTATTTTGAAAAGCCACGTACCACCGTTGGCTGGAAAGGGTTGATTAACGATCCGCACATGGATGGCTCGTTTGATGTGGAAGCAGGCCTGAAGATTGCGCGTCGCCTGCTGGTGGAACTGGTGAGCATGGGGCTACCGCTGGCAACAGAAGCGCTGGATCCAAACAGCCCGCAGTACCTGGGCGATCTGTTTAGCTGGTCTGCGATTGGTGCGCGTACGACAGAATCACAAACCCACCGTGAGATGGCGTCTGGCCTGTCGATGCCGGTGGGCTTTAAAAACGGAACCGATGGTAGCCTGGCGACGGCGATTAACGCGATGCGTGCCGCTGCGATGCCACACCGTTTTGTCGGTATTAACCAGGCTGGTCAGGTTTGCCTGCTGCAAACCCAGGGTAACCCGGACGGTCATGTGATCCTGCGTGGTGGTAAAGCACCGAACTACAGCCCGGCGGATGTGGCGCAGTGTGAAAAAGAGATGGCACAGGCAGGACTGCGTCCGGCGCTGATGGTAGATTGCAGTCATGGTAATTCAAATAAAGATTACCGTCGTCAGCCTGCGGTGGCGGAATCCGTGATTGCACAGATTAAAGATGGTAACCGTTCTATTATCGGTCTGATGATTGAGAGCAATATTCATGAAGGCAATCAGTCATCTGAACAACCGCGTAGCGCGATGAAGCATGGTGTATCCGTCACGGATGCCTGCATCAGCTGGGAAACCACCGATGCGCTGCTGCGTGAGATCCATAAAGATTTACACGGCCAGCTGGCGACGCGTCTGGCTTAAGAGGTTAGTTATGGTTGCTGAATTGACCGCATTACGCGATCAAATTGATGAAGTGGATAAGGCGCTGCTGGATCTTCTGGCGCGCCGCATGGCACTGGTTGCCGAGGTAGGTGAGGTTAAAAGCAAATACGGCCTGCCCATTTATGTACCGGAACGTGAAGCGTCCATGCTGGCATCCCGCCGGAAAGAGGCCCAGGCGCTGGGCGTTTCTCCCGATTTGATTGAAGATGTTTTGCGTCGCGTGATGCGGGAATCTTACTCCAGCGAGAACGATAAGGGCTTTAAAACCCTCTGTCCGTCGCTGCGTCCGGTGGTCATTGTGGGCGGGGCAGGTCAGATGGGGCGTCTGTTCGAAAAAATGCTGACGCTTTCTGGCTATCAGGTGCGCATTCTGGAAAAAGAGGATTGGGCACATGCGCCAGAACTCATGAAAGATGCGGGCATGGTTATTGTCAGCGTGCCGATCCATGTGACGGAGCAGATCATCGGGAAGCTTCCTCCGCTACCGGAAGATTGTATCCTGGTGGACTTAGCCTCCGTCAAAAATGGCCCGCTACAGGCGATGCTGACTGCGCACACTGGCCCGGTGCTCGGTCTGCACCCCATGTTTGGCCCGGACAGCGGCAGCCTGGCAAAGCAGGTGGTTGTTTACTGCGATGGCCGTCAGCCGGAAGCCTATCAGTGGTTCCTGGAACAGATTCAGGTGTGGGGCGCGCGTTTGCACCGCATCAGCGCGGTTGAGCACGATCAGAACATGGCGTTCATTCAGGCGCTGCGCCACTTTGCGACCTTTGCATATGGGCTGCATCTGGCAGAAGAGAATGTACAGCTTGAGCAGTTGCTGGCGCTCTCTTCACCAATCTATCGGCTTGAGCTGGCAATGGTTGGTCGTCTGTTTGCACAGGATCCACAGTTGTATGCCGACATTATTATGTCGTCAGAAAACAACCTTGCGCTCATCAAACGTTACTATCAGCGATTTGGCGAGGCCATTACGCTGCTTGAGCACGGCGATAAACAGGCGTTTATCGACAGCTTCCGTAAAGTTGAACACTGGTTTGGTGATTACGCAAAACGTTTCCAGAGTGAGAGCCGCACGCTGTTACGTCAGGCAAATGACAGTCGCCAGTAATGTGATGATGTATATACTAAAAGCCAGTATTGCTGGCTTTTTTCATTTTGGGGAACTGTCATGGCTGAACCACAACAGCTGTTGAATTACACCGGGCATCTGCCGGAGTGCCCGACATGGAGCGCAGAAGAGAGTGCGCTCTACTGGGCAGATATTCTGGAAGGGGAGATCCACCGTTACCATCTGCCTACGGCAGAACATACTGTGCTTTCCTTCCATGAAGAGGTGGGGTGTTTTGCCCTGCGTGAACGCGGTGGTTTTATCGTTGCGATGCGTAACGCCATCTGGCTCACCGATAATCACGGCCTGCTCCGGCGCAAGGTGTGCGATAACCCGTCTAACCCGCAGCTCGCGCGTTTTAACGATGGGGGAACCGACCATATTGGCCGTTTCTATGCGGGTACCTTCTGGGGGCCAGGGGACTACAACGGTGCAATGCTGATGCGTATCGACAACGACCTGACGCCGAAAGTGATCCAGTGTGATATCCACGGACATAACGGGTTAGCGTTTAGCCCCGATAAACAGTGGATGTTCACCTCCGATACGCCGAACGGTGTCATTTACCGTACACCACTCGATGAAAATGGGGAGCCTGGTCAACGTAAGGTATTTCATCGGTTCAAAGAGGGCGAAGGGATACCCGACGGCGCGGCAATGGATGTGGAAGGCTGCTACTGGAGTGCGCTGTTTGACGGCTGGCGCATAGCGCGGTTTTCTCCGCAGGGGGAACAGCTGGAAGAATATCGGCTGCCGGTGCGTTGCCCGACGATGGTCTGCTTTGGGGGGGATGACATGAAAACGTTGTTTATTACGACTACGCGGGAAAATATGGATGAGAATGAGGTGGCGCAATACCCGCTCTCTGGCGCTATCTTCACCCTGCCCGTCAGCGTAGCAGGGATGAAGAAAAGTCGTTTTATCGAACGTTAAGCCGGGTCAACCGGGACGACATTTTCGCTCGGATAACAGCCCAGTACTTTCATTGAACGGGTGATCTCGCCCAGTTCGCGCAGGGCTTTCTGCATGGATGCAGATTCCAGATTGGCCTGGATATCGAGGTAGAACATCTCTTCCCACGGATTGCCGTAAATCGGGCGGGATTCCAGCCGGGTCATGATCAGATTGTGATTGCGTAGTACCAGAAGAGCCTCAACCAGCGCACCCGCCTGTTGGCCGGTAGCCATCAAGAGAGTGGTTTTTGCCGGAACCTGGTCAGAGACATTGATTGCTTTGCGTGCCAGCACGATGAAACGGGTGATGTTTTGCGTCTGGTTTGCCAGATTACGCTCCAGTACCTGTAAGCCGTACAGCGCGCCACCTGCTTCGCTGCCCAGTGCCGCTACCGTTGGAGAGTTTGTCTGCGCCACTTTTTCCATCGCCGCTGATGTACTTTCGGTGTACTCAATTTTCCAGTCTGGATAACGGTTCAGGAACTGGCTGCACTGCTGGAAAGGCTGCGGATGGCTATAGACCGTTTTGATGTTGCTCAGGTCGGTTGAGCCGGAGACCAGCACACAGTGATCGATAGGGATAGTTAACTCACCAACCAGTGACAGGCTGGTATGTTGCAGCAGATCGTATACATCGTTGATGGCACCGGAGCTGGTGTTTTCAATGGGTACGACGGCGTAATCGGCCTGGCCAGTTTCAACCTGATTGAAGATATCGGCAAATTTTGCACAGCCGCTCTCAATAAACTCTTCAAAATGGCGGGCTGCATACTGGCGTGCAGCCAGGTGAGAGTAAGAACCTTTTGGGCCGAGGAATGCAATGCGTGCAGAGTGCGGGTTGGTCTTGTTCAGATGTTGCTGCAGCAACGCTTGCTGGGTCAAAACGGAATCTTCGATAATGAGCTGGAACAGACGGGTAATGTAATGGGCATCCAGATGATGCACTTTGCCAAGCTGAACCAGACGTTCCAGCAAATCTCGCTCACGGTCGATATCACGCACTGGGCGATGAGAGTCCAGTTTGGCTTTGCCCACTTCGATGGCAAGAGCGCGGCGTTCTGCCAGCAGCGCCAGTAATTTCTCATCCAGTGCGCTGATTTTTACTCGCAGATCCAGTAACGGGTTTTCCGGTGTCATAGTGTTGCCTGTCTGTTTATCGTTATTAATAAAAAAGGCCCCCCGGTTTGGGAGGCCTTGTTGTTCGTCTTCGCATTCTTTATCACACGACGAAACGCCTCCCGTTCAGGGGAAGGTAAAAAAGAATGC
This sequence comes from Enterobacter sp. LM3, assembly GCF_046622475.1. Taxonomy (NCBI): domain Bacteria; kingdom Pseudomonadati; phylum Pseudomonadota; class Gammaproteobacteria; order Enterobacterales; family Enterobacteriaceae; genus Enterobacter; species Enterobacter sp. LM3. The sequence continues at coordinate 6,476 of NZ_JBJURN010000003.1, read as the reverse complement.
GAAGAAAAACGGCGTATGTTTCATGAGTTCATCCTGTGGTTGATACCGTTAAAGTACCTGTACTGTTTTCACCCTGTCAATAAAAAACGCGCCCGAAGGCGCGTTGGCGGTATACTCAATTTAAAGGATTACTCTTCTTCAACTTCTTCCGCGAGGCTGGCGTCTTTCACCGATGTTGCGGCGCGACGGGCTTCGCCTTTGTGTTGCACTTTATTGAGCTGCCGTTCCAGCTTGTTGATCAAATCGTTAATAGCTGTGTACATATCTTCATGTTTTGCGCTGGCGACCAGATGGCCGTTTGGAGTATTGATAGTTGCGTCAGCGATGAAACCCTGTGGCTCCTTGGACAGAATGATATGCGGGTTAATCAAATGAGTTTGCCATTTATCCAGTTTAGCGAGACGGTCTGCGACGTGCTGGCGAATTGCCGGAGTAATTTCCATTTGTTTACTGGTAATGTTCATTGTCATAAATTTTACCTCTTGTCTTTCCGTCTTGGTGATTCCAGCATACCTGTCCTAATGTCAAAATGTGTGATTTAGATCACGTTATTTTGTCGGTTTTTGTCAGGGAATCTTTTTTGTGAGGCAAGGCAGGAAGAGGTGATATTTACCTTGTCGAAGGCAAAAATTGCAGTCATAGTTGATAAGATGTGTTGAAGCTAAACCGCTTCAGCTTATGGCGAAATCGAATAAAAAAACGGCAGCCCTGGGGCTGCCGTTTTGCGTTGAAGTCAATATCAGGTGTTGCTGCTGTTCGCGGCGATGATCTTCGCCACTTTGTCAGCCTGCGCGGTCATCTGCATCTGACGGTAAGCATTTTCCATCAGCTTCAGGCCATCGCGTGTTGCTTGTGTATCCGGGTAATCGCGCAGCATACCTTCGACACGGTTAACGACAGCAACCCATGCGCCACGGCGAGTGTAGTATTCAGCAACGGAGTATTCGTATTTCGCCAGGCGATCTTTCAGGAATACCAGACGTTTGGACGCGTCGGTCACGTACTGGCTGTTCGGATAGCCGCGCACCAGTTTGGAGAAGTCGTTGAATGCATCACGCGCGTGCTGCGGGTCACGGTCGGAACGATCCACACCGAAGAAGCCCTGCAGAGCACTGTCATCCAGCGCCATGTTAGTCAGACCGCGCATGTACATCACGTAATCGATGTTAGGATGAGTCGGGTTCAGACGCACGAAGCGATCGATAGTGGCCTGAGCCAACGGCAGATCGGCATTTTTATAGTAGGCGTAGATGAGATCTAACTGTACCTGCTGCGAATATGGACCAAATGGATAGCGATTATCCAGCGCTTCCAGTTGCGTTATCGCCTGTTTCCAGTTACCGTCCTGCAGTTTTTGTTGTGCAGTCGCATAGATTTCATTCGGCGGATTGTCAGGGACCTGTTCATTTGAACCGGAGCAGCCCACCAAAGCCAGGCTCAACGTGGCCGCTGCCACCAGATATTTCATGCGCGTCATGACGTTTTGACTTTCCTCAAATGTTTGTCCGGGAGAATCTCTGTTCCTGCTCCCGATTAAGACCAGCTACAATAGCACACTATATTAAACGGCAAAGCCGTAAAACCCAACGTTAAACAAAGAAGCAGTTTATGGCACAACGAGTAGAACTCACCGCAACAGTCTCCGAAAATCAGCTCGGTCAACGCTTAGATCAGGCTTTGGCCGAATTGTTCCCTGATTATTCGCGTTCACGCATAAAAGAATGGATCCTTGACCAGCGCGTGCTGATTAACGGCAAGATCTGGGACAAACCAAAAGAGAAAGTGTTAGGTGGGGAAGTTGTCGCCATCAATGCTGAAATCGAAGAGGACGTCCGCTTCGAGCCACAGGATATCCCGCTGGATATCGTTTATGAAGATGATGACATCCTGGTCATCAACAAGCCGCGCGATCTGGTTGTTCACCCGGGCGCAGGTAACCCTGATGGTACGGTGCTTAACGCACTCCTCCATTATTATCCGCCGATTGCTGACGTGCCGCGCGCCGGTATCGTCCACCGTCTGGATAAAGACACGACCGGTTTGATGGTGGTGGCGAAGACGATTCCTGCTCAGACTCGCCTTGTTGAATCACTGCAGCTGCGTGAAATCACGCGTGAATATGAAGCGGTAGCGATTGGTCATATGACTTCAGGCGGGACGGTAGAAGAGCCGATCAGCCGTCACCCAACCAAACGTACTCATATGTCCGTACACCCAATGGGTAAACCGGCGGTAACGCACTATCGCATCATGGAGCACTTCCGCATCCATACGCGCCTGCGTCTGCGTCTGGAAACCGGGCGTACTCACCAGATCCGTGTCCATATGGCACACATCACCCATCCGCTGGTGGGGGATCAGGTGTATGGTGGCCGTCCACGCCCGCCAAAAGGCGCATCGGATGAGTTCATCAGCGTATTGCGCAAATTCGATCGTCAGGCGCTGCATGCAACCATGCTGCGTCTTTACCATCCTGTCACCGGTATTCAGATGGAATGGCACGCGCCAATCCCACAAGATATGGTGGAGTTGATTGACGCGATGCGCGCTGACTTTGAAGAGCATAAGGATCAAGTGGACTGGTTATGACCAAACTGATTGTCCCGGAGTGGCCACTACCTGAAGGCGTGGCTGCCTGCAGTTCGACCCGTATCGGCGGGGTGAGTCAGGGCGCGTGGGAGTCTTTGAACCTCGGCGCGCATTGTGGTGACAACCTTGAACATGTTGAAGAGAACCGCAAGCGCATGTTTGCTGCGGGGAACTTACCGTCGAAACCGGTCTGGCTTGAACAGGTGCACGGTAAAGATGTGCTCATGCTTACAGGTGAACCTTACGCGTCTAAACGTGCCGATGCCTCTTACAGCAATATTCCGGGAACGGTTTGTGCCGTGATGACTGCCGATTGTCTGCCGGTACTGTTCTGCAACCAGGCAGGGACAGAGGTCGCTGCCGCACATGCGGGCTGGCGTGGACTGTGCGACGGTGTGCTGGAAGAGACTGTCGGCTGTTTCAACGATGACCCGGCCAATATCATTGCCTGGCTTGGCCCGGCTATTGGCCCTAAGGCGTTTGAGGTAGGGCCAGAGGTACGTGAAGCCTTTATGGCGAAAGATCCGCAGGCGGTGAATGCTTTCATGGCAACAGGTGAAAAGTATCTGGCCGACATTTACCAACTTGCTCGCCAGCGTCTGAATAATGTCGGGGTGACGCAAATCTTCGGCGGCGATCGCTGTACTCTCACCGAAACGGGTGATTTTTTCTCTTATCGTCGTGACAAGACGACGGGTCGTATGGCAAGTTTTATTTGGCTGATATAACCTAAAGAATCAAGACGATCCGGCACGTGCCGTTTTCTTTTCACATAATTCAGGTCATTAACCTTGAATAATTGAGGGATGACCTCATTTAATCTCCAGTAGCAAATTTGACCAGTTATGGGAGGAGTTATGCGTCTGGATCGTCTTACTAATAAATTCCAGCTTGCTCTCGCCGATGCCCAGTCCCTCGCACTTGGGCACGACAATCAGTTTATCGAACCTCTTCATTTAATGAGCGCCTTGCTGAATCAGGAAGGGGGATCGGTTCGTCCGTTATTAACCACTGCTGGCATTAATGCTGGCCAGTTGCGCACAGCCATCGATCAAGCGCTGAGCCGTTTACCGCAGGTGGAAGGCACCGGTGGCGACGTACAGCCGTCTCAGGATCTGGTGCGCGTGCTGAACCTTTGCGACAAGCTGGCGCAAAAAGGTGGAGACAACTTTATTTCGTCAGAGCTGTTTGTTCTGGCGGCGCTCGAATCACGCGGTACCTTGACCGACCTGCTGAAAACTGCCGGCGCAACCACTGCCAATGTGACTCAGGCGATTGAGAAAATGCGCGGAGGTGAAAGCGTGAACGATCAGGGAGCCGAAGACCAACGTCAGGCTTTGAAAAAATTTACGGTCGATCTGACTGAACGTGCTGAGCAGGGCAAACTTGACCCGGTGATCGGCCGTGATGAAGAAATTCGCCGTACTATCCAGGTACTGCAGCGCCGTACCAAAAACAACCCTGTGCTGATTGGTGAGCCTGGCGTCGGTAAAACGGCCATTGTTGAAGGGCTGGCGCAGCGTATTGTGAACGGTGAAGTGCCGGAAGGGCTGAAAGGCCGTCGCGTACTGGCGCTGGATATGGGCGCGCTGGTGGCCGGGGCGAAATACCGCGGTGAGTTTGAAGAGCGTCTGAAAGGTGTACTTAACGATCTGGCGAAACAGGAAGGCAACGTCATTCTGTTTATCGACGAACTGCATACGATGGTTGGTGCGGGTAAAGCGGACGGCGCAATGGATGCCGGGAATATGCTGAAACCTGCTCTGGCGCGTGGTGAGCTTCACTGCGTGGGGGCGACGACGCTGGATGAGTACCGTCAGTACATTGAAAAAGATGCCGCGCTGGAACGTCGTTTCCAGAAAGTGTTTGTCGCAGAGCCAAGTGTTGAAGATACCATCGCAATTCTGCGTGGTCTGAAAGAACGTTATGAGCTGCACCATCATGTGCAGATCACCGACCCGGCGATTGTCGCGGCAGCCACGCTTTCACACCGCTATATTGCCGATCGTCAGTTGCCGGATAAAGCCATCGACCTGATTGATGAAGCTGCATCAAGCATTCGTATGCAGATTGACTCTAAACCGGAAGAACTGGACAGGCTCGACCGTCGCATCATTCAGCTCAAGCTGGAACAGCAGGCGCTGAAGAAAGAGTCTGATGAAGCCAGTAAGAAACGCCTGGATATGCTCAATGAAGAGCTGGACGATAAAGAGCGTCAGTATTCTGAGTTAGAAGAAGAGTGGAAAGCGGAGAAAGCGTCACTCTCTGGCACTCAGACGATCAAAGCGGAGCTGGAGCAGGCAAAAATAGCTATTGAACAGGCGCGTCGCGTCGGCGATCTGGCGCGGATGTCTGAGCTTCAGTACGGCAAAATTCCTGAGCTGGAAAAACAGCTTGAGCTCGCGACACAGTCCGAAGGCAAAACAATGCGTCTGTTACGTAATAAAGTGACGGATGCGGAGATTGCCGAGGTGCTGGCGCGCTGGACAGGTATTCCGGTCGCTCGCATGCTGGAGGGCGAACGTGAAAAACTGCTGCGTATGGAGCAGGATCTGCATAATCGCGTCATTGGTCAGAACGAGGCGGTCGAAGCGGTTTCCAACGCCATTCGTCGTAGTCGTGCGGGCCTGTCCGATCCGAATCGCCCAATTGGTTCGTTCCTGTTCCTGGGGCCGACCGGTGTCGGTAAAACCGAGCTGTGCAAAGCGTTGGCTAACTTTATGTTCGACAGCGACGACGCGATGGTGCGTATCGATATGTCCGAGTTTATGGAGAAACACTCCGTATCGCGTTTGGTCGGTGCACCTCCGGGATATGTCGGTTATGAAGAAGGTGGCTATCTGACAGAGGCGGTTCGCCGTCGTCCTTACTCCGTCATCTTGCTGGATGAAGTGGAAAAAGCACATCCGGATGTATTTAACATCCTGCTGCAGGTGCTGGATGATGGCCGTCTGACGGACGGGCAGGGGAGAACGGTCGATTTCCGTAATACGGTGGTGATTATGACCTCGAACCTGGGTTCTGATTTGATTCAGGAACGTTTCGGTGAACTGGACTACAGCCATATGAAAGATCTGGTTCTTGGTGTGGTCAGCCATAGTTTCCGTCCTGAGTTCATCAACCGTATTGATGAAGTGGTGGTGTTCCATCCTCTGGGTGAGAAACATATTGCGTCGATTGCACAGATCCAGCTGCAGCGTCTGTACAAACGTCTGGAAGAGCGTGGATATGAAATCCATATCTCTGATGATGCGCTGAAGCTGCTGAGTGAAAATGGCTACGATCCGGTTTATGGGGCGCGTCCATTGAAACGCGCTATTCAGCAGCAGATTGAAAACCCGCTGGCTCAGCAAATCCTCTCCGGGGAGCTGATTCCGGGCAAAGTCATCCGTCTGGAAGCCAACGACGATCGCATTGTGGCAGTGCAGTAAGTCACAAAACACTAAAAACGGGCCGCTTGCGGCTCGTTTTTGTTTAAAAACCAGGCCAGAATTGAGGTCTGGGAAGTGATTTGCCTGGAAAGTGAGCGGTCGGTAAATAATTTTCACTTTATCCTTGCAGCTTCAGAATAACTCCCTATAATGCGCCTCCACTGACACGGAACAACGGCTTACAGGCCGCCGGGTTAGCGGGGTTCAGAGATGAACACCAGCAGAGAAAAGCAAAATAAAATGCTTGACTCTGTAGCGGGAAAGCGTAATATGCACACCCCGCGCCGCAGCGAAAACGAAGCGGCACTGCTCTTTAACAATTTATCAGACAATCTGTGTGGGCACTCAAAGTGACATGGATTCTTAACGTCCTCGGACGATAAATGAATACCAAGTCTCAACGAGTGAACACGTAATTCATTACGAAGTTTAATTCATTGAGCATCAAACTTTTAA
>NZ_JBJURN010000029.1:0-25947 GCF_046622475.1 Enterobacter sp. LM3 | reverse complement strand
GAATTCATTTTTTGCACCTCATCAGTTATTTAATTTATAACCTCTGAACGTGTCTAAAACTATTAAACCACTTCATGTGTTCTCCCTCTGCCTGTGGGAGAGGGCCGGGGTGAGGGCACCAGACCACACCCAACGCCTTCACATAACCATCATCCCCCTGACGCTTTGCTGTCACTTATCTGTAAACAAACAGTTATTTTTCTGTCATTCGAGCATGTCATGTTACCTCGCGAGCATAAAACGCGTGATATCGCGCATCCGGCACAATAAGAGAGATGACAATGACATCGTTACGACACACAGCTTTGGGTCTGGCACTGGGTCTGGCTTTTGCGACGAACGCAATGGCTGTCACCACCATTCCGTTCTGGCATTCTATGGAAGGGGAGTTGGGTAAAGAAGTCGACTCCCTGGCGCAACGCTTCAACGACACCCACCCGGATTACAAAATTGTGCCGGTGTACAAAGGTAACTACGAGCAGAGCCTGAGCGCGGGCATTGCCGCTTTCCGTACCGGTAACGCGCCTGCGTTGTTACAGGTTTATGAAGTGGGTACCGCCACCATGATGGCCTCTAAAGCCATCAAACCCGTGTACGAAGTCTTTAAAGATGCAGGCATCAACTTCGACGAATCTCAGTTCGTGCCGACGGTGGCGGGTTACTACACAGATTCTAAAACCGGTCACCTGCTGTCTCAGCCATTCAACAGCTCCACGCCGGTGCTGTACTACAACAAAGACGCCTTTAAGAAAGCCGGTTTAGACCCGGAGCAGCCACCAAAAACCTGGCAGGATCTGGCCGAGTACACCGCGAAGCTGAAAGCGGCGGGTATGAAGTGCGGTTACGCCAGCGGCTGGCAGGGCTGGATCCAGATTGAAAACTTCAGCGCCTGGCACGGTCTGCCAGTTGCCACCAAAAACAACGGTTTTGACGGCACTGACGCGGTACTGGAGTTCAACAAGCCAGAGCAGGTGAAACACATTGCGCTGCTGGAGGCACTGAACAAGAAGGGCGATTTCAGCTACTTCGGTCGTAAAGACGAATCTACGGAGAAGTTCTACAACGGTGACTGTGCCATTACCACCGCGTCTTCTGGTTCGCTGGCGGATATCCGTCACTACGCCAAATTCAACTACGGCGTGGGCATGATGCCTTACGACGCTGATGTGAAAGGCGCGCCGCAGAACGCCATCATCGGCGGGGCGAGCCTGTGGGTGATGCAGGGTAAAGACAAAGGCACTTATAAAGGCGTGGCCGAGTTCCTCGACTTCCTGGCGAAGCCTGAGATTGCCGCAGAATGGCACCAGAAAACGGGCTACCTGCCAATCACCAAAGCCGCGTATGACCTGACCCGCGAGCAGGGCTTCTATGACAAGAACCCAGGGGCGGATATCGCCACGCGTCAGATGCTGAACAAGCCACCGTTGCCATTCACCAAAGGTCTGCGTCTGGGCAACATGCCGCAGATCCGCACCATCGTTGATGAAGAGCTGGAAAGCGTGTGGACCGGTAAGAAAACCCCACAGCAGGCGCTGGACTCTGCGGTAGAGCGCGGAAATCAGCTGCTGCGCCGCTTTGAGCAGTCGACAAAGTCTTAATCCTTTTACCCTCACCCTCGCCCTCTCCCAAAGGGAGAGGGAACTCATACACCCTCTCCCTTTGGGAGAGGGCTGGGGTGAGGGGAAATCAACCTGAGCTAATTTATGTCCTCATCCCGTCCCGTGTTTCGTTCGCGCTGGCTGCCGTATTTGCTGGTCGCGCCGCAACTGGTCATCACCGTTATCTTCTTTATCTGGCCTGCGGGCGAAGCGCTGTGGTACTCGGTACAAAGTGTCGATCCGTTCGGGCTTTCCAGCCAGTTTGTCGGCCTGGATAACTTCGCGGCCCTGTGGCACGACAGCTACTACATCGACGCCTTCTGGACGACGATCAAATTCAGCACGCTGGTTACCGTGAGCGGCCTTATCGCCTCGCTGTTTTTTGCCGCGCTGGTGGATTATGTGGTGCGCGGCAGCCGTCTCTATCAGACGCTGATGCTGTTACCTTACGCTGTGGCCCCTGCGGTTGCTGCCGTGCTGTGGATCTTCCTGTTTAACCCAGGGCGCGGGTTGATTACCCACTTCCTCGCGGAATTTGGTGTTGAGTGGAACCACGCACAGAACAGCGGTCAGGCCATGTTCCTGGTGGTGTTTGCCTCAGTATGGAAGCAGATCAGCTACAACTTCCTGTTCTTCTTTGCCGCGCTGCAATCCATTCCGCGTTCGCTGGTAGAAGCTGCGGCGATTGATGGTGCAGGCCCGGTTCGCCGCTTCTTCAGACTGTCGTTGCCGCTGATCGCCCCGGTGAGTTTCTTCCTGCTGGTGGTTAACCTTGTGTACGCCTTCTTCGATACCTTCCCGGTGATCGACGCTGCGACCGCTGGTGGCCCGGTACAGGCGACGACCACGCTGATCTACAAGATCTACCGCGAAGGTTTTGCCGGTCTGGATCTCTCAGCCTCCGCCGCGCAGTCGGTCGTGCTGATGTTCCTCGTCATCATCCTTACGGTGGTGCAGTTCCGTTATGTTGAAAGTAAGGTGCGCTACCAATGATTGAGAACCGTCGCGGGCTGACGATTTTCAGCCATACCATGCTGATTCTGGGCATTATCGTCATCCTGTTCCCGCTTTATGTGGCCTTTGTGGCCGCCACGCTGGACACCAAAGCGGTGTTTGATACGCCGATGACGCTGATCCCGGGCGGACATCTGTTCGAGAACATGGAAACCATCTGGACGCAGGGCGTGGGTGCCAACAGCGCACCATTCTGGCTGATGATGCTCAACAGCTTCATCATGGCGTTCGGTATTACGGTGGGCAAAATTACGGTGTCGATGCTATCTGCTTTTGCCATCGTCTGGTTCCGTTTTCCCCTGCGTAACCTGTTCTTCTGGATGATTTTCATCACCCTGATGCTGCCAGTGGAAGTCCGTATCTTCCCGACGGTGGAAGTGATTGCCAACCTGAATATGCTGGACAGCTACGCGGGCTTAACCTTGCCGCTGATGGCCTCGGCGACCGCTACTTTCCTGTTCCGTCAGTTCTTTATGACCCTGCCGGACGAACTGATTGAAGCGGCGCGTATCGACGGTGCTTCGCCGATGCGCTTCTTCCGCGACATCGTGTTGCCGCTGTCGAAAACCAACCTCGCGGCGCTGTTTGTGATCACCTTTATCTACGGCTGGAACCAGTACCTGTGGCCGCTGCTGATTATCCAGGACGTCAACCTCGGCACCGCCGTGGCGGGCATCAAAGGCATGATCGCCACCGGTGAAGGCACCACCCTCTGGAACCAGGTCATGGCGGCGATGCTGCTCACCCTTATCCCCCCGGTCGTAATCGTTTTAGCCATGCAGCGTGCGTTTGTGCGTGGTTTAGTGGACAGTGAGAAATAAGATGGCAGGACTGAAACTTCAGGCAGTAACCAAAAGCTGGGACGGCAAAACCCAGGTCATTCAGCCGCTCACGCTTGATGTGGCGGACGGAGAGTTCATTGTGATGGTCGGCCCGTCTGGCTGTGGCAAATCGACGCTGTTGCGTATGGTGGCCGGGCTGGAACGCGTGACCTCCGGCGATATCTGGATTGACCGCCAGCGCGTCACCGAGATGGAGCCGAAAGACAGGGGCATCGCGATGGTGTTCCAGAACTATGCCCTTTACCCGCACATGAGCGTGGAAGAGAACATGGCCTGGGGGCTGAAAATTCGCGGTATGGGCAAAAGCCATATCGACGAGCGGGTGAAAGAAGCGGCACGCATTCTGGAGCTGGACGGTTTGCTGAAGCGCCGCCCACGTGAGCTTTCCGGCGGCCAGCGTCAGCGCGTGGCGATGGGACGTGCCATCGTGCGCGACCCGGCGGTATTCCTGTTCGACGAACCACTCTCCAACCTGGATGCCAAACTGCGCGTGCAGATGCGCCTTGAGCTGCAACAATTGCATCGCCGTCTGAAAACAACATCCCTGTACGTGACCCACGATCAGGTGGAGGCCATGACCCTCGCCCAGCGGGTGATGGTGATGAACAAAGGCATCGCCGAGCAGATTGGCACCCCGGTGGAAGTGTATGAGAAACCGGCCACCCGCTTTGTGGCGAGCTTTATCGGCAGCCCGGCGATGAACCTGCTGGAAGGCCATATCAGCAACGCGGGCACGCACTTTGAGCTGGAAAGCGGGATGGCCATCCCGATCAACTGGTACTATCGTGGCTACGCCGGGCGTAAAATGACGCTCGGTATCCGCCCGGAGCATATCGGTTTAACTTCTCAGGCGGAAGGCGGCGTGCCGTTGGTGATGGACACGCTGGAGATGCTGGGGGCAGATAACCTGGCGCACGGACGGTGGGGCGAGCAAAAACTGGTGGTGCGTCTGGCACACCAGGAACGCCCTAAAGCAGGCAGCACGCTGTGGCTGCATTTGCCGGAAAATCACCTGCACTTCTTTGACGGTGAAACAGGACAACGAGTATGAGCAACTGGCCTTATCCCCACATCGTCGCCCACCGTGGCGGCGGTAAACTGGCACCGGAAAATACCCTGGCGGCGATCGACATGGGGGCGCGTTACGGTCATACGATGATCGAGTTCGACGCCAAACTGTCGAAAGACGGCGAAATTTTCCTGCTGCACGATGACAACCTCGAACGCACCAGCAACGGCTGGGGCGTAGCAGGGGAGTTGCCGTGGCGTGACCTGCTGAACGTGGATGCCGGAAGCTGGTACAGCGGCGAATTCAAGGGCGAACCGCTGCCGCTGCTGGCGAACGTAGCAGACCGCTGTCGTCAACACGGGATGATGGCTAACATCGAAATCAAACCGACCACGGGCACCGGGCCACTGACGGGCAAAGCGGTTGCGCTGGCTGCTCGTGAGCTGTGGGAAGGAATGACCGCACCGCTGCTGTCGTCGTTTGAAATTGACGCACTGGAAGCGGCGCAGGCTGCTGTGCCGGAGCTGCCGCGCGGGCTGCTGCTGGACGAATGGCGTGAAGACTGGCGCGAGCTGACGTCCCGCTTAGCCTGTGTGTCTATCCACCTGAACCACTCGCTGCTGGATGAAGCACGGGTGAAGATGTTGAAAGCGGCGGGTCTGCATATTCTGGTTTACACCGTCAACAAACCCCAGCGTGCGGCTGAGCTGCTGCGCTGGGGAGTGGACTGCATCTGTACCGATGCAATTGATCTGATTGGCCCGAATTTTAGTTCTGTGGATTAAGCATACTGCCATTCGACTGCGGCGGCAGCATATGCTGCTGACCGCTACTTTGGGTTGTTCCCCCGCCTAACATGCCGCCGTTATGGTTTGGCAACGGCTGCTCACGTACCTGGCCCTGCTGAATGCGCTGGGTATTGGCATCCATCTGGTTTTGCAGGCCCTGCTGCTGCATCTGGGTCTGCATTTTCAGCTGCTGGTTCAGCATCCCTTTTTGCTGCTGCTGTTGGCTCATCATCTCCGTTTGCATACGCTGCTGGCTGGGAATGACATAACCCTGCTGGTTCGGGTTATTCAGGGTATTCAGGGGCTGTGCGAGCGCGGTAAAGGGTATCAGTGCTGCAATGATCAAAAGCTGTTTCACGGTTGTCTCCTCCTTCTGAGGCTTTTCTTAAGTTTACCCTGAATCCGGCATAACGATGATTTTTTAGGAGTTGTGAACCAGGCTTAACCGGGGAATATGGATCCCTTCACCTGGAGAACAATAATGATGAAACCAACGTTTTTGCGCTGGGTAGCGATCGCCGCACTGATGGCAGGCGGCACATTTAGCGTGGCGGCCAACCCGCCTGCGGCTCCACCAGTGTCCTACGGCGTGGAAGAAGATGTTTTTCATCCCGTGCGGGCGACACATGGCATGGTGGCGTCGGTGGACGCGCTGGCAACGAAAGTCGGTGTCGATATTCTTAAGCAGGGGGGTAACGCGGTAGATGCCGCCGTTGCGGTGGGATATGCGCTGGCGGTAACACACCCGCAGGCGGGTAACCTGGGCGGTGGTGGTTTTATGATGCTGCGAACCAAAGACGGGAAAACCACGGCTATCGATTTCCGTGAAATGGCACCCAATCAGGCCTCCCGGGATATGTTCCTTGACGCTCAGGGCAACCCGGACAGTAAAAAATCCCTGACCTCGCATCTTGCCTCCGGTACGCCGGGCACCGTTGCGGGCTTCTCGCTGGCGCTGGAAAAATACGGCACGATGCCGCTGAACAAAGTGGTGCAGCCTGCAATTAAGCTGGCGCGCGACGGTTTTGTGGTGAATGACGCGCTGGCGGACGATCTCAAAACCTACGGCAGCGAAGTCATCCCTCAGCATGAAAACAGTAAAGCGATCTTCTGGAAAAACGGCGAGCCGCTGAAGCAGGGTGACCAACTGGTGCAAAAGAACCTCGCGAAAAGCCTTGAGCTGATAGCGGAGCACGGCCCGGATGCTTTCTACAAAGGGGCGATTGCCGACCAGATTGCCGACGAAATGAAAAAGAACGGCGGGCTTATCACCAAAGTGGATCTGGCGGAGTACAAGGCGGTAGAGCGCACCCCCATCAGCGGGGAGTATCGCGGGTATCAGGTTTACTCCATGCCGCCACCGTCCTCCGGGGGCATTCATATCGTGCAGATCCTCAACATCCTTGAAAACTTCGATATGCACAAGTTTGGCTTTGGCAGTGCGGATGCCATGCAGGTGATGGCGGAGGCGGAAAAGCATGCCTACGCTGACCGCTCGGAATACCTCGGTGACCCGGACTTTGTGAAGGTACCGTGGCAGGCGTTAACCAATAAAGCCTACGCCAAATCCATTGCCGATCAGATCGACATCAACAAGGCTAAACCGTCCAGTGAGATCCGCCCAGGCAAGCTGGCCCCGTACGAAAGCAACCAGACCACCCACTTCTCGGTGGTGGATAAAGACGGTAATGCGGTAGCGGTGACCTACACGCTCAACACCACCTTTGGTACCGGGATTGTGGCGGGCAACAGCGGCATTCTGATGAACAACGAGATGGACGACTTCTCCGCCAAACCGGGCGTGCCAAACGTCTACGGGCTGGTAGGCGGTGATGCTAACGCCGTCGGGCCGAAGAAACGGCCGCTGTCGTCGATGTCGCCAACCATCGTGGTGAAAGACGGTAAAACCTGGCTGGTGACCGGCAGCCCTGGTGGTAGCCGTATCATTACCACCGTGCTGCAGATGGTGGTGAACAGCATTGATTTTGGGATGAACGTCGCCGAAGCGACCAATGCTCCACGCTTCCACCATCAGTGGCTGCCGGATGAACTGCGCGTCGAGAAAGGCTTTAGCCCGGACACGATCAAACTGCTGGAGCAGCGCGGACAGAAAGTGGCGGTGAAAGAGGCGATGGGCAGTACCCAGAGCATTATGGTCGGGCCGGACGGCGCGCTGTTTGGGGCATCGGACCCGCGTTCGGTGGATGATTTGACGGCGGGGTACTGATTTTTCCCTTCACCCTAACCCTCTCTCCATAGGGGAGAGGGCCGGGGTGAGGGGGAAATGAACTACTTCATCCGCGCCATATAATACGCGTCCACATACTCGCCGTTGCGCAGCCCGTAGCGCTTGCCAGTGCCTTCAATCTCAAACCCGTGTTTCTTGTAGACCGCAATCGCCGGTTCGTTATCCACAAACACCGTCAGCTCAATACGGTCGACGCGCAGCCAGTTGTCGCACATATCAATCATGGTGCGTATCAGTGCGCTGGCGACGCCACGGTTTTGCCACTGTGCATCAACGCAGATACCGAAATCGGCGACGTGGCTACGGCGTGGGCGCTGGGCGACATCAATAGTGAGATGCCCGACCACGATATCGTCAATGCAGGCAACCAGCTGCTTAATACCCGGCTGGTCGCCTAGCCGCATTTGCCACATTTCCATTGAAGGATGAGGAACCTGTAGCGTGTTGTGGTACACCTCCGGCTGGGAATGGATCTGACGAATGGCATCGTAATCTTTTGGTTCAGCGTGGCGTATCACTATCTCACTCATTCCTTCATCCTCAGTCAGTTAAACGTCCCTTCCAACATCAATGACTTTAAAAATTGCGTCAACTGCTATTTTTTGCAAAAAAGATTGGACAAGTGCGAATGAGAATGATTATTATTGCTTCGCGTTCAGGAAGACCTCTACGGGAACCTGAAAGCACGACATTGCTCACATTGCTTCCAGTATTACTTTAGCCAGCTTCTAGCTGGCTTTTTTTTGCCTGTTTTTCTCCCTCTCCCTGTGGGAGAGGGGTGGGGTGAGGGCAAAACTTGCGCTACTGTATCTCACAGTAACCTTAAAAAGGACTGAGCCATGACCCTGAACTGTGCATTTATCGGATTTGGTAAAAGCACCATGCGTTACCATCTTCCGTATGTTCTCCACCGTAAAGACCGCTGGCACGTTGCCCACATTTACCGGCGCAGCGCGAAGCCAGAAGAGCAATCTCCGCAGTACTCTCATATTCATTTCACCAGCGATCTTGATGAGGTTTTAAACGATCCACAGGTACAGCTGATGATCGTTTGTACCCACGCCGACAGCCATTTTGACTACGCCAAACGCGCGCTCGAAGCAGGCAAAAACGTGCTGGTGGAAAAACCGTTTACCCCAACGCTTGCCGAAGCGAAAACCCTGTTTGCGCTGGCGAAAAGCAAAGGGCTGACCGTTACGCCATACCAGAATCGCCGTTTTGACAGCTGCTTCCTGACGGCGAAAAAGGCCATTGAGAGCGGTAAGCTCGGCGATATCGTTGAGATTGAAAGCCATTTCGATTACTTCCGCCCGGTGGCGGAAACCAAACCCGGCCTGCCGCAGGACGGTGCATTTTATGGTCTGGGTGTACACACCATGGATCAAATTATCTCTCTGTTTGGTCGCCCGGACCATGTGGCGTATGACATCCGCAGCCTGCGCAATAACGCTAACCCGGACGATACCTTTGAAGCACAGCTGTTTTACGGCGACCTGAAAGCTATCGTTAAAACCAGCCATCTGGTGAAAATCGACTACCCGAAATTTATCGTTCACGGTACCAGAGGCTCGTTTATCAGGTACGGCATCGACCAGCAGGAAACCAGCCTGAAGGCCAATATTATGCCAGGTGAACCGGGCTTTGCGGCGGATGATTCGGTGGGCGTGCTGGAGTATGTGAATGACGCAGGCGTGACGGTCAGGGAAGAGTTGAAACCTGAAACGGGTGACTATGGTCGCGTCTATGATGCACTGTTTGAGACGATCAGCAACGGTGCGCCGAATTACGTCAAGGAATCTGACGTTCTGACTAACCTCGAAATCCTTGAACGGGCCTTTGCTCAGGCTTCTCCTGCCACGGTAACCCTCGCAAAATAAGCAAATATAGCTCCTCTGTACTTGTTCACAATTTTTGAACAGAGGAGTCAATTTTCACCCTCTATGATCCCAGGCGGTTTGCGTCCACACTTAGTCCATCGAAACGAACTGAGGGTGAAAACAATGATCTACTTACGCAAAGCAAACGAACGTGGTCACGCGAATCATGGCTGGCTGGACTCATGGCATTCATTCTCGTTTGCTGACTATTATGACCCGAACTTCATGGGCTTCTCTGCACTGCGCGTGATTAACGACGACGTGATTGATGCAGGCCAGGGCTTCGGTACCCACCCGCACAAAGACATGGAAATCCTGACCTATGTGCTGGAAGGGGCGGTTGAGCACCAGGACAGCATGGGCAACAAAGAGCAGGTTCCGGCGGGTGAGTTCCAGATTATGAGCGCAGGTACCGGGGTGCGTCACTCTGAGTACAACCCAAGCAAAACTGACCGTCTGCGTCTGTATCAAATCTGGATCATTCCGGAAGAAACCGGCATCACGCCGCGCTACGAACAGCGTCGCTTCGACGCCGAGCAGGGTAAACAGCTGGTACTGTCCCCGGATGCGCGTGAAGGCTCCCTGAAAGTGCATCAGGATATGGAGCTGTATCGCTGGGCACTGGCGAAAGATGAACAGTCTGTGCATCAGATTGCCGCCAACCGCCGCGTGTGGATCCAGGTGGTGAAAGGCGAAGTGACCATTAATGGTACCAAAGCCACCACCAGCGATGGTCTGGCTATCTGGGATGAGCAGGCACTGTCTGTACATGCCGACAGCGAAAGCGAAATTCTGCTGTTTGATTTACCTCCGGTATAAATAATTGCTCAACCTTCCCTTTAAACGGGGAAGGTTGAGCTTTGTCCGTGATAAACTGAGCAAATCTCTCACTCAAGATTTCTCAGGACGATGAAAAAGAAACGCCCCGTACTTCAGGATGTCGCCGATCGCGTTGGTGTGACCAAAATGACGGTCAGCCGTTTTTTACGTAACCCGGAACAGGTTTCCGTGGCGTTGCGTGGCAAGATTGCTGCAGCCCTTGATGAACTGGGTTATATCCCCAACCGCGCACCCGATATACTCTCCAATGCGACCAGCCGTGCGGTGGGCGTCCTCCTGCCTTCCTTAACCAACCAGGTTTTCGCCGAAGTGTTACGCGGTATTGAAAGCGTGACGGATGCCTTTGGTTACCAGACCATGCTCGCTCACTACGGGTACAAGCCGGAACTGGAAGAAGAACGTCTTGAATCGATGCTTTCCTGGAACATCGACGGCCTGATTTTAACCGAACGTACTCACACCCCACGCACGCTGAAGATGATTGAAGTGGCAGGGATCCCGGTGGTGGAGCTGATGGACAGCCAGTCGCCGTGCCTCGATATTGCCGTTGGCTTTGATAACTTCGAAGCGGCGCGCCAGATGACGGCAGCGATCATCGCGCGCGGCCATCGCCATGTGGCTTACCTGGGGGCGCGTCTGGATGAGCGTACTATCATCAAACAGAAAGGATACGAGCAGGCGATGCTCGACGCGAATTTAACCCCGTACAGCGTAATGGTGGAGCAATCGTCCTCCTATACGTCGGGGATTGAACTGATGCGCCAGGCACGACGTGAGTACCCGCAACTGGACGGTATTTTCTGTACCAACGATGACCTTGCGGTTGGTGCGGCGTTCGAATGCCAGCGTCTGGGGCTGAAGATCCCGGACGATATGGCGATTGCCGGTTTCCACGGTCATGACATCGGCCAGGTGATGGAACCGCGTCTGGCGAGCGTCCTGACACCGCGTGAACGCATGGGCCGCATTGGTGCAGAACGCCTGCTGGCGCGCATTCGTGGTGAGGTGGTTACCCCCAAAATGTTAGATTTAGGTTTCACCTTGTCACCGGGTGGATCTATTTGAGCTGACAAATTTGAAGTAGCTCACAGTTATTCACTTCACGCACGTTTGGATATTGCTTCTCTTTTGCCCCGGCAGGACAATGTTACCGATAACTGTTACCCGTAACAATTGACTGAGGGACACCCTTTGAGCACGACTAATCATGATCACCACGTTTACGTCCTGATGGGCGTTTCCGGTAGCGGTAAATCTGCCGTAGCAAGCGAAGTGGCGCATCAACTCCATGCCGCGTTTCTTGATGGCGACTTCCTCCATCCACGCAGCAACATCATGAAAATGGCCGCAGGCGAGCCGCTGAACGACGACGACCGCAAACCGTGGTTGCAGGCGCTGAACGATGCTGCCTTTGCGATGCAGCGCACCAACGAAGTCTCTTTGATTGTGTGTTCCGCGCTGAAAAAAACCTACCGCGACCTGCTGCGTGACGGTAATCCGAACCTCTCTTTCATCTACCTGAAAGGGGATTTCGGGGTGATTGAAAGCCGCCTGAAGGCGCGTAAAGGGCACTTCTTCAAAACCCAGATGCTGGTGACGCAGTTCGACGCGCTGCAGGAGCCGGGTGCGGATGAGAAAGATGTTTTAGTGGTTGATATCGATCAGTCACTGGAAGGTGTTGTTGCCAGCACCATCGGGGTTATTACTAAAAGGCAGTAAGTTGTGAGTACATTAACGCTTGTTTTAACAGCAGTGGGTTCTGTGTTGCTGCTGCTGTTTTTAGTGATGAAGGCGCGTATGCATGCTTTCGTTGCTTTGATGGTGGTTTCTATTGGTGCAGGTCTCTTTTCCGGTATGCCGCTCGATAAAATCGCAGCGACGATGGAAAAAGGGATGGGCGGCACGCTGGGTTTCCTGGCGATTGTGGTCGCGCTGGGCGCGATGTTTGGCAAGATTTTGCATGAGACGGGCGCAGTCGATCAGATTGCCGTCAGGATGTTGAAATCGTTCGGGCACAGCCGCGCACACTACGCGATTGGCCTGGCCGGTCTGATTTGTGCGTTACCGCTGTTCTTTGAGGTGGCGGTGGTGCTGCTGATTAGCGTGGCGTTCTCAATGGCACGTCATACCGGTACCAACCTGGTGAAGCTGGTCATTCCGCTGTTTGCGGGTGTGGCCGCTGCCGCAGCGTTCCTGCTGCCGGGGCCTGCCCCGATGCTGCTGGCGTCGCAGATGCACGCTGACTTTGGCTGGATGATCCTGATTGGCCTGTGTGCGGCGATCCCGGGCATGATTATTGCCGGTCCGCTGTGGGGCAATTTTATCAGCCGCTACGTTGAGCTGCACATTCCGGATGACGTTACTGAGCCGCATCTGGGCGAAGGTAAAATGCCGTCCTTCGGTTTCAGCCTGTCGTTGATCCTGCTGCCGCTGGTGCTGGTGGGTCTGAAAACCATCGCCGCGCGTTTCGTGCCGGTAGGGTCTACCGCGTATGAATGGTTTGAGTTTATCGGCCATCCATTCACTGCGATCCTGGTGGCGTGTCTGGTCGCCATTTATGGCCTGGCGATGCGTCAGGGTATGCCGAAAGACAGGGTGATGGAGATCTGCGGTCACGCGCTGCAGCCTGCGGGCATCATTCTGCTGGTGATCGGTGCGGGTGGTGTGTTCAAGCAGGTGCTGGTGGATTCTGGCGTGGGCCCGGCTCTGGGCGAAGCGCTGACAGGTATGGGCCTGCCGATTGCAGTGACCTGCTTCGTGCTGGCGGCCGCGGTGCGTATCATTCAGGGTTCCGCAACCGTAGCCTGTTTAACCGCCGTGGGTCTGGTGATGCCGGTGATTGAACAGCTGAACTACTCCGGTGCGCAGATGGCGGCGCTGTCTATCTGTATTGCAGGTGGCTCGATTGTGGTGTCCCACGTGAACGACGCTGGTTTCTGGCTGTTCGGTAAATTTACCGGAGCCACCGAAGCGCAAACCCTGAAAACCTGGACGCTGATGGAAACCATCCTCGGCACTACGGGTGCGATTGTCGGGATGATTGCGTTTACGCTGCTGAGCTAACTACAGGGTAAAAGTAAAACGACAATCTTAGATTGTCGTTTTTAGTGTTTGCTCCCTCTCCCTGTGGGTGTACGGTCCGGGGTGAGGGCATCAGACCGCAGAGGTTGGATTTACAACTGCACGACACCCTCATTAGTTCGCAGCCAGCGTGGCGCTTTCAGCGTACCGCTGTAAAACGCCACAAGATCCTGCAATAAATCTCCCGCAATTCTCTCATCACGCGCCGACAAAGTACGGCTCAGCAGCAGCTGCGTTAACAGCTGGCAATATTGCCCAAGCTGATCGCTTTCCGGCTCGAAGAGTGGCACGTCAAGCGGCAGGTCATCCACCGTCAGGCTTGCTTTTACATGTTCAGGAACAGGCTCAAGCAGCGTTGGCTGGAGCAGGGCGAGGCAGGCGGAAAGCCGTCCGCATAGCGCCATCTTTTGTGCCGGATCTTCACATTCAACCAGCACGTCTACGAATCGCTCGCAGTTGTCCGCCAGTTCGGTGAAATCGGTAGTGTGATCGAATGGGGTAGTGAATAAAGAGTGAGAAAAGCCAGGGGTAGTAGTCATATGACCGCCTCCAAAGAGTAGTTTTTATCCACCACTGGAGAGGCTAATCTCGCTGGTGGCGGAACCGAGCAGGGTTAGCCTTACCGGCCTCTTCGGATACCGGTGCGTCTTGCGACGCCCCCGCTCGGCCCACCCTTGGAGTGTAGCTAAGCGCGCGACACAAAAATACTTGTGTCACCGAAGAAGTCTGGCAGGAGGCTAATCCTGACGCCTGATTTTGCAGGCGCGGCAAGAAGATACTGCTTTGCCGATCGGGTGGCAAGAGAGGCTCTGGAAGGCGGCTCGCAAAACGAAGGATTATTTTTGAGGAGTGCGGCCTGATTGCCCTCACCCCGGCCCTCTCCCACGGGGAGAGGGAGCAAACATTAAAAATGGTCACGCAGTGGCCATTTTGCTTTTACCTAGCCCTTCATCCACGCCCGAATGCCATCCAGGAACATCTGCGTTGCCATCATCACCAGAATCAACCCCATCAGGCGCTCCAGCGCGTTCACCCCTTTCTCACCCAGCAGACGCAGGAACAAAGACGACTGCAGCAGAATGATAAACGTCCCGCCCCAGGCGATCAGTAACGCAATCACCAGATGGCTCATCTGATTCGGGTATTGATGTGAAAGCAGCATCAGCGTCGCCAGGATCGTCGGCCCGGCCACCAGTGGGATTGCCAGCGGTACGATGAACGGCTCTTCACCCGCAGGCAGACCGCTACTGCCCCCTTCGGCACTCGGGAAAATCATCTTGATGGCAATCAGGAACAGAATAATCCCGCCGGAAATTGAAACCGTTTCAGCGCGCAAATTCAGGAATGCGAGGATTTTTTCGCCCGCAAACAGGAAGATAAACATCACCAGCAGAGCGATGAGCAGCTCGCGGATCATGATCGCCCGACGGCGCTTCGGCTCGGTGTGCTTCAGCACGGACATGAAGATAGGCAGGTTTCCGAGTGGATCCATAATCAGGATCAACAAAACCGCGGCGGAAATGATTTCACTCATCTTTAAATTATCCCTGATACTTAGTAGTGTTATTCCGATGATTAGCTCTTTTTCTGATTGCCGGGCAATCATCGATTAATTTTGCTTGCAGCTTTGGCAGCATTTTGTAATGTGAAGCATATCCCAGTTCAATACTGGCTTGCACAACAGCACACACCCTCTGCAGGAAAAAATGCTATGAAAAACGTTGGTTTTATCGGCTGGCGCGGTATGGTCGGCTCTGTACTCATGCAACGCATGGTTGAAGAGCGCGATTTCGACGCCATCCGCCCGGTCTTCTTCTCCACTTCCCAGCTTGGCCAGGCTGCGCCTTCCTTTGGCGGCACCACTGGTACGTTGCAGGATGCTTTCGATCTGGAAGCGCTGAAGGCACTCGACATTATTGTCACTTGCCAGGGCGGCGATTATACCAACGAAATCTATCCAAAGCTGCGTGAAAGCGGCTGGCAGGGTTACTGGATTGACGCAGCCTCTTCGCTGCGCATGAAAGACGATGCCATCATCATTCTCGACCCGGTTAACCAGGACGTGATCACCGACGGCCTGAACAAAGGGGTGAAAACCTTTGTTGGTGGTAACTGCACCGTCAGCCTGATGCTGATGTCTCTGGGCGGCCTGTTCGCGCAGGATCTGGTGGAGTGGGTGTCCGTGGCGACATACCAGGCGGCTTC
The DNA here is from genome assembly GCF_046622475.1 of Enterobacter sp. LM3. Lineage (NCBI taxonomy): Bacteria > Pseudomonadati > Pseudomonadota > Gammaproteobacteria > Enterobacterales > Enterobacteriaceae > Enterobacter > Enterobacter sp. LM3. Next base: position 10,445 of record NZ_JBJURN010000029.1, on the reverse strand, counting down.
CGGTGGCGGTGCGCGCCATATGCGTGAGCTGCTGACCCAGATGGGCCAGTTGCACGACAGCGTCGCACATGAGCTGGCAAACCCGGCGTCCGCTATTCTCGATATCGAACGTAAAGTCACTCAACTGACCCGTAGCGGTGAGCTGCCAGTCGACAACTTCGGCGTACCGCTGGCCGGTGGTCTGATCCCGTGGATCGACAAACAGCTGGATAACGGCCAGACCCGCGAAGAGTGGAAGGGCCAGGCCGAGACCAACAAAATCCTCGCCACCGCGAACACCATTCCGGTTGACGGACTGTGCGTACGTATCGGTGCGCTGCGCTGCCACAGCCAGGCGTTCACCATCAAACTGAAAAAAGATGTGTCTATCCCGACCGTGGAAGAGCTGCTGGCTGCACACAACCCGTGGGCGAAAGTGGTACCAAACGATCGCGATATCACCATGCGTGAACTGACCCCGGCTGCCGTGACCGGCACGTTGACCACGCCGGTTGGTCGTCTGCGTAAGTTGAATATGGGGCCGGAGTTCTTGTCCGCCTTCACCGTTGGCGACCAGCTCTTGTGGGGTGCAGCCGAACCGTTGCGCCGCATGCTGCGCCAGCTGGCGTAATAATGTGTTAACTACCGGGGGTGATTTTCACCCCCTTTTTTTGCGTACTACATGGAGTAAAGCGTAGATGTCTTATTTTTTATCTGGAGGAGTAACGTCGTTGGCTATGCTTTAAGGAAGATTGATTTCTCACCTGAGGGTAGGGCGGAGCAGAGAGGATAGGCTGCACCGTTCAGGTCACATTAAAAGTCGTCCGGCGCGCTTAAAAAGGGCGACATAAAAACAGGATGAATACCATGTCTGATCGTGTGGATAGAGACGTGATTAATGCGCTTATTGCGGGTCATTTTGCCGACCCCTTTTCTGTGCTTGGGATGCACCGTACAGAGGTGGGACTGGAGGTTCGGGCACTGTTACCGGATGCTACAGAAGTCTGGGTGATTGAACCCAAAACCGGACGTAAAGTGGGCAACCTGGAGTGTATTGACTCGCGAGGCTTCTTTTCTGGCGTAATGCCCCGTCGTAAAAACCCATTTCGTTATCAGCTCGCCGTTATCTGGCACGGCCAGCAAAATCTGATTGATGATCCCTACAGCTTTGGCCCTCTCTTACAGGAGATGGACGCCTGGCTGTTGTCTGAAGGTACCCATCTGCGACCTTATGAAACGCTGGGTGCTCATGCTGATACGATGGATGGCATCACCGGCACGCGTTTTTCCGTGTGGGCCCCCAACGCCCGTCGCGTCTCCGTTGTCGGGCAGTTCAACTACTGGGATGGTCGTCGTCACCCGATGCGCCTGCGCCGCGAAACCGGCATCTGGGAACTGTTTATCCCCGGCGCACATAACGGCCAGCTCTATAAATTCGAGATGATTGACGCGCACGGCAAGCTGCGGATTAAAGCCGACCCTTACGCCTTCGAAGCGCAGATGCGCCCGGATACGGCCTCGCTGATTTGCGGGCTGCCGGAAAAGATTATCCAGAGCGAAGAGCGCAAGCAGGCCAACCGCTTTGATGCGCCAATCTCCGTCTATGAAGTGCATCTTGGTTCCTGGCGTCGCCACACCGATAACAACTTCTGGCTGAGCTACCGTGAACTGGCCGATCAGCTGGTGCCTTACGCTAAATGGATGGGCTTTACCCACCTGGAACTGTTGCCAGTTAACGAACACCCGTTCGACGGGAGCTGGGGCTATCAGCCTACCGGGCTGTATGCGCCGACACGCCGCTTCGGCACGCGCGATGACTTCCGCTACTTCATCAATGCTGCACATGCCGCCGGGCTGAATGTGATCCTCGACTGGGTGCCTGGCCATTTCCCGTCTGACGATTTTGGTCTGTCTGAGTTTGATGGCACCCGACTGTACGAACACAGCGACCCGCGTGAAGGTTATCACCAGGACTGGAACACGCTGATTTACAACTACGGTCGCCGCGAAGTGGCGAACTACCTCGTCGGGAATGCGCTGTACTGGATTGAGCGTTTTGGCATTGATGCCCTGCGCGTCGATGCGGTGGCGTCGATGATCTACCGCGACTACAGCCGTAAACAAGGGGAGTGGATCCCGAACGAGTTTGGTGGCCGTGAAAACCTGGAGGCGATTGAGTTTCTGCGCAACACGAACCGCATTATTGGTGAGCAGGTTGATGGTGCGGTGACGATGGCGGAAGAGTCGACGGACTTCGCCGGGGTATCCCGACCCGCGTCAATGGGCGGGCTGGGGTTCTGGTACAAATGGAACATGGGCTGGATGCACGACACGCTCGACTATATGAAGCTCGACCCGGTTCACCGTAAGTACCATCACGAGAAGCTCACCTTCGGGATGCTCTACAACTACACCGAAAACTTCATGCTGCCGCTGTCACACGACGAAGTCGTCCACGGCAAAAAATCCATTCTCGACCGCATGCCGGGCGATGCATGGCAGAAATTCGCCAACCTGCGCGCTTACTACGGCTGGATGTTTGCCTTCCCGGGCAAAAAGCTGCTGTTTATGGGCAATGAATTTGCTCAGGGACGCGAATGGAACCATGACGCCAGCCTCGACTGGCATCTGCTGGAAGGCGGAGACAACTGGCACCACGGTGTGCAGCGCCTGGTACGCGACCTGAACCTGACCTACCGTCATCATAAAGCGCTGCATGAACTCGACTTCGATCCCTACGGCTTTGAATGGCTGGTGGTGGACGATCACGAGCGCTCGGTATTTGTCTTCGTGCGCCGTGATAAAGCGGGCAATGAAATTATTGTCGCCAGCAACTTCACGCCAGTTACGCGCGAACATTACCGCTTCGGCGTTAACCAGACCGGTAAATGGCGCGAAATCGTGAATACGGATTCCATGCACTACCACGGCAGCAACGCGGGTAATGGCGGTCTGGTGCAGAGTGATGCCATTGAAAGCCACGGACGCCCGAACTCGATTAGCCTCACGCTGCCGCCGCTGAGTACTATCTGGCTGGTTCGGGAGGGGGAATGACACAACTTACGGCAGGTCAACCCGAACCGCTCGGGGCGCATTTTGATGGAAAGGGTGTGAACTTCACCCTCTTTTCTGCTCATGCGGAGCGGGTTGAACTTTGTGTGTTTGACGGCGAAGGCAACGAGCACCGTTACGACCTGCCGTCGCGTACCGGGGAGACCTGGCACGGCTACCTGGCCGGTGGACGGCCAGGGATGCATTACGGTTTTCGCGTTCACGGTCCGTGGGAGCCTTCACAGGGACACTGGTTTAACCCGGCGAAGTTGCTGCTCGATCCGTGCGCCCAACGTGTGGATGGTCATCTGATCGACGATCCAGTGTTACACATTGGCTACGGTGAACCCGATCACCGGGACAGCGCACCCCTCGCACCAAAAAGTGTGGTGGTCAATGAACTGTACGACTGGGAAGGAGATGAGCCTCCCCGAACGCCGTGGGGCCGCACTGTCATTTATGAAGCTCATGTTAAAGGACTGACGAATCTTCACCCGTCGATCCCCAAAGAGATCCGCGGGACCTATAAGGCGCTCGCGCATCCGGTGATGATCGCTTACTTAAAGCATCTGGGGATCACCGCGCTGGAGCTGCTGCCCGTGGCACATTTTGTCAGTGAACCCCGCCTGCAACGACTTGGGCTGAGCAACTACTGGGGCTACAACCCGCTGGCGATGTTCGCACTTGAACCGCGCTATGCAGTGCATCCTGATAAGGCGCGGGATGAGTTTCGTGATGCGGTGAAAGCGCTGCATGAAGCGGGTATTGAGGTCATTCTGGATGTGGTGTTGAACCACAGCGCGGAAAGCGATCTTGATGGCCCCACGCTCTCCCTGCGCGGAATTGATAACCGTAGCTATTATTGGATCAGAGAAGATGGCAATTACTACAACTGGACCGGTTGCGGTAATACGCTGAATCTCAGCCACCCGGCGGTGACGCATTATGCGTATGAATGCCTGAAATATTGGGTAGAAACGTTCCACATCGACGGCTTTCGTTTCGATTTAGCCTCAGTCATGGGACGTACACCCGCCTTCAGCCAGCAGGCACCGCTGTTTGAGGCGATAAAAAACTGTCCGGTGCTCTCACAGGTGAAGCTGATTGCCGAGCCGTGGGACATTGGCGAAGGTGGTTATCAGGTGGGGAATTTCCCGCCGATGTTTGCCGAATGGAACGATCACTATCGCGATGCCTCGCGCCGCTTCTGGCTGGAGCGAAATTTACCGCTGGGTGAATTCGCCGGGCGCTTTGCCGCATCCAGTGACCTGTTTAAACGCGACGGTAAATTACCCTCCGCCACCATCAATCTGGTGACGGCGCACGATGGCTTCACGCTTCGCGACTGCGTTTGTTTCAATCAGAAACACAATGAGGCGAACGGTGAGGAGAATCGCGATGGCACTAACAATAACCATAGCTTTAATCATGGTATAGAAGGATTAGGTGGAAGCCTCGACGTCATTGAGCGACGGCGCGACAGCGTGCATGCACTGCTGACGACATTGCTGCTGTCGCAAGGTACGCCGATGCTACTGGCGGGCGATGAACACGGCCACAGTCAGCATGGTAACAACAATGCCTATTGTCAGGACAACAGCCTGACCTGGCTTGAATGGGAGCAGGCAAACAGCGGCCTGGTGCATTTTACGGCGGCGTTGATCCGCCTTCGTCAGTCCATTCCCGCATTGACGGCAAACCAGTGGTGGGAAGAGGGCGATGGCAGTGTTGTCTGGTTGAACAAAGAGGCTCAGCCGTTGAGCGCACAAGAGTGGCAAAGCGGCATGCCCTGTCTACAAATCCTGCTTTCGGAACGCTGGCTTATCACGTTAAACGCCACGCAGGATGTGGTTAATTTTGTATTACCTGGTGGGGCATGGCATGCCATCCCCCCATTTGCCGGAGAGGATAATCCGGTCGTCATGGCAGTCTGGCATGGGCCTGCGCACGGAGTTTGCGTATTCCAGAGATGATAAAAAAGGAGTTAGTCATGGTTAGATTAGATAAGAACGATCCGTTAATGTTGGCGCGCCAGCTACCATTAAAATCTGTTGCCCTCATACTTGCGGGTGGTCGCGGCACGCGTTTGAAAGATTTAACAATTAAGCGAGCCAAACCTGCCGTCCACTTCGGCGGTAAATTCCGTATTATCGATTTTGCACTGTCAAACTGTCTGAACTCGGGTATCCGCCGTATCGGTGTGATCACGCAGTATCAATCCCACACGCTGGTGCAACACATTCAACGTGGCTGGTCTTTCTTTAGCGAACAGATGAACGAGTTTGTCGATTTGCTCCCCGCGCAACAGCGTGTACACGGTGAAAACTGGTATCGCGGGACCGCGGATGCGGTGACACAAAACCTCGACATCATTCGCCGTTATCATGCGGAATACATCGTGATCCTGGCGGGGGACCATATCTATAAGCAGGACTACTCCCGCATGTTGATTGACCATGTCGAAAAAGGAGCGCGTTGCACCGTGGCCTGCATGCCTGTGCCTGTTGAGGAGGCAAAAGCGTTTGGCGTGATGGCGGTGGACGAGAACGATAAAATTATTGAGTTCGTTGAAAAACCCGCTAACCCACCGTCAATGCCGGGTGATGCCACCAAATCGCTTGCCAGTATGGGTATCTATGTCTTTGATGCCGATTACCTTTATGAATTGCTGGAAGCCGACGACGTGGACGAAAATTCCAGCCATGACTTCGGTAAGGATATCATCCCGAAAATCACCAAAGCTGGCATGGCATATGCACATCCTTTCCCGCTGTCCTGTGTGCAGTCCGATCCGAGTTCAGAACCGTACTGGCGCGATGTTGGAACGCTGGAAGCCTACTGGAAAGCGAACCTGGACCTGGCCTCCGTCACGCCTGAGCTGGATATGTACGACCAGGACTGGCCGATCCGCACGCATATGGAATCGTTGCCTCCGGCGAAGTTCGTCCAGGACCGCTCCGGTAGCCACGGCATGACGCTGAACTCGCTGGTTTCTGGCGGGTGCATTATCTCTGGCTCGGTGGTGGTGCAGTCCGTGCTATTCCCCCGCGTGCGTGTTAACTCATTTTGTAATATCGACTCGGCAGTATTGTTGCCGGATGTCTGGGTAGGGCGTTCATGTCGCCTGCGTCGTTGCGTTATTGACCGTGCCTGCGTCATTCCTGAAGGCATGGTGATTGGCGAAAACGCGGAAGAGGATGCACGTCGTTTCTACCGCTCAGAAGAGGGGATCGTGTTGGTGACACGAGAAATGCTGCGGAAACTGCAGGTCAAACAGGAGCGATAATGCAGGTTTTACATGTGTGCTCAGAGATGTTCCCGTTGTTAAAAACGGGCGGTCTGGCGGATGTCATCGGTGCGTTACCGGCGGCGCAAATTGCTGCCGGTATTGATGCTCGTGTGGTGTTACCCGCTTTTCCTGATATCCGACGTGGCATTCCTGATGCGCAGGTTGTTACCCGCCGCGAGACGTTCGCCGGGCGTATCACCCTGCTGTTTGGACATTACAATGGCGTAGGAATTTACCTGATTGACGCGCCGCACCTGTATGAGCGCCCAGGGAGTCCGTACCACGATACTAACCTGTTTGCTTACCCGGATAACGTGCTGCGCTTTGCGCTGCTCGGCTGGGTGGGCGCAGAAATGGCCAGCGGTCTGGATCCTTTCTGGCGTCCCGATGTGGTACACGCCCACGACTGGCACGCCGGGCTTGCTCCGGCGTATCTGGCGGCGCGCGGCCACCCGGCCAAATCGGTGTTCACGGTACACAACCTGGCGTATCAGGGCATGTATTATGCCCATCATATGAATGACATCGAATTGCCCTGGTCGTTCTATAACATACACGGGCTGGAGTTTAAGGGACAAATTTCCTTCCTGAAAGCGGGGTTGTACTACGCCGATCACATTACGGCGGTCAGTCCAACCTATGCCCGTGAAATCACGGAGGCGCAGTTTGGTTATGGTCTTGAAGGGCTGCTGAGCCAGCGACACCGTGAAGGACGCCTGTCAGGGATCCTGAACGGCGTCGATGAAAAAATCTGGAACCCGGAAACCGATCTTCTGCTGGCTTCACGCTATGGCCGTGATTCGGTCGAAGACAAAGCCGAAAACAAACGCCAGTTGCAAATTGCAATGGGCCTGAAGGTGAACGACAAAGTACCGTTGTTCGCCGTGGTCAGCCGCCTGACCAGCCAGAAAGGGCTGGATCTGGTGCTGGAAGCCCTGCCGGGGTTACTGGAGCAGGGAGGGCAACTCGCGCTGCTCGGTGCGGGTGACCCGGTGTTGCAGGAAGGTTTCCTTGCCGCCGCAGCGGAATATCCGGGGCAGGTTGGGGTTCAGATTGGCTATCACGAAGCGTTTTCGCACCGCATTATGGGTGGTGCAGACGTCATTCTGGTGCCAAGCCGCTTTGAACCTTGTGGCCTGACGCAGCTGTACGGTCTGAAATACGGCACGCTGCCGCTGGTTCGACGTACAGGGGGGCTGGCGGATACGGTTTCCGACAGTTCTCTGGAAAACCTGGCGGATGGTATCGCCAGTGGGTTTGTTTTTGAAGACAGTAATGCCTGGTCGTTGCTACGAGCGATTCGGCGTGCTTTCGTATTATGGTCCCGCCCTTCCTTATGGCGTTACGTTCAACGTCAGGCGATGGGCATGGACTTTAGCTGGCACGTTGCGGCGCAGTCATACCGCGATCTTTATCAACGCTTGATGTAACGAGGCGGAGTCACTGATATGAATGCACCTTTTAGCTACTCTTCACCAACACTCAGCGTTGAGGCGTTAAAGCACTCCATCGCCTACAAGCTGATGTTCACCATCGGGAAAGATCCGGTCATTGCTAACAAACATGAGTGGCTGAACGCCACTCTGTTTGCGGTGCGTGACCGTTTAGTCGAACGCTGGTTGCGCTCAAACCGCGCCCAGCTCTCACAAGAAACGCGTCAGGTTTATTACCTGTCGATGGAGTTTTTGATTGGCCGCACCCTTTCCAACGCGCTGTTGTCGCTCGGTATTTATGACGACGTGAAAAACGCGCTGGAAGAGATGGGGCTGGATTTAGAAGAACTGATTGACGAAGAAAACGACCCGGGCCTCGGTAACGGTGGTCTGGGGCGTCTTGCGGCCTGTTTCCTGGACTCGCTGGCGACGCTGGCGCTGCCGGGGCGTGGCTACGGTATTCGCTATGACTACGGGATGTTCAAACAGAACATCGTTGACGGACGTCAGAAAGAGTCTCCGGACTACTGGCTGGAGTACGGCAACCCGTGGGAGTTCAAACGCCACAACACGCGCTACAAAGTACGCTTTGGTGGGCGTATTCAACAGGAAGGGAAAAAGTCCCGCTGGGTTGAAACCGAAGAGATCCTGGCGGTGGCTTATGACCAGATCATTCCAGGCTACGACACCGATGCCACCAACACGTTGCGCCTGTGGAGCGCACAGGCCAGTAGCGAGATCAACCTCGGTAAGTTTAACCAGGGCGACTATTTCGCGGCGGTGGAAGATAAAAACCACTCCGAGAACGTTTCCCGTGTGCTTTACCCGGACGACTCGACCTACTCCGGGCGTGAGCTGCGTCTGCGTCAGGAGTATTTCCTTGTCTCCTCGACGGTACAGGACATCCTTAACCGTCACTACCAGTTGCACAAAACCTACAAAAATCTGGCGGAGAAAACCGCTATTCACCTTAACGACACCCATCCGGTGTTGTCGATCCCTGAGTTGATGCGTCTGTTGATTGATGAGCATAAGTTCAGCTGGGATGACGCGTTTGACGTGACCTGTCAGGTTTTCTCGTACACCAACCACACGCTGATGAGCGAAGCGCTGGAAACCTGGCCGGTGGATATGCTCGGTAAAATTCTGCCGCGCCATCTGCAGATTATCTTTGAGATCAACGACTACTTCCTCAAGACGGTGCAGGAGCAGTATCCGAACGATACCGGCCTGCTGAGCCGTACCTCGATCATTGATGAGTCGAACGGCCGTCGTGTGCGTATGGCCTGGCTGGCGGTGGTGATCAGCCACAAGGTGAACGGGGTGTCTGAGCTGCACTCGAACCTGATGGTGCAGTCGCTGTTTGCCGATTTCGCGAAAATCTTCCCGACGCGTTTTTGCAACGTGACCAACGGCGTTACGCCGCGCCGCTGGCTGGCGCTGGCAAACCAGCCGTTGTCTGAGGTGCTGGATGCCAACATTGGTCGTACCTGGCGGACGGATTTAGGTCAACTGGGCGAGCTTGAACAGCACATTGATTTCCCGACGGTGAACAAAGCCGTGCGTGAAGCCAAGCTGTTAAACAAAAAGCGGCTGTCGGTCTGGCTTGCGCTGCACCTGAATGTGGTGGCTAACCCAAAAGCGCTGTTCGATGTGCAGATCAAGCGTATCCACGAGTACAAACGCCAGTTGATGAACGTGCTGCATGTGATCACTCACTACAACCGTATCAAGGCCGATCCGACGCTGGACTGGGTACCACGCGTGAAAATCTTTGCCGGTAAGGCGGCTTCTGCCTATTACATGGCGAAACACATAATTCACCTCATCAACGATGTCGCGAAGGTGGTGAACAACGATCCTGAGATTGGCGATAAGCTGAAAGTGGTGTTTATCCCGAACTACAGCGTGAGCCTGGCGCAGCTGATCATTCCGGCGGCGGATCTCTCTGAGCAGATCTCAACGGCCGGTACGGAAGCGTCCGGAACCAGTAACATGAAGTTTGCCCTCAACGGCGCGCTGACCATCGGCACGCTGGACGGTGCTAACGTCGAGATGCTGGAGCATGTGGGAGCGGATAACATCTTTATCTTCGGTAATACAACGGAAGAGGTGGAGGAACTGCGCAAGCAGGGCTACAAGCCGCGTGAGTGTTACGAGCAGGACGATGAGTTGCGCCAGGTGCTGACGCAGATCGCCACCGGATTGTTCAACCCAGAAGAGCCAGGCCGCTACCGTGACCTGGTGGATTCGCTGATTAACTTTGGCGATCACTATCAGGTGCTGGCGGATTATCGCAGTTATGTGGATTGCCAGGACAAGGTGGACGAACTGTACCGTCACCAGGAGAAGTGGACCAGTGCCGCGATGCACAACATCGCCAATATGGGGTACTTCTCGTCGGACAGAACCATCAAGGAGTATGCCGAGACTATCTGGCATATTGATCCGGTACGGTTGTAAAAACAAAACGGCAACACAAGTTGTAATGCTGGTCAGTTAAGCACTGTGGATAATTCCGTTCACCTTAATATCTGCAGAAAATAATACGCTCACAACCTGTGAACGGGATAAGGGGGCCACCGCGGCCCCCTTATCAATCCCCGCGGCCCCGCGGAGAAATCGGTGCTTCGCACTGCGCTCACCTCCCGACCCGCTGCCTGCGGTCGGCTCGACTCAAGATTACTCGTCCC
>NZ_JBJURN010000028.1:0-26369 GCF_046622475.1 Enterobacter sp. LM3 | reverse complement strand
TTAAAAGTTTGATGCTCAATGAATTAAACTTCGTAATGAATTACGTGTTCACTCGTTGAGACTTGGTATTCATTTATCGTCCGAGGACGTTAAGAATCCATGTCACTTTGAGTGCCCACACAGATTGTCTGATAAATTGTTAAAGAGCAGTTGCAACGCGGCTTTCAGCTCACCGTTGCGAGGTGGCGTATATTACGCTTTCCTCTTTCAGAGTCAACCCGTTATTTCAGAATTTTTCTCTTCAACCGACCGGGTTGTTTGTGAAGTGATTCACATCCGCCGTGTCGATGGAGGCGCATTATAGGGATCCCATTTTTTAGCACAAGCATTTTTTAGATCTTTTTTTCTGACTGTCGATTTTCCGTTCTTTTCGCTGGAATCCCGCCCGATCTGCTTAAATATTGACGCATTTTGCCTTGCCTCGATCCAATAATATGATCAAAGTCTTCTGTATAGCGCCCATCTCGTCGAGGTAGATATGTCTGCAGTATTACGTCCTTATAAAGATCTGTTCCCCCAAAAAGGCGATCGTGTGATGATCGATGCCAGTAGTGTCGTCATTGGCGATGTCCGAATCGCCGATGACGTCAGCATCTGGCCTCTCGTTGCGATCAGGGGGGATGTTAACTATGTGGCAATTGGCGCACGCACCAATATTCAGGACGGTAGCGTTCTGCATGTGACCCACAGATCCTCATATAACCCGGAAGGCAATCCCCTCATCATCGGAGAGGATGTTACCGTTGGCCATAAAGTGATGCTCCACGGCTGCACTATCGGGAATCGGGTGCTTGTTGGTATGGGATCAATCCTGCTGGATGACGTCATAGTAGAAGATGACGTGATGATTGGTGCCGGGAGTCTTGTCCCGCAAAACAGACGCCTGGAAAGTGGCTATCTCTATTTAGGCAGCCCGGTAAAACAGATCCGCCCCTTAAAAGAGGCGGAGATCGAAGGATTGAAATATTCAGCGAATAACTACGTGAAATGGAAAGATGAGTATCTGGCTCAGGACAACCAGACCCAGCCCTGATCGTCTTCCTGCTGATCGCGGATTAAATCGCTGGCTTCTTCTTCAAGATCCCAGCGATTTTCGCAAAATACCTCTAGCGGGTTTGAACCACCAAAGCGACTCAGCAGCACTTCTCCACTGATAGCACAAGTAAGTTGCATTCCATGTACCAGCACCGGGAAGCAGACCGCTTGTTTACTCTCATCCCAGTTTTCCCGGTCAGGAAAGTGGATCGCCTGATTCACGCCGTGAGCTCCTGTTTCAGCTTTTCAATCACCGGTTCCACCGCAGGTAACACGCCGTGCCAGAGCAATACCGCATGTGCTGCCTGTCCCACCAGCATACCCAGACCGTCAGCCAGATGTTTCGCGCCGTGTTGTTCACACCACATCAGGAAAGGCGTTTTACCTTTCTGATAAAACATATCGTAAAAATACATGTGGGCATTTACCAGCGACGCAGGGATCGCTGGCACTTCACCAGCAATACCGCTGGAAGTGGCATTAATGACAAGATCGAATTCGCCATCGGCAAGATCATCAAGCGCGACTGCGCTCACACTGCCAGTATGTGCGAACACCGCCGCTAACTCTTCTGCTCGGGAGAAAGTTCGGTTGGTAATAGTCACCGCACAATCCAGTGAAAGGAGCGGCAACAGCACGCCCCTCGATGCCCCGCCAGCACCGATCAACAAAACCCGAAAACCGGGTTTGATAAATGACAGTCTTTCCAGATCGCTAAGTAAACCAATCCCGTCAGTGTTGTCACCCAGGAGTCGGCCATCCTCAAGTCGCTTAAGCGTATTCACCGCACCAGCAAGAGAAGCGCGCTCGGTCAGCTCATCCGCACGTTCGAAAGCTTCTTCCTTAAAGGGTACCGTCACATTTGCACCTTTACCGCCCGCCTCAAAAAAGGCATCCAGTGTAGTAACAAATGCATCAACGGGTGCCAGCACGCGGCCATAGGGATGATCTATCTGCAGTTGTTCAGCAAACTGCTGATGGATCAAAGGCGACTTACTGTGTGCAATCGGATTACCAAAAACAGCATAAGTTTCCATCATATTACCCCTGGCGAAAGCGTTCGCCGGTCAAGGCGTCACGAATTTCTGACGGATTCAGGCGACCCCCAGTTTCACCGACGGCGACCGGAAAATCATTCCCGAACTGCGCCAGTACTTCTTCAGTGGTTCGGCAAGGAGGCAGCCCGGTCAGGTTAGCGCTGGTTGAGACCAGTGGTTTGCCAAACGCCATACATAGCGCCACCACCAGCGGATGATCCGTTACACGCACGGCGAGGGAATCAAAGCGCCCGGTTAACCAACGCGGCGTGGTCGGCTTCGCCGGGAAAACAAAGGTCACTGGCCCGGGCCATACGGAGAAGATGGTCTCACGCTGCGCCGGAGTCAGCATGGAATCATCAATATAAGGTTTAAGCTGCTCGTAACTGGCAGCAATCAAAATCAGCCCTTTTTCGACAGGTCTTTGTTTTAATGCAAGTAAGCGGCTCACAGCCGTTTCGCTGTCAGGATCGCAACCGACTCCAAAGACAGCTTCTGTTGGATAAGCGATGACTTCTTCATTTTTCAGAACATCCACCGCATGCGCGATGGAGCCCGATGGCAGGTTATTATTCACTGTTTTGATCCGCCGAAACCGGCTTTCCACATTGTTTACTGGCGCAGAAGCGTTTCATGCCTTGCGCCGTTTTCTTCTCTATAAGTAGCGGATAATTGCAATGGGAGCAGATCCCCGCTACCGGTTTGAAATTGATAACGAACTGGCATTCAGGATAGCGATCGCAAGAATGGAAGGTCTTACCAAAACGGGAGCGTCGCTGTACCAGTTGCCCGCGCTGACACTGAGGACACGCAATGGCCGTTTCATCTGGCTTATCAATTTGCTCTGTATGTTCACATTCGGGGTAACGGCTACACCCAATAAACATCCCGAAACGGCCTTGCCGTAACGCTAACTCACCGCCGCAGAGAGGGCAAAGCTGCCCCTCCAGAATTTTAACGATATGTCCATCCGCCTGGCTTTTCAGGGGACGGACATAATCACATTCCGGATAGTGTGAACAACCGAGAAACGGACCGTGTTTCCCGGACCGAATGACAAGTTCAGCCCCACACTGTGGGCAGGGCTCGTTTTTATGCACCGTGAATAGTGCGGATTTGGCCATAACAACTCTTGGTGCTGCACATTGAATTAGTGCAGCATACCTTCATTCACTTCAAAGAGTAATTCTTCCATTTGCTGATAGGCATTTTCACAGCCCGGAATATTAAACAGAACCATCAGGATCACCCATTTCAGGTCTTCCAGTTCGAACTCTGCCGTATCCAGCGCCATGACGCGCTCTATCACCATTTCTCTCGTTTCGAGGTTTAGCACCTGAATCTGCTCAAGGAATAAGATGAATCCCCGGCAGCTGGCGTCCAGTCTTTCACACTCTTCAGCTGTATAGATGCGCACTGACAATGGGTCAGAGGCAAGCTGCATCGGTTCGGCGAGGCCTTCCTGATAATCAGCCAGTTTCTCCAGCCACATCAACGCATTATAAATATCTTCCCGCTCAAATCCCGCATCGGTAAGATCCCGTGTCAATTTGTCCTGATCCACTCGCATTTCTGCTTCGTTATGGATGTAAGTTTCAAACAAATACATCAGTACGTCGAACATGGCATGCCCTCCTTAATCGGACATAGCCGCCGGGTACAGCTGCGATCCACCCTGCTAACTCCAGTTCGAGTAGCTGTGCTACCGTTACTGGCACAGGTTGGCCGGCACGTTCAGCGACAACGTCAACAGGTGTTACCTCATCTCCTACGTTAGCCAGGAGCTTAGAAAATGGCAATGCCACCTTCTCCTGATCTGATGAATAATGTTGCTTTTCGGGATCGTCCGGCAACCAATGCAGCCCATATTGCAAATTATCAAGAATGTCCTCTACACCAGTCACTGGCGTGGCACCTTGTTTTATTAGCCAGTGTGGTCCTTCGCATCCGGGGTTACCTATTGGACCAGGTAAGGCAAACACTTCTCTCCCCTGTTCAAGCGCACACCTTGCCGTCACAAGTGAACCGCTTCGTAATGCCGCTTCAACCACCAGCACTCCCAGGCTTAGTCCGCTGATAATTCGGTTACGGCGTGGGAAATGACCAGGTCTGGGCTGCGTTGACAGTGAGAACTCGGACACTATCGCCCCTTCGGATGCTATAAGACGCTCAGCCAGGGGCTGATGCCTGCGCGGATAAATGCTAAAAAGCCCGTTACCCAACACTGCCACACTGCGTCCGTTTACTGACAACGCCGCGTTGTGAGCTACGCCGTCAATTCCGCATGCCAGCCCGCTGGTAATGGTGAAACCGGATTGTGAAAGCTGCTCACACAGGATCTTCCCCCAGCGCTCGCCATACCAGGAAGGCGTACGGCTTCCAACCACGGCCAGTTGAACAGCGCTGAGGGCGGTAAGATTACCTTTAACGAATAGCGCCCCGGGATAATCAGGAAAAGTGCGAAGTAAAGGGGGATAAAGAGGATGATTTGCAGTCAGTAGATGGTTTCCAGACTGTTCAAGCCACACCAGGCTGCACTCAAGCTCATGTTCACCGAGCGCAAAAAACCGCTTTGCCTGTGTTACCGACAACCCGGCCTCTCTGATAGCTGCACCATCGATCGTTGACTGCTTAAGCAGCCATGATGCCGCTTCCAGCATCGCATCACCACATAGTGAACCTATGTTGATTAACCGTAACCATATCTCTGTGGATGTCATCCTTTTCCCTGCCATAAGCAGCCTCAGCAATCTTTGCGATTGGTCACTGATGCTGTCAATCGATGGGGGATTTGTCTAGAATAGAGGTAATATTCTTATCAACTCCTGAACACGACTCTGGAAATTTATGGCAGTTTTGCAAGTGTTACATATTCCGGACGAGCGCCTTCGCATCGTCGCTGAACCGGTTAAAGAAGTGAATGCAGAAATTCAGCGTATCGTCGATGATATGTTCGATACCATGTATACCGAAGAAGGTATTGGCCTTGCGGCAACGCAGGTAGACATTCACAAACGAATTATCGTGATTGATGTATCAGAGAATCGCGACGGTCGACTGGTGCTTATCAACCCTGAGTTGCTCGAGAAGAGTGGCGAAACAGGTATTGAGGAAGGTTGTCTGTCCATTCCAGAACAGCGCGCTTTAGTGCCGCGTGCCGAGAAAATCAAAATTCGCGCCCTGGATCGTGACGGTAACCCGTTCGAACTGGAAGCAGACGACCTGCTCGCAATTTGTATTCAGCATGAGATGGATCACCTGGTCGGTAAACTGTTTATCGATTATCTCTCTCCGCTGAAACAGCAGCGTATTCGTCAGAAAGTAGAGAAACTGGATCGTTTGCGCTCTCGCGCATAACGTCCCCCCGGATACAAGGAATAACGTGTCTAAAACACTACGTATTATCTTCGCGGGTACCCCTGATTTTGCAGCGCGTCACCTTGACGCGCTGCTATCTTCTGGCCACCAGGTTGTGGGTGTCTTTACTCAACCGGACCGCCCTGCTGGTCGCGGTAAAAAGCTGATGCCGAGCCCGGTAAAGGTATTGGCCGAAGAACATGGATTACCTGTTTTTCAGCCTGCATCCTTACGCCCTCAGGAAAATCAACAGTTAGTCGCTGACCTGAACGCTGACGTGATGGTGGTAGTCGCTTACGGCTTAATTCTGCCAAAAAGCGTGCTTGATATGCCGCACCTGGGTTGTATCAACGTTCATGGTTCTCTGCTCCCTCGCTGGCGCGGGGCGGCACCTATTCAACGCTCTCTGTGGGCAGGCGATGCTGAAACTGGCGTCACAATCATGAAGATGGACGTAGGTTTAGACACGGGCGATATGCTGTATAAACTGGCCTGTCCAATCACTGCAGACGATACCAGTGCCACGCTATACGACAAACTGGCAGATCTTGGTCCGCAGGGTCTTATCGAAACCTTGCAGCAGCTTGCTGATAACACTGCAAAACCTGAAGTTCAGGATGAAGCGCTGGTGACCTATGCAGAAAAACTGAGCAAAGAAGAGGCTCAGTTTGACTGGTCACTACCTGCTGCTCAGCTTGAACGTTGCATTCGCGCCTTTAATCCGTGGCCAATGAGCTGGATGATGATTGATGACCAACCGGTAAAAGTCTGGAAGGCCTCTGTGATTGACAGCAGTGTGTCTGCGGCTCCAGGAACGATCGTCGAAGCGAACAAGCAAGGCATCCAGGTCGCGACCTCAGAAGGTATTTTGAATCTTGAGTCACTGCAACCTGCGGGTAAGAAAGCGATGAGCGCTCAGGATCTATTAAATTCTCGTCGCGAGTGGTTTATCCCTGGCAATCGTCTTGCCTGAGAAAATTTCTTCTTAAGGCCCGGAGTTTCCGGGCATTTTTATTTTTACGGTTATGAAAAAACAAAATCTACGCAGTCTGGCGGCACAGGCCGTTGAGCAAGTTGTCGAGCAGGGTCAGTCACTGAGCAATGTCCTGCCTCCACTACAACAAAAAGTGTCCGATAAAGACAAAGCACTGCTTCAGGAGCTGTGTTTTGGCGTCCTGCGCACTCTTTCTCAGCTTGAGTGGTTGATTAATAAGCTGATGTCACGCCCAATGACGGGTAAGCAACGTACCGTGCATTACTTGATCATGGTTGGCTTCTATCAGCTTCTTCATACCCGTATCCCGCCTCATGCTGCGCTCGCTGAAACGGTGGAAGGTGCCGTTGCGATTAAACGCCCGCAACTGAAAGGATTGATCAACGGGGTATTACGCCAGTTCCAGCGACAGCAGGAAGAGCTTCTGGCTGAATTTGCTCAAAGCGAAACGCGTTTCCTGCACCCTGACTGGCTTCTGAAGCGTCTTAAGAAAGCGTATCCACAACAGTGGCAGAACATTGCTGACGCCAATAACCAACGTCCACCGATGTGGCTGCGCGTCAACCGTAACCACCATACCCGAGACGCATGGCTGGCTTTACTGGAAGAAGCCGGGATGAGTGGATTCCCCCATGAGGCCTACCCTGACGCCGTTCGTTTAGCCTCCCCAGCGCCAGTACATGTACTACCCGGTTTTGAAGAGGGTTGGGTGACCGTACAGGACGCCTCGGCACAGGGCTGCATGACATGGCTTGAACCGAAAAACGGTGAGCAGATCCTCGATCTTTGCGCCGCACCTGGCGGCAAAACAACCCATATTCTGGAAGTCGCTCCGCAAGCTAACGTGATGGCAGTAGATGTCGATGAACAGCGTCTGTCACGCGTCTATGACAACCTGAAGCGTCTGGGGATGAAAGCGCAGGTCAAACAGGGCGATGGGCGTAAACCTGCAGAATGGTGTGGTGAGACGCAGTTCGACCGTATTTTGCTGGATGCCCCCTGCTCCGCAACCGGCGTGATTCGTCGTCATCCTGATATCAAGTGGCTACGTCGCGATCGTGATATTCCAGAGCTTGCTCAGCTGCAATCTGAAATTCTCGACGCCATCTGGCCGCATCTGAAATCAGGCGGGACGCTGGTCTATGCAACATGTTCCATACTTCCGGAAGAAAACAGCCAGCAAATTGCAGCCTTCCTTAAACGTACCCCTGATGCTGCACTGCATGACACAGGGACGCCAGAGCGTCCTGGTCAGCAAAACCTGCCTGGCGCAGAAGAAGGTGATGGCTTCTTTTACGCTAAGCTAATCAAAGAGTGATGTTGAGAACAGGTCACGAGAGATGAAAATTATCATTCTGGGCGCAGGACAGGTTGGCGGGACGCTGGCGGAAAATCTTGTCGGCGAAAACAACGATATCACGATCGTCGATACGAATGGCGATCGGCTACGCGTTTTGCAGGACAAATTTGACCTCCGCGTTGTACAGGGCCACGGTTCACACCCACGCGTGCTTCGCGAGGCCGGAGCCGATGATGCCGACATGCTGGTTGCAGTAACCAGTTCGGACGAAACCAATATGGTCGCGTGCCAGGTGGCCTATTCACTGTTCAACACGCCGAACAGGATTGCCCGTATTCGCTCCCCGGACTATGTCCGGGACGCAGAAAAACTGTTTAATTCAGAAGCCGTACCTATCGACCATCTGATTGCGCCAGAACAACTGGTTATCGACAATATATACCGCCTGATCGAGTACCCGGGTGCTTTGCAGGTTGTTAACTTTGCCGAAGGGAAAGTGAGCCTGGCCGTGGTTAAAGCCTATTACGGTGGACCATTGATCGGTAACGCACTGTCTACCATGCGCGAGCACATGCCGCATATCGACACCCGCGTCGCGGCCATTTTCCGCCATGACAGACCTATCCGCCCGCAAGGCTCCACCATTGTGGAAGCTGGCGATGAGGTCTTCTTTATTGCCGCGTCGCAGCATATCCGTGCCGTGATGAGTGAGCTTCAGCGTCTCGAAAAGCCGTACAAGCGTATTATGCTGGTCGGCGGGGGCAATATCGGTGCGGGCCTGGCTCGTCGACTTGAGAAAGATTACAGCGTGAAGTTGATCGAACGCGATCAGCAACGCGCATCTGAACTGGCGGAAAAGTTACAGAACACGATCGTGTTTTATGGTGACGCATCGGATCAGGAATTACTGGCCGAAGAACATATTGATCAAGTTGATCTCTTCATTGCCGTCACCAACGACGACGAAGCGAATATTATGTCCGCTATGCTCGCCAAACGTATGGGGGCAAAAAAGGTCATGGTGCTTATCCAGCGCCGTGCCTACGTCGACCTTGTTCAGGGAAGCGTGATTGATATCGCCATTTCACCGC
This sequence comes from Enterobacter sp. LM3, assembly GCF_046622475.1. Lineage (NCBI taxonomy): Bacteria > Pseudomonadati > Pseudomonadota > Gammaproteobacteria > Enterobacterales > Enterobacteriaceae > Enterobacter > Enterobacter sp. LM3. Next base: position 17,555 of record NZ_JBJURN010000028.1, on the reverse strand, counting down.
AGCAAGCCACAATTTCCGCATTGCTCAGTCATGTCCGTAAAGCAGATATTGTCGGTGTTTCATCGCTTCGCCGTGGTGTCGCTGAAGCCATTGAAGCGGTCGCGCACGGGGATGAAACCACGTCACGCGTAGTGGGTCGCTCCATAGATGAAATTAAATTGCCGCCAGGTACGATCATTGGTGCCGTAGTACGTGGAAATGATGTCATGATCGCCAATGATAATTTACGTATCGAGCAAGGTGACCACGTCATTATGTTCCTTACCGACAAAAAGTTTATTACCGACGTCGAACGTTTATTCCAGCCAAGTCCATTCTTCCTTTAATGATTCGGGTGCCTGTAAAAGAGCACCCGCACATTAACCATTTAATTTATATGCCTTTTATTTTTCATAAGGTTTATTTATCTCCAATGGAAATTGGCTAATCATTTGTTAAACTTATAACCGTCAGCTGGCACAAGGAGAACATAATGAGTTTTATTAAAGAATTTCGCGAATTTGCGATGCGCGGGAATGTGGTGGATCTGGCTGTGGGTGTCATTATTGGTGCAGCGTTCGGTAAGATCGTTTCATCATTAGTGGCCGACATTATCATGCCACCTTTAGGATTGCTGATCGGGGGGATTGATTTCAAACAATTCGCCGTCACGCTCAGGGATGCGCAGGGGGATGTCCCGGCGGTTGTAATGCATTACGGCGTGTTTATTCAGAACATATTTGATTTCGTGATCGTGGCGTTCGCCATTTTTATGGCCATCAAGCTCATCAACAAGCTTAACCGTAAAAAAGAAGAACCGGCTGCAGCGCCAGCACCAACGAAAGAAGAAGTCTTGCTGACTGAAATTCGCGACCTGTTAAAAGAGCAAAATAGCCGCTCTTAATCAGTAGCTAAAAGCAGGAAGGCCAGTGGTAAATAAGCGATTCGCTTGCTTGCCACTGGCCTCCCAGTTACCCCGTTTTGCATGTTTGTTTTTACGCAGATAACTTCCTTTCCCTTTTTTACTTTTCTCAACACGCTGTCTGAAAAGCGGGTCGTGAAGTAAAGCTTCAATGGCGTTATCCTTAATTTGCCCCTTCGTATGCTGATAGTGACTCATCATTTCTCCTGAGTTTGGTTTAAGTCGTCGGAAGTCTAGACCCGGGCGTTCTAAAAATCAACAATGCTGATTTTCTCCACTGGCTCCCTGTTCAAGAGCTTCCAGAATTGAGCAATAAATACTGCTGTGAGCAGTACCGCAACAGGCATCATTTAATCGCTGCAGTGAACGCTGCATCGTCTGAAGTTCCTGAATACGTGCTTCAACTTCATCAAGCCTGGCTTGTACGATGCTTTTAGATTCCTGGCAGGTATGATGTTCAGGATCGATGCGGATCGATAATAACTCACGGATCGATTCCAGCGTGAAGCCAAGCTGCCGTGCGTAACGGATAAACCGCAGACGTTGCAAATCATTGTCGGTATAGAGACGGAATCCACCTTCTGTCCGTACCTCATGATCAATCATCTGCTGTTTCTCATAGTATCGGATTGTATCCGGCGTTACGTTAGCAAGTTTTGCAAGCTCACCAATACGATACATAACTACTCCTCGTTTATTCTCTGCATCAACCTTTCGCAATACTCGCCATGCAAAAAGTCAGTATTCATGCCAGACTGGCGGAGCTTAAGCTCAATCAGCGCCAGGCGTCGGCTAAGTTCGCTATGCCTGGGGTCATCCTTACGAATACCTTTAAGTAAATCAGTAAGCTCAACGGCCTCTCTGCGCTGTTCAAGTTCAGGTGGCAAACAGCCTGCATTTTTAAGTAACCGGTATCCAGCCCGTAATTCGGGTGCAATGTGCGAATCATCGTCCAGAACTAGCGGCTCGCCGCTTCCAGGAAGATTATCGAATTCACCTTTTCTTTGGGCATCGCTGATATGGCGTTCTGCCCACTGGTCGAGCAACCACATCATGAGCTCCAGGGGATGAACAGAAAAGATACAGCCATTGTAGATAAGTGGGGATCCTGCGGATATAAAAAAACCCGCCGGAGCGGGTTTTTTTACGTTACTGCAGATTACTCTGCAGCAGCTTCTGCTTTCTCTGAACGATCAACCAGCTCGATGTAAGCCATCGGCGCGTTGTCGCCTGCACGGAAGCCACACTTCAGAATACGAGTGTAACCACCGGCACGGCTCGCGAAACGCGGGCCCAGTTCGTTAAACAGTTTTGCCACGATCTCGTTATCACGAGTACGGGCGAATGCCAGACGACGATTAGCAACGCTGTCAGTCTTGGCAAGAGTAATCAGCGGCTCAACTACGCGACGCAGCTCTTTCGCTTTAGGCAGGGTCGTCTTGATGATTTCATGACGAACCAGTGAACCTGCCATGTTGCGGAACATAGCCTGGCGATGGCTGCTGTTGCGGTTCAGTTGACGACCACTCTTACGATGGCGCATGACCTTATCCTTCTCAGTAAAACCTTAACCTGTGATCCGGTTACTCGTCAGCAATGCTTGCCGGTGGCCAGTTTTCCAGGCGCATGCCCAGAGACAGACCACGTGAAGCCAGCACGTCTTTAATCTCGGTAAGAGATTTTTTACCCAGGTTCGGCGTTTTCAGCAACTCAACCTCGGTACGCTGTACCAGATCACCGATATAGTGGATAGCTTCTGCCTTGAGGCAGTTAGCAGAGCGGACAGTCAATTCGAGATCGTCAACAGGGCGCAGCAGGATCGGATCGAATTCTGGTTTCTCTTCTTTCACTTCCGGCTGACGTACATCACGTAAGTCAACGAAAGCTTCCAGTTGTTCTGCCAGGATGGTTGCCGCACGACGAATCGCCTCTTCAGGATCGATTGTGCCGTTGGTTTCCATTTCGATGACCAGCTTGTCCAGGTCGGTACGCTGTTCTACACGCGCTGCTTCAACATTGTAGGCAATACGCTCTACAGGGCTGTAGCATGCGTCGACCAGCAGACGGCCGATTGGGCGCTCATCTTCTTCCGAATGAATTCGGGCAGAAGCCGGCACATAACCACGACCGCGCTGAACTTTGATACGCATGCTAATAGCTGCGTTCTCATCGGTCAGGTGGCAGATCACGTGCTGCGGCTTGACGATTTCAACATCACCGTCGTGGGTGATGTCGGCTGCAGTCACAGGGCCAATGCCAGATTTATTCAGAGTAAGAATAACTTCATCTTTACCCTGAACTCTCACCGCCAGCCCTTTCAGGTTGAGCAGGATTTCAAGGATATCTTCCTGAACGCCTTCTTTGGTGCTGTACTCATGAAGTACACCATCAATCTCAACCTCGGTCACCGCGCAACCCGGCATCGATGAGAGCAGAATACGGCGCAGTGCGTTACCCAGAGTATGGCCAAAGCCACGCTCTAAAGGCTCAAGGGTCACCTTGGCGTGCGTCGAACTCACTTGCTCGATATCTACCAGGCGCGGTTTTAGAAACTCTGTCACAGAACCCTGCATTGTGTCCTCTCTTTGGTACTAAGCTTTACTTGGAGTAAAGCTCGACGATCAGGTGTTCGTTAATGTCCGCAGACAGATCAGAACGTTCTGGCTGACGCTTGAACGTACCTTCCATCTTGCCAGCATCAACTTCCAGCCAGGTTGGCTTTTCACGCTGCTCAGCCAGCTCCAGAGCGGCTTTCACGCGAGATTGCTTTTTCGCTTTCTCACGAATGCTAACAACGTCATTCGCTTTAACCTGATAAGAAGCGATGTTAACAACACGACCGTTTACCATGATTGCTTTGTGGCTAACCAGCTGGCGTGATTCAGCACGAGTAGCGCCGAAGCCCATACGGTATACAACGTTGTCCAGACGACCTTCCAGCAGAGCCAGCAGGTTTTCACCTGTGTTGCCTTTCAGACGTGCTGCTTCTTTATAGTAGTTACGGAACTGACGCTCCAGCACACCGTACATACGGCGAACTTTTTGCTTTTCACGCAACTGCACACCATAGTCAGACAGACGCGGTTTACGCGCACCGTGCTGGCCAGGAGCTTGTTCAATTTTACACTTGGTATCGATCGCGCGAACGCCAGACTTAAGGAATAAGTCGGTGCCCTCACGACGGCTCAGCTTGAGCTTAGGACCCAAATATCTTGCCATTTTCTATCTCCAACTAACCTAAAAAACGGAGCGTTATACGCGACGTTTTTTCGGCGGACGACAACCGTTATGAGGGATCGGAGTCACATCAGTAATATTAGTGATGCGGAAACCAGCGGCGTTCAGAGCGCGAACAGTAGATTCACGACCCGGACCCGGACCTTTAACCATAACTTCCAGATTCTTGATGCCGTATTCTTTTACGGCTTCTGCGCAACGCTCTGCTGCAACCTGAGCTGCAAACGGAGTGGATTTGCGAGAACCACGGAAACCGGAACCACCGGCTGTTGCCCAACCCAATGCGTTACCCTGACGATCAGTAATAGTAACGATGGTGTTGTTGAAAGAAGCATGGATATGAGCCACGCCGTCAGAGACTTGTTTTCTTACACGTTTACGTGCACGAACTGGTGCCTTTGCCATTATTCAATCACCCCGATTATTTCTTGATCGGTTTGCGCGGACCCTTACGGGTACGTGCGTTGGTCTTAGTACGCTGACCGCGCACTGGCAGACCACGACGATGACGCAAACCGCGATAGCAACCAAGATCCATCAGGCGCTTGATGCTCATGCTGATTTCACGGCGCAGATCACCTTCAACGACAAATTTGGCAACTTCGTCACGCAGCGTGTCGATTTGTTCTTCAGACAGCTCACTGATCTTAACATCTTCAGCGATACCCGCTGCAGCCAGAATGGCTTTAGAACGGGTCTTGCCGACGCCGTAGATCGAAGTTAATGCGATCACAGCATGTTTCTGATCAGGAATGTTAATGCCTGCTATACGGGCCACTATGCACTCCTACTATTTAATATGTACGTACCATGCTGAAAAGCCCGTTTTCAGGATACTCAAATGGAAACGTACAGACATACAAAAGATTGGCTGGCTAATCTAGCCAGCTCAACCCAACTTTGCAAGAAAAATATGCGAAATAATCAGCCTTGGCGCTGTTTATGCTTCGGCTCGGCACTGCAAATCACACGGATGACGCCATCACGCTTAACGATTTTGCAGTTACGGCATAATTTCTTGACGGAAGCACGAACTTTCATTTTTACTCTCCGTAACTTCTCAGGCGACCAGTTAGCGGCCGTAGCCTTTCAGGTTCGCCTTCTTCAATGCAGACTCATACTGACTGGACATCATCAGAGTTTGCACTTGAGCCATAAAGTCCATAATCACGACAACAACGATAAGCAGCGAGGTCCCACCGAAGTAGAACGGCACTTTCATTGCATCACGCATGAACTCCGGGATCAGGCAGATAAAAGTAATATAAAGCGCACCAACCAAAGTCAGGCGAGTCATTACTTTATCGATATACTTCGCCGTTTGCTCTCCCGGACGAATTCCTGGTACAAATGCACCGGACTTCTTCAGGTTATCTGCTGTTTCACGCGGGTTGAAGACCAACGCCGTGTAGAAGAAACAGAAGAAGATGATCGCAGACGCATAGAGTAACACATAAAGTGGTTGCCCAGGCTGCAAATACAGCGAAATTGTTGTCAGCCAGTTCCAACCAGTACCGCCCCCGAACCATGACGCGATGGTTGCCGGGAACAGAATAATACTGGAAGCGAAGATCGCCGGGATTACCCCCGCCATATTCACTTTCAGCGGTAAATGTGTGCTCTGTGCAGCATAGACACGACGACCTTGCTGACGTTTAGCGTAGTTCACCACAATGCGGCGTTGACCACGTTCTACGAAGACAACAAAGAACGTCACTGCAAATACTAATACTGCAACCAACAGCAACAGGAGGAAGTGCAGGTCGCCTTGACGCGCTTGCTCGATAGTATGGGCGATGGCTGGCGGGAGACCCGCGACAATACCGGCGAAGATAATGATTGAGATACCGTTACCGATACCACGCTCAGTAATCTGTTCGCCGAGCCACATCAGGAACATCGTCCCTGTGACCAGACTTACAACAGCGGTGAAGTAGAATGCAAAGCCTGGGTTTAAAACCAGGCCCTGCATACCAGGCATATTCGGCAGACCGGTAGCAATACCGATCGACTGGAATATTGCCAGCACCAGAGTACCGTAACGGGTGTACTGACTAATCTTACGACGTCCAGACTCCCCTTCTTTCTTCAGTTCTGCCAGGGCCGGATGAACGACCGTCAGCAGCTGGATAATAATGGATGCCGAAATGTACGGCATAATACCCAGAGCGAAGATAGAAGCACGGCTGAGAGCACCACCAGAGAACATGTTAAACATTTCAATGATGGTGCCTCGCTGTTGCTCAAGCAGTTTGGCAAGTACAGCGGCATCGATACCAGGGATCGGAATAAAAGAGCCAACACGGAACACAATCAGCGCGCCGATAACAAACAGCAGTCTGCGTTTCAGCTCGCCAAATCCACCTTTGGCACTTTGAAAATCTAATCCCGGTTGCTTAGCCATCTGCTACTTATTCCTCAATTTTACCGCCAGCAGCTTCGATAGCAGCACGAGCACCTTTAGTAACACGCAGGCCACGAACAGTTACCGGAGTAGATACTTCACCAGCCAGGATCACTTTCGCGAACTCGATCTGGATACCGATAATGTTAGCCGCTTTCAGCGTGTTCAGGTCTACAACGCCGCCTTCAACTTTCGCCAGGTCAGACAGACGGATTTCCGCTGTGATCGCTGCTTTGCGAGAGGTGAAGCCGAACTTCGGCAGACGACGGTACAGTGGCATCTGACCACCCTCGAAACCGCGACGTACGCCACCGCCAGAACGAGAGTTCTGACCTTTGTGACCACGACCACCGGTTTTACCGAGGCCAGAACCGATACCACGACCCAGGCGTTTACCCGCCTTTTTAGAGCCTTCGGCCGGAGACAGAGTATTTAAACGCATCTCTTACTCCTCAACTTTAACCATGAAGTAAACCGCGTTGACCATACCGCGAACAGCAGGAGTATCCTCGCGCTCAACGGTATGACCAATACGACGCAGACCCAGGCCAAGCAGCGTTGCCTTGTGTTTCGGCAGACGACCGATTGCACTGCGGGTTTGAGTGATTTTAATAGTCTTTGCCATGGTCAATTACCCCAGAATTTCTTCAACGGATTTACCACGCTTGGCAGCGACCATTTCTGGAGAATTCATATTTTCCAGGCCATCAATAGTTGCACGAACCACGTTGATCGGGTTGGTGGAACCATAGGCTTTAGCCAGAACGTTATGAACTCCAGCAACTTCCAGAACGGCGCGCATTGCACCACCGGCGATGATACCGGTACCTTCTGAAGCTGGCTGCATGAATACACGAGAACCCGTGTGAACACCTTTAACTGGGTGCTGCAGGGTGCCGTTGTTCAGCGCGACGTTAATCATATTGCGACGGGCTTTTTCCATCGCTTTCTGGATCGCTGCTGGAACTTCACGCGCTTTACCGTAACCAAAACCAACGCGACCGTTACCATCGCCTACTACAGTCAGAGCTGTGAAGGAGAAAATACGACCACCTTTAACGGTTTTAGATACGCGGTTTACCGCGATCAGCTTTTCCTGCAGTTCGCCAGCTTGTTTTTCGATGTGAGCCATCTTACACCTCTACCTTAGAACTGAAGGCCAGCTTCACGGGCAGCATCTGCCAGTGCCTGGACACGACCATGATATTGGAACCCGGAACGGTCAAAGGATACATTGCTGATGCCTTTTTCCAGAGCGCGTTCAGCAACAGCTTTACCTACAGCTGCAGCAGCGTCTTTGTTACCGGTGTACTTCAATTGTTCTGCGATAGCTTTTTCTACAGTAGAAGCAGCTACCAGAACTTCAGAACCGTTCGGTGCAATTACCTGTGCGTAAATATGACGCGGGGTACGATGTACCACCAGGCGAGTTGCACCCAGCTCTTTGAGCTTGCGGCGTGCGCGGGTCGCACGACGGATACGAGCAGATTTCTTATCCATAGTGTTACCTTACTTCTTCTTAGCCTCTTTGGTACGCACGACTTCGTCGGCGTAACGAACACCCTTGCCTTTGTAAGGCTCAGGACGACGGTAGGCGCGCAGATCTGCTGCAACCTGACCGATCAGCTGTTTATCAGCGCCTTTCAGCACGATTTCAGTCTGAGTCGGGCATTCTGCAGTGATACCGGCCGGCAGCGGATGCTCAACAGGATGTGAGAAGCCCAGAGACAGGCCTACTGCATTCCCTTTGATAGCTGCACGATAACCTACACCAACCAGCTGAAGCTTTTTAGTGAAGCCTTCGGTAACACCAACAACCATTGAGTTCAGCAGGGCACGCGCGGTACCAGCCTGAGCCCATCCATCCACGAAACCATCACGTGGACCGAAGGTCAGAGCGTTATCTGCATGTTTAACTTCAACAGCATTGTTGAGGGTACGAGTCAGCTCGCCGTTTTTACCTTTGATCGTAATAACCTGACCGTCGATTTTTACATCAACGCCGGCAGGAATAACGACCGGTGCTTTAGCAACACGAGACATTTTTTCCTCCGATTAGGCTACGTAGCAGATAATTTCGCCACCAAGACCAGCCTGGCGCGCTGCACGATCAGTCATAACACCTTTAGAGGTAGAAACAACTGCGATACCCAGACCAGCCATAACTTTAGGCAGCTCATCTTTTTTCTTATAGATGCGCAGGCCTGGGCGGCTGACACGCTGAATGCTTTCTACAACAGCTTTACCCTGGAAATACTTAAGAGTAAGTTCCAGTTCCGGCTTGGTGTCGCCTTCAACTTTAAAATCTTCGATAAAACCTTCTTCCTTCAGCACGTTGGCAATTGCCACTTTCAGCTTGGCGGAAGGCATGGTGACCGCAACTTTGTTCGCGGCCTGACCGTTACGGATACGGGTCAGCATATCCGCGATCGGATCTTGCATGCTCATCTGTCTTTACTCCCGTGATTCAATTGGTAATTACCAGCTAGCCTTTTTCAAGCCTGGTACTTCACCGCGCATGGCGGCTTCACGCAGTTTGATACGGCTCAACCCAAACTTGCCCACATAACCATGTGGACGACCTGTTTGACGACAGCGGTTACGCTGACGAGACGGGCTGGAATCACGCGGCAGAGACTGCAGCTTGAGAACAGCATTCCAACGATCTTCGTCGGAAGCGTTCACATCAGAAATGATCGCTTTCAGTTCAGCGCGTTTAGCGAAGAATTTATCAGCTAAAGCTACGCGCTTTACTTCGCGTGCTTTCATTGATTGCTTAGCCATTCAGTAACCCTACCTTACTTGCGGAACGGGAAGTCAAAGGCAGCCAGCAGAGCACGGCCTTCTTCGTCAGATTTCGCAGTAGTGGTAATGGTAATATCCAAACCACGCACGCGGTCGACTTTATCGTAGTCGATTTCTGGGAAGATGATCTGCTCACGGACACCCATGCTGTAGTTACCACGACCGTCGAAAGACTTAGCGGACAAGCCACGGAAGTCACGGATACGTGGAACAGCAATAGTGATCAGACGCTCAAAGAACTCCCACATGCGTTCGCCACGCAGAGTTACTTTACAGCCGATCGGATAGCCCTGACGGATTTTGAAGCCTGCAACTGATTTGCGTGCTTTGGTGATCAACGGCTTTTGACCGGAGATTGCTGTCAGGTCAGCTGCTGCGTTATCCAGCAGTTTCTTGTCAGCGATCGCTTCACCAACACCCATGTTCAGGGTGATCTTCTCGACCCGAGGGACTTGCATGACAGAATTGTAGTTAAACTCAGTCATGAGTTTGTTAACTACTTCGTCTTTGTAGTAATCATGCAGTTTCGCCATCGTACTACTCCAAATTACTTGATAGTTTCGCTGTTAGACTTGAAGAAACGGACTTTTTTGCCGTCTTCGAATCTAAAGCCTACACGGTCAGCCTTGCCGGTAGCCGCATTGAAGATTGCAACGTTAGAAACCTGAATAGCAGCTTCTTTTTCAACGATGCCGCCTGGTTGGTTCAGGGCCGGAACCGGCTTCTGATGTTTCTTAACCAGGTTGATACCTTCAACGACAAGTTTGCCGGAAGACAGAACATTTTTTACTTTACCGCGTTTACCTTTATCTTTACCGGTTAACACGATAACTTCGTCATCACGACGGATTTTCGCTGCCATGATTCGCTCCTTAGAGTACTTCTGGTGCCAGAGAGATAATTTTCATGAACTTTTCATTACGAAGTTCACGAGTTACCGGCCCAAAGATACGCGTGCCGATTGGCTGCTCGCTGTTATTGTTCAGAATAACGCATGCATTACCATCGAAGCGAATGACAGAACCGTCAGGGCGACGAACACCCTTCTTGGTGCGCACCACTACCGCCTTCAGCACATCACCTTTTTTGACCTTACCACGTGGAATTGCTTCCTTGATGGTGATCTTGATGATGTCGCCTACGCCTGCGTAGCGACGGTGCGAGCCACCCAGAACCTTGATACACATTACGCGACGTGCACCGGAGTTGTCGGCGACGTTCAGCATAGTCTGTTCTTGGATCATTTTAGTGCTCCGCTAATGTCAACTACTACCTGAGACTCTAAAATCAGAGCCGTTAAAAAGCCCCATATCGAGGGCGCGGCATTATAACACCGCTTCTACAATATGGGTAGAAAAAATAAACGGCTCATCGCTGAGCCGTTTATTCGTATTGAGAATGCGTACTGTATTACAGAACCGCTTTCTCTACAACGCGAACCAGCGTCCAGGACTTAGTCTTGGACAGTGGACGGCATTCACGGATTTCAACCTTGTCGCCGATACCACATTCGTTGTTCTCGTCATGTACGTGCAGTTTGGTCGTACGCTTGATGAATTTACCGTAGATCGGGTGTTTCACAATACGTTCGATAGCAACAACGATGGATTTCTCCATTTTGTCGCTAACAACACGACCTTGCAGAGTACGGATTTTATCGGTCATTACGCACCCGCCTTCTGAGTCAGTAAAGTCTTAACGCGCGCAACATTGCGACGCACTTGCTTCAGCAGGTGAGTCTGTTGCAGCTGGCCACTTGCAGCCTGCATACGCAGGTTGAACTGCTCACGCAGCAGGTTCAGCAGCTCAGCGTTCAGCTCTTCAACGCTTTTTTCACGCAGCTCTTTTGCTTTCATTACATCACCGTCTTAGTTACAAAGGTGGTTTTGATAGGCAGTTTCGCTGCTGCCAGGCCGAAGGCTTCACGGGCCAGCTCTTCCGGAACACCGTCCATTTCATACAGGACTTTACCCGGCTGAATCAAGGCAACCCAGTACTCCACGTTACCTTTACCTTTACCCATACGAACTTCCAGCGGCTTCTCGGTGATCGGTTTGTCCGGGAATACACGGATCCAGATCTTACCTTGACGCTTAACTGCACGGGTCATTGCACGACGTGCTGCTTCGATCTGACGTGCAGTCAGACGACCACGGCCAACAGCTTTCAGACCGAAAGTGCCGAAGCTAACATCCGTACCCTGCGCCAGACCACGGTTGCGGCCTTTGTGCACTTTACGGAATTTTGTACGCTTTGGTTGTAACATCAGCGACGCTCCTTATTTACGGCCTTTACGCTGCTGCTTTTTAGGTTGAGCAGCCGGTTCCGGTTGTTCAACAGCAGCCATACCACCCAGGATCTCACCTTTGAAGATCCATACCTTAACGCCGATTACACCGTAAGTGGTGTGCGCTTCAGAGGTGTTGTAGTCGATGTCAGCACGCAGAGTGTGCAGCGGTACGCGACCTTCACGGTACCATTCGGTACGTGCGATTTCCGCGCCGCCCAGACGGCCGCTAACTTCAACTTTGATACCTTTAGCGCCCAGACGCATTGCGTTCTGTACAGCACGCTTCATAGCACGACGGAACATAACACGACGTTCCAGCTGAGAAGTGATGCTGTCAGCAACCAATTTAGCGTCCAGTTCAGGCTTACGAACTTCAGCGATATTGATCTGTGCAGGAACGCCAGCGATATCCGCTACGACCTTGCGCAGTTTTTCTACGTCTTCGCCTTTCTTACCGATCACGATGCCAGGACGAGCAGTGTGAATGGTTACACGAATGCTCTTAGCCGGACGCTCGATAACGATACGAGATACGGACGCTTTAGCCAGTTCCTTAGTCAGGTACTGACGTACTTTAAAATCGCTGTCCAGGTTGTCAGCGAATTCTTTGGTGTTCGCAAACCAGGTAGAGTTCCATGGTTTTACAATACCCAGGCGAATACCATTAGGATGTACTTTCTGACCCATTGCTAGTCTCCAGAGTCTCAGCGATCGGACACAACCACAGTAATGTGGCTGGTGCGCTTCAGGATGCGATCTGCACGACCTTTCGCACGCGGCATAATGCGCTTCATGCTTGGGCCTTCATCTACGAAAATTTTCGCGACTTTCAGATCGTCGATGTCAGCGCCATCGTTGTGTTCAGCGTTAGCAATGGCAGATTCCAGTACTTTCTTGACCAATACCGCAGCTTTCTTGTTGGTATAGGTCAGGATGTCCAGGGCCTGCGACACTTTCTTACCGCGAATCAGGTCAGCAACAAGGCGAACCTTCTGTGCAGAAGAACGAGCATGGCGATGTTGAGCTAAAGTTTCCATCTCTTCCTCCTACCTTATTTCTTCTTCGCTTTTTTATCAGCAGCATGGCCGCGATAAGTACGAGTCGGTGCGAATTCACCCAGTTTGTGACCAACCATTTCGTCGGTAACAAAGACTGGAACGTGCTGACGACCATTATGGACAGCGATGGTCAAACCGATCATGTTAGGAAAGATCGTTGAACGACGGGACCAAGTGCGCAGGGGCTTCTTGTCTCCGCTTTCCACCGCTTTCTCTACCTTCTTCAGCAAGTGCAGGTCAATAAAAGGACCTTTCTTGAGAGAACGTGGCATGGCTTATCCTCTAAAATTATTTGCTACGGCGACGTACGATAAATTTATCAGTACGCTTGTTGCTGCGGGTCTTCTTACCTTTGGTCTGAACGCCCCACGGAGTTACCGGGTGCTTACCAAAGTTACGACCTTCACCACCACCATGTGGGTGGTCTACTGGGTTCATCGCAGTACCGCGAACGGTAGGACGAACACCACGCCAGCGTGCAGCACCAGCTTTACCCAGAACGCGCAGCATATGCTCAGCATTGCCAACTTCGCCCAGAGTAGCGCGGCAGTCTGCTTCGACTTTACGCATTTCACCAGAACGCAGACGCAGGGTGACATAAGCACCATCACGTGCAACGATCTGAACGTAAGTACCAGCGGAACGCGCCAGCTGACCGCCTTTACCTGGTTTCATTTCTACGTTATGAACGGTAGAACCAACCGGGATATTGCGCATCGGCAGGGTGTTGCCTGCTTTGATTGCAGCATCAACGCCAGACTGAATCTGGTCGCCAGCTTTCAGGCCTTTAGGGGCCAGGATGTAACGGCGTTCGCCGTCTTTGTACAGAACCAGCGCGATGTTCGCGGAACGGTTCGGATCGTACTCAAGACGCTCAACAACTGCTGGGATACCGTCTTTGTTGCGTTTGAAGTCAACAATACGATAAGCCTGCTTGTGGCCACCACCGATGTGACGAGTGGTGATACGGCCATTGTTGTTACGACCACCGGATTTGCTGTTTTTTTCCAGCAACGGAGCAAAAGGTTTGCCCTTGTGCAGCTCAGGGTTAACCACTTTAACTACGTGGCGACGACCCGGAGATGTCGGTTTACATTTAACAACTGCCATTGTATTACTCCTCCGACTTACTCAGCGCCGCCAACGAAGTCCAGATTCTGGCCTTCTTTCAGGGTGACGTAAGCTTTTTTCCAGTCGCTACGACGACCGATACGCTGTCCGTGACGTTTAACTTTCCCTTTAACTACCAGGGTGTTAACGACTTCGACTTCGACTTCAAACAGTTTCTGCACAGCAGCTTTGATCTCTGCTTTGGTCGCGTCTTTAGCAACTTTGAGAACGATGGTGTTAGTTTTTTCCATCGCAGTAGACGCTTTTTCAGAAACGTGCGGTGCACGCAGCACCTTCAGCAGACGTTCTTCACGAATCATGCCAGCATCTCCTCAACTTGCTTAACAGCATCAGCAGTCATTACGACTTTGTCGAAGGCGATCAGGCTAACCGGGTCGATACCAGTCGCGTCACGTACGTCAACCTTGTGCAGGTTACGTGCGGCCAGGAACAGGTTCTCGTCCAGCTCACCGGTGATGATCAGCACATCTTCCAGAGCCATGTCTTTCAGTTTCTGAGCCAGCAGCTTAGTTTTAGGCGCTTCTACAGAGAACTTCTCGACAACGATCAGACGATCCTGACGTACCAGCTCGGACAGGATGCTTTTCAGCGCGCCGCGGTACATCTTTTTGTTAACTTTTTGACTGTGGTCCTGCGGACGCGCAGCGAAGGTCACGCCACCTGAACGCCAGATCGGGCTCTTGATAGAACCTGAACGCGCACGGCCGGTACCTTTCTGGCGCCACGGCTTTTTGCCGGAACCAGTTACTTCAGCACGAGTCTTCTGAGCACGAGTACCCTGACGAGCACCAGCTGCATAAGCAACAACAACCTGGTGAACCAGCGCTTCGTTGAAATCACGACCGAAGGTAGTTTCGGAAACAGTCAGCGCGCTCTGCGCGTCTTTCAATACTAATTCCATTGCTATCCCCTTACGCCTTCACAGCTGGTTTAACGATCAGGTCGCTACCGGTTGCACCCGGAACCGCACCTTTAACCAGCAGCAGGTTGCGCTCAGCGTCAACACGTACTACGTCCAGGCTCTGAACGGTTACACGTTCGTTACCCAGCTGACCTGCCATTTTCTTGCCTTTGAACACTTTACCCGGAGTCTGGTTCTGACCGATAGAACCCGGAACGCGGTGAGACAAGGAGTTACCGTGAGTAGCGTCCTGGGTACGGAAGTTCCAGCGCTTAACGGTACCAGCAAAACCTTTACCTTTAGAGGTACCGGTTACGTCAACTTTTTTAACGTCAGCAAACAGCTCAACGCTAATGTCCTGACCTACGGTGAACTCTTCGCCTTCAGCAAGACGGAATTCCCACAGACCACGGCCAGCTTCAACGCCAGCTTTAGCGAAGTGACCCGCTTCTGGTTTGGTTACACGGTTAGCTTTTTTAGCACCAGTGGTCACCTGAACAGCGCGGTAGCCATCGTTAGCCAGATCTTTAACCTGAGTAACGCGGTTTGCTTCAACTTCGATTACGGTTACTGGGATAGAAACGCCATCTTCAGTGAAGATGCGGGTCATACCCACTTTTTTACCGACTAAACCAATCATTGTTTCAACCTCTCAATCGCTCGATGACCTGATTAACCCAGGCTGATCTGCACGTCTACACCGGCAGCCAGATCCAGACGCATCAGAGCATCAACGGTTTTCTCGGTTGGCTCAACGATGTCAACCAGACGCTTGTGAGTGCGGATTTCGTACTGATCACGCGCGTCTTTGTTAACGTGCGGAGAGATCAGAACGGTGAAGCGCTCTTTGCGGGTCGGCAGCGGGATCGGACCACGGACTTGCGCACCAGTGCGCTTAGCAGTCTCGACGATTTCCGCGGTTGATTGATCGATCAGACGATGATCAAACGCTTTAAGGCGGATACGGATTCTTTGGTTCTGCATGAGACCAGAGCTCCAATTATTTTATAAACGAAAATGATTACTCCTCAAACCCATTACGATTGATGGGAGAGTGTAACCGTTCTTACGTAGCTCCCCAATTGGGAGCATTGTTGAGCAACAAAATTCTGTTACTCCGGTTCAGATTGAACCCGCCGTCAATTACGACAAGCCCGCGCATTATACGTAAATCTGGGCAAGACGCAAGTACCGTTTAGAAATTAAGCGCCAAAGGCTCTCTGTGCGTAGGACTTCGCAACATTTTAAGTAATGTATCGTCCGTAGCCTCTTCTTCTGAAACGACTACGCAATTCCTCTGTTTACACATTGCCGGGCATTCGCAATACGGAGAGCATGCCCTGAAACGTTAATTGAGGTTTACATCATGCTTGCTACCCTCCCCTTTCTGCTGACCTATTTTTCGCTTTCAGGTTTACTGGTGCGTGAAGATATTCGCTCCGGTACTCTCCCTGATAAATTTCTCTGCCCACTGTTATGGGCCGGCCTGGCCTATCAACTTTGCATCCATCCTGATTTTCTCCCGAGCGCAGTGGTCGGGGCGATGGCGGGGTACATCGGGTTTGCAGTTCTCTACTGGGGTTATCGGCTTATGTGCCGCCGGGAAGGGATGGGCTACGGTGATGTAAAATACCTGGCGACATTAGGAGCATGGCATGGATGGAGTATTTTGCCGGTACTGGCACTCGTTGCCGCACTCATGGCACTTCTGTACCTTCTTGTTCTCTCTTTGTTAAAGCCTGAGAAACAGATATTAAAAAACCCACTGCCTTTCGGGCCATTTCTGGCGGCAGCGGGTTTATGTATCGGCTGGCAGAACCTGATTACTCTTCCACTTTAATTTGCGACTGAAGGTAGTTCTGCAAACCAATTTTGCCGATGAGATCCAACTCAGTTTCTAGCCAGTCGATGTGGCCTTCCTCATCGATCAGGATCAGGATCATCATATCGCGGCTAACGTAGTCATGAACACTATCCGCATAGGCAATGGCTTCACGAAGATCTTTTGCGCCATCAAGTTCCAGCGCAAGGTCGGAACGCAGCATCTCTTCCACATCTTCACCGATGCCAAGCTTGCCGAGATCCTGCAGATTGGGAAGGCCTTCAAGGAATAAAATACGCTCAATATATTTATCGGCGTGTTTCATCTCATCAATGGATTCATGGTATTCAACATCGTTGAGGCGAGTCAGCCCCCAGTTTTTGAACATTCTTGCATGGAGAAAATACTGGTTGATTGCGACAAGCTCATTTCCCAATAATTTATTGAGATAACTTATGATTTTAACATCACCTTTCATTATATAGTCCCTCCGCTTCCACTCATTGAAGCGTAGATCGGGCTACAGGGATGTCAAAAAAAAGATGGAGGGTTATGCGATCTCTTTGAACTCCGGGATCTGCATCAATTCGTCCTGCATGATCTCACGCGCTGCGCGAACGCACTTACCGCATTGATTTCCCACTGGAACAAATTTGCGAAGTTGCTGGAACGACTGAGGCTGGAACTGGCGAACGGCCTGACGTATTTTTTTGTCACTTACACCATTACATAAACAAACGTACATAAACACTCCCGTTCAAAATATGCGCAAATTGTAAGTGAGAATGGTTATGATTACAATAGCACAAACGACAGGATACGGGGCGGGGGCGGACAAAAAATGCGAAAACTTGTGACAGGTACAGAACTGCAGAAAACAAAAAGGACGCCGAAGCGTCCTTTTTTATTCAGGGATAATTAATTAGCCCAGAACTTTAGCAACAACGCCCGCGCCAACGGTACGGCCGCCTTCACGGATTGCGAAACGCAGACCGTCGTCCATCGC
>NZ_JBJURN010000027.1:2130-27602 GCF_046622475.1 Enterobacter sp. LM3 | reverse complement strand
TTAAAAGTTTGATGCTCAATGAATTAAACTTCGTAATGAATTACGTGTTCACTCGTTGAGACTTGGTATTCATTTATCGTCCGAGGACGTTAAGAATCCATGTCACTTTGAGTGCCCACACAGATTGTCTGATAAATTGTTAAAGAGCAGTTGCAACGCGGCTTTCAGCTCACCGTTGCGAGGTGGCGTATATTACGCTTTCCTCTTTCAGAGTCAACCCGTTATTTCAGAATTTTTCTCTTCAACCGACCGGGTTGTTTGTGAAGTGATTCACATCCGCCGTGTCGATGGAGGCGCATTATAGGGAGTTCTCGTGCCGCTGCAACTGCTAAATAACAGAAAAATGACTGACTGCTGCATTCCCCAGCAAAACCCCGCCTTATACCCTTTTACACACAGACTTATCCACAATGATACGAAAAAGTGAAAATGTGCGAGCGTTGCGCAAACGTTTTCGTTAAAATGCCCGCGCTGAACAAGGATGCCCTGTCAGGTGTGTTAGATGAGTTTTCCGATGGAAAATTCATCTAACGCTCTCTGTAATCGTGAAATCCAGGGGATTTACCATGCAACAACGTCGTCCAGTCCGCCGTGCTCTGCTCAGTGTTTCTGATAAAGCCGGTATCGTCGAATTCGCTCAGGCACTTTCTGCACGTGGTGTGGAGCTGCTTTCTACAGGTGGTACCGCTCGCCTGTTAGCAGATAAAGGTCTGCCGGTAACCGAAGTGTCCGATTACACCGGTTTCCCGGAAATGATGGATGGACGCGTCAAGACTCTGCACCCGAAAGTGCATGGCGGTATTCTTGGCCGTCGCGGTCAGGACGACGGTATTATGGAAAAACACAATATCGCGCCAATCGACATGGTCGTCGTTAACCTGTACCCGTTCGCTCAGACCGTTGCCCGCAAAGGCTGCTCTCTGGAAGATGCCGTTGAGAATATTGATATCGGCGGCCCAACGATGGTTCGCTCCGCAGCCAAGAACCATAAAGATGTGGCTATTGTGGTGAAGAGCAGCGACTACAACACCATTATTAACGAGATGGATGCTAACGAAGGGTCCCTGACTCTGGATACCCGTTTCGACCTCGCCATTAAAGCATTTGAGCACACCGCCGCTTACGACAGCATGATCGCTAACTACTTCGGTAGCCTGGTCCCGGCTTACCATGGCGAAAGCAACGAACCCTCTGGCCGCTTCCCACGTACCCTGAACCTGAACTTCATTAAGAAGCAGGATATGCGTTACGGCGAGAACAGCCATCAGCAGGCTGCCTTCTATATAGAAGAAGAGGTAAAAGAAGCCTCTGTTGCCACTGCTCAGCAAGTTCAGGGCAAGGCGCTCTCCTATAACAACATTGCTGATACCGACGCCGCACTCGAGTGCGTGAAAGAGTTCAGCGAGCCAGCCTGCGTTATCGTGAAGCACGCGAACCCTTGCGGCGTAGCGGTAAGCACCTCCATTCTGGATGCCTACGATCGCGCGTACAAAACCGACCCAACCTCTGCGTTCGGCGGCATTATCGCCTTCAACCGCGAGCTGGATGCCGAAACCGCGCAGGCCATTATTTCTCGCCAGTTTGTTGAAGTGATCATCGCGCCATCCGCATCAGAAGAAGCCCTGAAAATCACAGCCGCTAAACAGAACGTGCGCGTGCTGGTTTGTGGTCAGTGGGCGGAGCGTGTTTCAGGTCTGGATTTCAAACGCGTAAACGGCGGTCTGCTGGTTCAGGATCGCGATCTGGGTATGGTGTCTGGAGCCGACCTGCGCGTGGTGACCAAACGTCAGCCGACCGAACAAGAGCTGCGTGATGCGCTGTTCTGCTGGAAAGTGGCGAAGTTCGTCAAATCCAACGCCATTGTCTACGCGAAAGAGAATATGACCATCGGGATAGGCGCAGGCCAGATGAGCCGCGTCTACTCTGCAAAAATCGCGGGTATTAAAGCCGGTGACGAAGGCCTGGAAGTGAAAGGTTCCGCAATGGCCTCTGACGCCTTCTTCCCGTTCCGTGATGGTATCGACGCAGCTGCGGCTGTAGGCATCACCTGTGTGATCCAGCCTGGCGGTTCTATCCGCGATGACGAAGTGATTGCCGCCGCCGACGAACACGGCATTGCGATGATCTTCACCGACATGCGCCACTTCCGCCATTAATCCACGGAGCAGAAAATGAAAGTATTAGTGATTGGTAACGGCGGGCGCGAGCACGCCCTGGCGTGGAAGGCGGCACAGTCACCGCTGGTGAAAACTGTATTTGTGGCACCAGGTAACGCCGGCACTGCGCTGGAACCCGCTCTGCAGAACGTTGCCATCAGCGTGACCGATATCCCGGCGCTGCTGAGCTTTGCCCAGAACGAAAAAGTCGATCTGACCATCGTCGGCCCGGAAGCTCCGCTGGTAATTGGGGTTGTGGATGCGTTCCGCGCTGCAGGCCTGAAAATCTTCGGCCCGACGGAAGGTGCCGCGCAGCTGGAAGGCTCTAAAGCCTTTACCAAGGATTTCCTCGCGCGCCACAACATCCCGACAGCGGAATATCAGAACTTCACCGAAGTGGAGCCTGCCCTCGCTTACTTACGTGAAAAAGGTGCCCCGATTGTCATCAAGGCCGACGGCCTGGCTGCCGGTAAAGGCGTTATCGTCGCGATGACCCTCGAAGAAGCGGAAGCTGCGGTTCAGGATATGCTGGCAGGCAACGCCTTTGGTGATGCAGGCCACCGCATCGTGATTGAAGAGTTCCTCGACGGCGAAGAGGCGAGCTTTATCGTGATGGTCGATGGCGAACACGTTCTGCCGATGGCCACCAGCCAGGATCATAAGCGCGTTGGCAATGCAGACACCGGCCCGAATACCGGTGGTATGGGCGCATACTCTCCTGCTCCGGTGGTCACTGATGAAGTGCATCAGCGCACGATGGATCGCATCATCTGGCCTACTGTAAAAGGCATGGCGGCGGAAGGTAATACCTACACCGGTTTCCTTTATGCAGGTCTGATGATCGACAAGCAGGGCAACCCGAAGGTGATCGAATTCAACTGCCGCTTTGGCGATCCGGAAACACAACCCATTATGCTGCGCATGAAATCCGATCTGGTGGATCTCTGCCTGGCAGCCTGCGAAGGCAAGCTGGACGAGAGAACCTCCGAGTGGGACGAACGTGCTTCTCTGGGCGTGGTGATTGCTGCGGGTGGTTATCCGGGTAACTACAACACCGGCGATGAGATCCACGGTTTACCACTGGAAGAAGCTGAAGGTGCGAAGGTGTTCCATGCGGGCACTACGCTGTCTGACGACGATCGCGTACTGACTAACGGTGGCCGCGTACTGTGTGCTACCGCGCTGGGTCATACCGTTGCAGAAGCACAGAAGCGTGCCTATGCGCTGATGGCAGATATTCACTGGAACGGCAGCTTTAGCCGCCAGGACATTGGCTATCGCGCGATTGCGCGTGAGCAAGGCGAGTAAGGGAGCGGTCAGCTTCCCCCCCACGCTACCCCTCTCCCCGTGCGGGAGAGGGGTATTACGTCAAAAACTTTTTTCTTTCGGCTGCCAGGTGCAGAAGTCTTCATTCGCCACCAGCAACAGCTGCGAACCTTCCGGCGCTTCAAGCCACGCCAAACTCACTTCCATTGATGAATGACTCTGACGACGCTGGATGTGCGCGGTTGCCCAGGATTCGAACTCAGGCTTCATCGTCTGCCCTTCGCAGGTGGTTACTGTACCATCGGCATGCCAGCGCCCCTGCTGCAACACAACGCGTCCCTGACGCAGCGCATCGCTGGTCTGACGGATTTGTTCAGCACGGTAACGGTAGAGGGCGATTTGATCGCTGGAGAGTTGCTGTTTTTGACCGCTGACTTCACGCTGCATAAAACTCAGTTCACCGTGGTCATCAAAACGCACTTTTACGTGCTCAGGGGTCTTGCCGTAGACATTCAGCTCAATCAGTGACAGGTCATCCCCCTGCCAGCGGTACTCTGCGGTCGACGTATTGCCGTTATGCCACGGACTGAAAGCGGAAAGCAGATGAACTTCACCGCCGGAATCTTTGCGCCAGATCCTGACCGCCCCGTGGTTGTCAACGTAACCGCTGGCGGTAAACGGTGGGAGGGAGGAGTCGTGGCTACAGGCTGACAGCAACAGCATGCCTGCCAGCGCGAGCGTTCCACGCCAGAAAGACAAAAGGGGCGTTCCCGCCCCTTCGTTAAAACTGTTCACTGCCACGCGTCTTACTTAACAGCGTCTTTCAGTGCTTTACCAGAAACAAACGCCGGAACGTTAGCAGCGGCGATTTTGATTTCTTTACCGGTCTGCGGGTTGCGGCCAGTACGCTCAGCGCGGTGGTTCACTTTGAAGGTACCGAAACCAACCAGTTGTACAGCATCGCCTTCTTTCAGAGACTCAGTAATAGCAGCCAGGGTAGATTCCAGAGCAGCTTTAGCCTGCACTTTAGACAGATCAGCCTTGTCCGCAATTACATCAATCAGTTGAGTCTTGTTCATAAGTTATCCTTTCAATGTGTTTATCGCTTGCTAAGCATCGAGTGCGACGAAAATGCCAAAAAAGCACTCTCCTGCATACACGCACCGATAGCCACTTTTTTTCGCCCCCCAAATGTAGACCAGACGGGGGGCGAAAGGGAAGAGTCGAGGAGCGACAAAACAGGCGTTAAATCACGTTTTGTTGTCTCATTGGTTAAAAATTATACCAATATTACTTTCGCCGGCCTCACGTAAGTCCGCGCGCAGCCCTTTTATCAGCTCAATATCGCGTTCTTCACACTCTGCCAGCAGGCGGAAAATTTCCCACTGGATGTCCCATTCCTGTTCTACCGCCGGGTTAGCGCGCAGCTCTTCCTCCGTCATCTCGCGGCCTTCCTGAGTCATTTCCAGCATCGCTACGCTAGTAATAGATGCCTTACTGACTTCAATGGCATGTTCCAGGGTTTCACCACTCAGACGGGAGTGGATCAGCTCGCTTAACGCCACGCAGGCATCTATTGCCGGATAAACACCATACAGGTCGAAATCATCAGCCGCAGGGATAGCTTCTTCCAGCTTTTCAAGCTGAGAGTCGAAGTTCACCTTCGCATCTTTCACCGTTAGCGTTTCCCAGATCAGATCCAGAATACGACGATAGATATGGCCATCACCAAAGCCCGTCTGCTTGCAGAACGTGGCATAGTTGGGATACATGCGCTCGCACAGGCAAGCCATAAAGGTGACGTGTTGCCAGCTTTCCAGCTTCTCAAGGCGCAGATGAATCGGGTTTTGTAACATGATGATGTCTCGAATCGAAAATTAGCGGCAGTTTACCTGAATCATGACTGAATTTCCTGCCAACGAACAAATGCCGGACGCGAGGAGGCAACAGCATCAGCCCAGCGCGTCGGCTCCGGTAACCGGTAGCCTTTTGTACAGCGCTGTACCCATGCCAGAGCGCTATCCATACTCACCCGGTGACCGGTGGAAATAAATAGCGGATTACAGCGTGCTTTGCTGCGCCAGACCCACGCCAGCTGTTCGCCTTTATCCGTGAGCGCTGCCAGAGCACCTGGTTCGGCGGAAAGCGGCTCAAACGCGCCACACAGGCGTTTCTTCGCCACGCCAATCGTGGGCACACCCGCCAGCAGACCGAAATGGCTGGCAACACCTAAACGGCGCGGGTGGGAGATACCGTGCCCATCGACAAACAGCAGGTCGGGCTTTTGCGAGAGTTGTTCCCACGCGGCAAGCAGCGCAGGATATTCGCGAAAGGAGAGAAAGCCAGGAATGTAGGGCATGGTGGTGGCGATACGCGCCACCTGGTACTCCACCAGCTCAAGCGAGGGATACTTCAGCAGCACCATCGCCGCTCGCGTCACTTCTCCACCCTGCTCAAACCCCACATCGGCACCGCCAATATACTGCGGGGGATCCTTATCCAGACGATCCTCGCGGCAAACTGATGAAGCCAGTTCTACCTGTTGAGCGCGTAATGACGCGAGATCCATAACCACTCCTTACTGGTGGTATTGCGCAGAAAGCCGGTGTACCGCCTCCACAAACGCGCCAGCATGCTCTGGCGGCACATCCTGATGAATGCCGTGACCAAGGTTGAACACGTGACCTTCACCCTGACCAAAGCCCGCCAGAATAGTGGCCACCTCTTCTTCAATACGGGCGGGCGGTGCATAAAGCATGGACGGATCCATATTGCCCTGCAGCGCCACTTTGTCACCTACACGACGACGCGCATCGGCGATATCGGTGCTCCAGTCGAGTCCCAGTGCATCGCAGCCGGTTGCGGCCATTGCTTCCAGCCACTGGCCGCCACCTTTGGTGAACAGTGTGACAGGTACGCGTCGGCCTTCGTTTTCACGCAACAGGCCATCGACAATTTTATGCATGTAGTAGAGCGAGAACTGCTGATAATCACGCCCGGTCAGCACGCCGCCCCAGGTGTCAAAAATCATCACCGATTGCGCACCCGCTTTAATCTGCGCGTTGAGATAAAGGGTGACGCTTTTCGCCAGCTTATCGAGCAGCGCATGCAGAGCCGAAGGCTCGGCATACATCATCTTTTTAATCACGGTAAAGGCTTTACTGCTACCGCCTTCAACCATATAGGTTGCCAGCGTCCACGGGCTGCCGGAGAAGCCAATCAGCGGCACTTCACCCTTCAGCTCGCGACGAATAGTGCGTACCGCGTTCATCACATAGCCCAGTTCCTGCTCGGGATCCGGAACGGGTAGCTTATCAACATCGGCTTTGCTCTTAATCGGGGAGGTGAAACGTGGGCCTTCACCCGTTTCGAAGTACAGGCCCAGACCCATTGCATCCGGAATGGTCAGAATGTCCGAAAAGAGAATGGCAGCATCCAGCGGGAAGCGGCGCAGCGGCTGAAGCGTCACCTCACAGGCCAGCTCGGCATTTTTGCACAGCGACATAAAATCGCCGGCCTGCGCACGCGTGGCTTTGTACTCTGGCAGATAGCGTCCCGCCTGGCGCATCATCCACACCGGGGTGACATCAACGGGCTGGCGCAGCAGCGCACGCAGATAACGATCGTTCTTCAGTTCGGTCATTTTTGCAGTTCCTTAAGCGTCATGGCCTCAGTGTATCATGTCACTCATCATCAGCCCGACACATTGCTACGGTATCTTCTATTAGCCGACGTGCCACGGTACCCGGTGGCGGTAGCAGCGGTAAATCATCGTAACGATACCAGTTCGCTTCCAGCAGTTCTTTTTGGTCGATAACAATCTCACCGCTGTCGTATTCCGCCATAAACGCCGTCATCAGCGACTGCGGGAACGGCCACGGTTGTGACGTCACGTAACGCAGATTTTTGACCTTAATACCACTCTCCTCCATCACTTCACGCGCCACTGCCTGTTCCAGCGTTTCACCCACTTCGACGAACCCGGCCAGTACGGTATGCACGCCGTTGCGATGTCGGGTATGTTGCGCCAGCAGGATGGTGTCATCACGACGAATTGCGACGATAATGCACGGTGCAATCTGCGGGTAGTAGCGTTCACGGCACTGACTGCAGAGCATCGCCCACTCGGTTTTGCTCGGATGCATGGTATGGCCGCAGTAGCCACAGTATTTGTGTGAGCGATAAAACTCCGCCAGTTGCACACCCCGCCCCGCCAGTTGGAATAACCCGACCTCAAGATCGAGCACCTGACGAACGGATCCCATCTCCTGACGACGAGACCGCTGGATCAACCACACAGAATCGCCCTGCCACTCGCCGATCATTAGTGCGGAGTAGCCCACAAGATCGAACTTTTCCGCCGCGCCGTAGGGTATTTCCCCGGCAGGCAGCCATAATTTTTGTTCGTGGCAGACTAACCACCAACCGAGATCTGATTTTTCAATAATACGATCCATATCTATTGCACTACCTTTGCTTCACTGACATGTTGTTAGCATTGTGGTTACATTTTGGGTAAGCAGATTCAATTTTAAACCTTGTGGGGTCGAACATGTTAAACCAGCTAGAAAGTCTGACTGAGCGCGTTAGAGGAAATAACAAACTGGTGGATCGCTGGCTACATGTGCGCAAGCATCTACTCGTGGTTTATTACAATCTGGTCGGTATTAAGCCTGGCAAAGAATCCTGGATGCGGCTGAATGAAAAAGCGC
Organism: Enterobacter sp. LM3; assembly: GCF_046622475.1. Taxonomy (NCBI): domain Bacteria; kingdom Pseudomonadati; phylum Pseudomonadota; class Gammaproteobacteria; order Enterobacterales; family Enterobacteriaceae; genus Enterobacter; species Enterobacter sp. LM3. The sequence goes on along the minus strand of NZ_JBJURN010000027.1, from coordinate 19,468 downwards.
TGGACGATTTTTGTCAGAGCCTGGTCGACTACCTGTCCGACGGCCATTTCAATATTTATGAACGTATTATCCGTGAAATGGAAGGTACCAGCCCATTTTTAGCGGCAAGCAAACTCTATCCGCTGCTGGAAGCCAATACCCAGCAGATTATGGATTACTATGATTCCACGCTCGGGAATGCTATCAATCACGATAACTATCTTGAGTTCCAGAAGGTGCTGTCCGATCTCGGAGAGGCGCTGGAAGAGCGCTTCACGCTGGAAGACAAACTTATCGCCCTTGTGCTTGATAACGATCTGAAGGCCAGCAACGAAGAGAACATCGCGCGACCTGCTTGAGTTCTTCGTCGTTAACGAGTAATTTACATTCATTCACCCCTCTTCGGAGGGGGATTTTTCTTGTCGGAGTGCCCAGAGCGAAAGCCGGGCTGAGACCGTTAATTCGGGATCCGCGGAACCTGATCAGGCTAATACCTGCGAAGGGAACAAGAGTCAAACTGCTGTTGTATCGCCTCAGGGCGATCTCCTCTTGCTTCATCCGTCGTCTGACAAGCCATGTCCTTCACTTTTGGAATGAGCTATGTCTACAACTAAACTGACCCGCCGCGAGCAGCGCGCACAAGCACAACACTTTATCGACACCCTGGAAGGCAGTGCTTTCCCGAACTCGAACCGTATTTACATCACCGGCTCGCAGGCGGATATCCGTGTCCCAATGCGCGAAATTCAGCTCAGTCCTACCCTCATCGGTGGGAGCAAAGAAAACCCGCAGTTTGAGGACAACGAAGCCGTACCGGTGTACGACACCTCCGGTCCGTACGGCGACCCTGATGTTGCTATTAACGTTCAGCAGGGTCTGGCGAAGCTACGCCAGCCGTGGATTGACGCCCGTCACGACAGTGAAGAACTGACCATCCGTAGCTCTCACTACACCCAAGAACGCCTGGCTGACGATGGTCTGGACGAGCTACGTTTTACCGGCCTGCTGACGCCAAAACGCGCCAAAGCGGGCAAATGCGTGACCCAGCTGCACTACGCGCGCCAGGGTATCGTCACCCCGGAGATGGAGTTCATCGCCATTCGTGAAAACATGGGTCGCGAGCGCATCCGCAGCGAAGTGCTGCGCCACCAGCATCCTGGCGAAGGCTTTGGTGCTCGCCTGCCAGAAAACATTACGCCAGAATTTGTGCGTGACGAAGTGGCCGCTGGCCGTGCGATTATTCCCGCCAACATTAACCACCCGGAATCGGAACCGATGATCATCGGTCGTAACTTCCTGGTGAAGGTCAACGCCAACATCGGTAACTCTGCGGTCACCTCCTCCATTGAAGAAGAGGTGGAAAAACTGGTCTGGTCAACACGCTGGGGCGCGGACACCGTTATGGATCTCTCCACCGGGCGTTATATCCACGAAACGCGTGAGTGGATCCTGCGTAACAGCCCGGTACCCATTGGTACGGTTCCAGTCTATCAGGCGCTGGAGAAGGTCAATGGCATCGCGGAAAACCTCACCTGGGAAGCCTTCCGCGATACCCTGCTGGAACAGGCGGAACAGGGTGTGGACTACTTCACCATTCACGCAGGCGTACTGCTGCGCTACGTGCCAATGACCGCCAAACGCCTGACGGGTATTGTTTCTCGCGGCGGCTCAATCATGGCGAAGTGGTGCCTGTCGCACCATCAGGAAAATTTCCTCCACGAACACTTCCGCGAAATCTGCGAAATCTGTGCCGCCTATGACGTTTCACTCTCTCTGGGCGATGGTCTGCGTCCGGGCTCCATTCGTGATGCGAACGATGAAGCACAGTTTGCCGAGCTGCACACGCTGGGCGAGCTGACCAAAATCGCCTGGGAGTATGACGTACAGGTGATGATTGAAGGCCCGGGGCATGTGCCGATGCAGATGATCCGCCGCAACATGACCGAAGAGCTGGAGCACTGCCACGAAGCACCGTTCTACACCCTCGGGCCACTGACGACCGATATCGCGCCGGGCTACGACCACTTTACCTCCGGGATTGGTGCCGCAATGATCGGCTGGTTCGGCTGCGCCATGCTCTGCTACGTGACGCCAAAAGAGCACCTGGGTCTGCCCAACAAAGAGGACGTGAAACAGGGGCTGATCACCTACAAAATCGCTGCCCACGCAGCTGACCTGGCTAAAGGTCACCCGGGTGCGCAAATCCGCGACAATGCCATGTCGAAGGCGCGTTTTGAATTCCGCTGGGAAGACCAGTTCAACCTGGCGCTCGACCCGTTCACTGCCCGCGCCTATCACGACGAAACCCTGCCGCAGGAGTCCGGTAAAGTGGCGCACTTCTGCTCCATGTGCGGGCCAAAATTCTGCTCGATGAAGATCAGCCAGGAAGTCCGTGATTATGCTGCTACGCAGGCGATTGAAGTCGGCATGGCGGACATGTCAGAAAACTTCCGCGCCAAAGGCGGTGAAATCTACCTCAAAAAAGAGGAAGCATAATGTACCAGCCCGATTTCCCGCCCGTCCCCTTCCGCTTAGGACTTTACCCGGTGGTGGATAGCGTGGAGTGGATCGCACGCCTGCTGGAGGCAGGTGTTCGCACGATTCAGCTGCGTATCAAAGATAAGCGCGATGAAGAGGTGGAGACTGATGTAGCCGCAGCCATCGCGCTGGGGCGTCAATATGACGCCCGCCTGTTTATCAACGATTACTGGCGTCTGGCAATTAAGCACCAGGCTTATGGCGTGCATCTGGGTCAGGAAGATCTGGAGACGACTGACCTCAACGCGATCCGCGAAGCGGGTCTGCGTCTGGGCGTATCAACGCATGACGATATGGAGATCGACATCGCGCTGGCGGCTCGTCCTTCCTACATTGCGCTTGGGCACGTCTTCCCGACACAAACCAAGCAGATGCCTTCCGCGCCACAAGGATTGGCACAGCTGGCAGCACACGTAAAACGCCTTGCGGATCACCCGACTGTCGCTATCGGCGGGATTAGCCTTGAGCGCGCCCCTGCCGTGCTGGACACGGGCGTCGGCAGTATTGCCGTCGTCAGCGCCATCACTCAGGCAACAGACTGGCAGGCCGCCACCGCCCAGCTTTTACAGCTGGCAGGAGCAGGCGATGAATGACCACGACTTTATGCGCTACAGCCGCCAGATCCTGCTGGAGGATATCGCCATTGACGGGCAGCAAAAGCTGCTCGCCAGCCGGGTGCTGATTGTCGGCCTCGGTGGATTAGGCGCACCTGCCGCACTTTATCTGGCAGGTGCAGGCGTCGGCACACTGGTGCTGGCCGATGACGATGATGTGCATATCAGTAATCTGCAGCGGCAAATCCTTTTTACCACCGAGGACATCAACCAACCCAAAGCGCGTATCACCCTGCAGCGGCTGAACCAGTTGAACCCGGATATCACACTGATTGCGTTACAGGAGCGGCTTAGCGGTGAAAACCTGCGGCGTGAAGTCGCCCTTGCCGACGTGGTGCTGGACTGTACTGACAATATGGCAACGCGTCAGGCCATCAATGCGGCCTGCGTGGCGCAGAACACGCCGCTTATTACTGCCAGCGCGGTTGGATTCGGCGGGCAGATGATGGTGCTGACACCACCGTGGACACAGGGGTGCTATCGCTGTCTGTGGCCGGATGATGCCGAACCCGAGCGCAACTGCCGCACGGCCGGTATTCTTGGTCCCGTGGTGGGCATGATGGGCACCTTGCAGGCGCTGGAAACCATCAAGCTGCTCAGCGGCATGGAGACGGAACGCAATACGCTGCGGCTGTTTGACGCCCGCTCCAGCAACTGGCGGCACCTGGCACTCCATCGCGCCAGCCACTGTCCGGTATGTGGGGGCCACGATGCGCATTCTGTTTAACGATGAGCCAATGAAGTGCGATGAGGGTCTGACCGTCTCCGTGCTGCTCGACAAGCTGTGTCAGCTTAAACCGGGAACGGCGCTGGCGCTCAATCAACAGATCCTGCCGCGCGAGCAGTGGGAACATCAGCAGGTGAGCGAAGGCGATCAAATCCTGCTGTTTCAGGTTATCGCAGGGGGATGAGATGTTACGTATTGCCGATAAAACCTTTGATTCACATCTGTTTACCGGAACCGGAAAATTCGCCTCTCCGCAGCTGATGGTTGATGCCATCCGTGAAAGCGGCAGCCAGCTGGTCACGCTGGCGCTGAAGCGTGTGGATCTGCGCCATCGCAGTGACGCCATTCTGGCACCGTTACTGGAGGCGGGCGTTACGCTCTTGCCAAACACCTCCGGCGCGAAAACGGCTGAGGAGGCAATATTTGCCGCCCAGCTGGCACGTGAAGCACTCGGCACACACTGGCTGAAGCTGGAAATTCACCCGGATGCCCGCTGGTTGTTGCCCGACCCTATCGAAACCCTGAAAGCGGCTGAAAAACTGGTTCAGCTTGGGTTTACCGTCCTGCCCTACTGCGGAGCCGATCCGGTGCTGTGCAAGCGTCTGGAAGACGTCGGCTGTGCTGCCGTCATGCCGCTGGGCGCACCTATCGGTTCCAACCAGGGGCTGGAAACCCGCGCAATGCTGGAGATCATCATTGAACAAGCCACCGTGCCCGTCGTCGTTGATGCAGGCATTGGTGTGCCAAGCCATGCAACGCAGGCGCTGGAAATGGGTGCCAATGCCGTACTGGTGAATACGGCGATTGCCGTAGCCGACGATCCGGTCATGATGGCACGCGCATTCCGCATGGCGGTGGAGGCCGGTCTTCTGGCAAGACAGTCTGGCCCCGGCTCGCGCAGTTTTCAGGCGCAAGCCACCAGCCCGCTGACCGGTTTTCTGGAGGCGCTCTCATGACCACCTTTACCGAGCGCTGGCGGCAGCTTGACTGGGACGACATTGCCCTGCGCATCAACAGCAAAACGCATGCTGATGTAGAGCGCGCGTTAAATGCCCGCCATCTGACCCGTGAGGACATGATGGCACTGCTTTCTCCGGCAGCCAGCGCATACCTTGAACCGATGGCACAGCGTGCCCAGCGGCTCACCCGGCAGCGTTTTGGCAATACGGTAAGCTTTTACGTGCCGCTCTATCTCTCTAACCTGTGCGCCAATGACTGTACCTACTGTGGTTTTTCCATGAGCAACCACATCAAGCGTAAAACGCTCGATGAGAGCGAAATTGCGCGCGAATGTGCGGCCATCCGCGAAATGGGTTTTGAGCATCTGTTGCTGGTCACCGGTGAACATCAGGGCAAAGTTGGGATGGACTATTTCCGTCAGCATCTTCCGGCCATTCGCCGGGAGTTCGCATCGTTACAAATGGAAGTGCAGCCTCTGTCACAGGATGAATACGCGGAGCTCAAAACCCTCGGGCTGGACGGTGTGATGGTTTATCAGGAAACCTACCATGAGGCGACATACGCCCGGCATCACCTGAAGGGGAAGAAACAGGATTTCTTCTTCCGGCTGGAGACGCCGGACAGGCTGGGACGCGCCGGGATCGACAAAATCGGTCTTGGCGCGCTGACCGGGCTGTCTGACAGCTGGCGGGTGGACTGTTATATGGTGGCAGAGCATCTGCTGTGGCTACAGCAACACTACTGGCAAAGCCGTTACTCCGTCTCTTTCCCCCGCTTACGCCCATGTACGGGAGGGATTGAACCGGCCTCGCTGATGGATGAACGCCAGTTGGTGCAAACCATCTGCGCGTTTCGCCTGCTCGCCCCGGAGGTCGAATTATCCCTCTCAACGCGCGAATCACCGGCGTTTCGTGACCGCGTGATCCCGCTGGCGATTAACAACGTCAGCGCGTTTTCCAAAACGCAGCCTGGGGGCTATGCCGACGATCATCCAGAGCTGGAACAATTTACCCCACATGACGGACGACGCCCGGAAGCGGTAGCAGAAGCCCTGGCCGCGCAAGGGTTACAGCCTGTCTGGAAAGACTGGGACAGTTGGCTGGGAAGAGCCTCGCAATTGCGTTGAAACACCATGCAAGCGCGCTGAAAGATTACGAGTCAGCTCGTGATGTCAGAACCGGGGGATTGTCAGATATCACCCGGTTTTTTTATTCTTATTCCGTCAGCAACGGATGCTGGCCAGGGCGAAAAACCTCTTCCTCGTTTCGCCCTGCCTCTGACATCACGCAATGCTTACCGATACCGCGAAACAGCCGCGAAAAACGACATTATCCGAACGTCCAGCAGTTCATCCTCCACCTTTCAGCGTACCCATTTTACCGGCCATATGACTCTTCGCTGTAAAATTGTAACCGGTTTCAGAAAATCACCCATTTCTTTGTGATGCCTGACACACAATCGCGGTAAAGCGGTTGTTGAAGCGGTCTGCACGAGATAATTATCAATAAACACATGTAGATCGAGGCTGATTATGAAGAACATCGTTTTATGCTGTGCAGCGGGAATGTCAACCAGCATGCTGGTGCAACGTATGAAAGATGCCGCGCAGAAAAAAGGGGTTGAAGTCACCATTAAAGCCGTTCCGGTCGCGGAGTTTAAAGACAACATCGCGGCGGCCGACATCGTATTGCTGGGGCCACAGGTTAAATACGAGCAGGCAAAACTTCAGGCTCAAGCCGACCCGTTGGGTAAAAAGGTCGCAGTCATCGACATGATGGATTACGGCATGATGAAAGGTGATGTCGTACTGGAAAAAGCGCTCAAACTACTGGAGTGACCCGTGGAAGATTTAGAAACAACAATCATGGAACTGCTGGTCAACGCAGGTGCAGCGCGCAGTGCTGCCCTGACGGCATTGCAGATGGCACGCAAAGGTGACTTTGAGGAAGCCGAAAAGGCGATGGAAGAGTCGCGCGAATATGTGAAGCATGCGCACACGATCCAGACGCAGCTCATTGGGCTTGATGAAGGTACCGGGAAGCTGCCGGTTAACCTGATCACCGTCCACTCTCAGGATCACCTGATGAACGCGATGGTCATCCAGGATCTGGCAGGCGATATGATTGAGCTTTATCGTCGGCTGCCGCTGATTAACTGATAAAAGCCCGGTAGTGCTACGCTGACCGACAAAACGCCATAAAAAAACCCGCCGAAGCGGGTTTTTTATTAGCTGAATCAACGATTACTCGTTGTCGGAACCGCCCAGACCTGCGTTCAGCAGTTCTGCCAGGCTCGCGGATGCATCTTCTGCAGTCACCTGCGGTGCTGCTGGCAGTTCGCCCGCTGCACGACGACGCATACGATCCTGATGGTACGCATAACCGGTACCAGCCGGGATCAGACGACCCACGATAACGTTCTCTTTCAGACCACGCAGTTCATCACGTTTACCCGCAACAGCCGCTTCGGTCAGGACACGAGTCGTTTCCTGGAACGATGCTGCAGAGATGAAGGACTCGGTTGCCAGAGACGCTTTGGTGATACCCAGCAGATCGCGTGCGAAGGTCGCACCGATTTTGCCGTTCGCTTCCAGATCGCGGTTAGCGATCTTAACGCGTGAGTATTCAACCTGTTCGCCTTCCAGGAACTCAGAGCTGCCTGCGTTTTCGATGGTTGCTTTACGCAGCATCTGACGAACGATAACTTCGATGTGTTTATCGTTAATCTTAACGCCTTGCAGACGGTAAACGTCCTGTACTTCGTTGGTGATGTAACGCGTTACCGCGTGTACGCCACGAAGACGCAGAATGTCGTGCGGCGCTTCTGGACCGTCGGAAACCACGTCACCACGTTCTACACGTTCACCTTCGAACACGTTGAGCTGACGCCACTTAGGAATCATCTCTTCGTACGGCTCGCTACCATCAACCGGGGTGATCACCAGACGGCGTTTACCTTTGGTCTCTTTACCGAAGGAAATGATACCGCTGATTTCAGCCAGGATTGCCGGCTCTTTCGGACGACGTGCTTCGAACAGATCCGCAACGCGTGGCAGACCACCGGTGATGTCCTTGGTACCGCTGGATTCCTGAGGAATACGCGCCAGAGCATCACCTGCGCCGATCTGAATGCCATCTTCCAGCTGAACGATCGCTTTACCCGGCAGGAAGTACTGCGCAGGCATATCGGTACCAGGGATCAGAACGTCGTTACCCTGAGCATCAACGATTTTCAGTGCAGGACGCAGATCTTTACCACCGGTAGTACGTTCAGCAGAATCCAGAACCACCAGAGAAGACAGACCGGTCAGCTCGTCAGTCTGACGAGTAATGGTCTGGCCGTCGATCATGTCAGTAAAGCGGATGAAACCACTTACTTCGGTGATAACCGGCATGGTGTGTGGATCCCAGTTTGCAACGGTTTCACCGCCAGCAACCTGCTCGCCATCACCTTTCGCCATAACAGCACCGTAAGGCACTTTATAGCTCTCTTTGGTACGACCGAATTCGTCGATCAGTTTCAGCTCGGTGTTACGAGAGGTCACAACCAGCTTGCCAGCGGAGTTAACAACAGACTTCGCGTTGCTGAGCTTGATGCTACCTTTGTTTTTCACCTGGATGCTGGATTCAGCAGCCGCACGAGATGCCGCACCACCGATGTGGAACGTACGCATCGTCAGCTGTGTACCCGGTTCACCGATGGACTGTGCCGCGATAACACCGATTGCTTCACCTTTGTTGATGATGTGGCCACGCGCCAGGTCACGACCATAGCAGTGCGCACATACACCAAAGTCGGTGTCACAAGATACAACAGAACGGACTTTCACTGAGTCAACAGAGTTCGCTTCCAGCAGGTCACACCACTGTTCGTGCAGCAGCGTGTTACGTGGAACCAGAATGTCTGCAGTACCCGGCTTCAGAATGTCTTCCGCAGCGACACGACCCAGTACGCGATCGCGCAGTGGCTCTTTAACATCACCACCCTCGATAACCGGGGTCATGGTGATACCTTCGAGGGTGCCACAATCGTCTTCGGTCACAACCAGATCCTGCGCAACGTCAACCAGACGACGCGTCAGATAACCGGAGTTCGCCGTTTTCAGTGCGGTATCCGCCAGACCTTTACGCGCACCGTGCGTGGAGATGAAGTACTGGAGTACGTTCAGACCTTCACGGAAGTTCGCGGTGATTGGCGTTTCGATGATGGAGCCATCTGGCTTCGCCATCAGACCACGCATACCTGCCAGCTGACGAATCTGTGCTGCAGAACCACGCGCACCGGAGTCGGCCATCATGTAGATGCTGTTGAAGGAAACCTGCTGCTCTTCTACGCCGTCACGGTTAATCACGGTTTCGGTTTGCAGGTTATCCATCATCGCTTTGGATACACGATCGTTCGCCGCAGCCCAGATATCGATAACTTTGTTATAGCGTTCGCCTGCGGTTACCAGACCAGACTGGAACTGCTCCTGGATCTCAGCAACTTCAGCTTCCGCTTCAGAGATGATCTCGTGTTTCTTCTCTGGGATAACCATGTCGTCGATACCTACGGACGCACCTGAGCGCGCAGCGTAAGCAAAGCCGGTGTACATGGTCTGGTCAGCGAAGATAACGGTCGGCTTCAGGCCCAGAATGCGGTAACAGGTGTTCAGCATTTTGGAGATTGCTTTCTTGCCCAGCGCCTGGTTGACGATGGAGAAAGGCAGACCTTTCGGTACGATCATCCACAGAATGGCACGGCCAACGGTCGTGTCTTTCAGGCTGGTCTTCGCAACGAATTCGCCGTTTTCATCTTTTTCGTATTCGGTGATACGCACTTTAACGCGCGCATGCAGAGAGGCCAGGCCAGCGCGATAAATACGCTCAGCTTCTTTAGGGCCAGTCAGCACCATGCCTTCGCCTTTGGCGTTAACACAGTCACGGGTCATGTAGTACAGACCCAATACAACGTCCTGAGAAGGAACGATGATTGGTTCACCGTTCGCTGGGGACAGGATGTTGTTGGTAGACATCATCAACGCACGCGCTTCCAGCTGGGCTTCCAGCGTCAGCGGTACGTGAACAGCCATCTGGTCACCATCGAAGTCGGCGTTATATGCCGCACAAACCAGCGGGTGCAGCTGGATAGCTTTACCTTCGATCAGTACCGGTTCAAATGCCTGGATACCCAGACGGTGCAGTGTTGGTGCACGGTTCAGCAGTACCGGGTGTTCGCGGATAACTTCGTCCAGGATATCCCAAACGACAGCTTCTTCACGCTCAACCATTTTCTTAGCGGCTTTGATGGTGGTGGCGAGGCCACGCAGCTCCAGTTTGCCGTAGATGAATGGTTTGAACAGCTCCAGTGCCATTTTCTTCGGCAGACCGCACTGATGCAGACGCAGGTATGGACCTACGGTGATTACAGAACGACCGGAGTAGTCAACACGCTTACCGAGCAGGTTCTGACGGAAACGACCCTGTTTACCTTTGATCATGTCGGCCAAAGATTTCAGAGGACGTTTGTTAGAACCGGTGATCGCACGACCGCGACGACCGTTATCCAGCAGGGCGTCAACCGCTTCCTGCAGCATACGTTTTTCGTTGCGTACGATGATGTCCGGCGCAGCCAGATCCAGCAGACGTTTCAGACGGTTGTTACGGTTAATGACGCGACGATACAGATCGTTCAGGTCAGACGTTGCGAAACGACCACCATCCAGCGGAACCAGCGGACGCAGATCTGGCGGCAGAACCGGCAGAACGGTCAGGATCATCCACTCTGGTTTGTTACCAGACTGAACGAACGCTTCCAGCAGTTTGATACGCTTGGTCAGCTTTTTACGCTTGGTTTCGGAGTTGGTTTCGTTCAGCTCTTCACGCAGCTGCTCGCACTCTTGCTCCAGATCCATGCTCTTCAGCAGGGCCTGAATAGCTTCCGCACCCATCTTCGCGTCGAATTCGTCACCGAACTCTTCCAGCGCGTCCAGATACTGCTCTTCAGTCAGGATCTGGTGACGTTCCAGGTTCGTCATCCCGCCTTCGATAACCACATAAGATTCGAAGTACAGAACACGTTCGATATCACGCAGTGGCATATCCAGCAGCAGACCGATACGGGACGGCAGGGATTTCAGGAACCAGATGTGGGCAGTTGGAGACGCCAGCTCGATGTGGCCCATGCGCTCACGGCGCACTTTGGTCTGGGTCACTTCAACGCCGCACTTCTCACAGATCACACCACGGTGTTTCAGGCGCTTGTACTTACCGCACAGGCACTCGTAATCTTTTACTGGCCCGAAGATACGTGCACAGAAAAGGCCGTCACGCTCAGGTTTGAACGTACGGTAGTTAATGGTTTCCGGCTTTTTAACTTCACCGAAAGACCATGAACGGATCATGTCTGGCGAAGCCAGAGCAATTTTGATCGCATCAAACTCTTCGGTTTTAGTCTGCGCTTTCAGAAACTTTAATAAATCTTTCACGGATTTGCTCCCGTCGGAGTTAGCACAATCCGGTGTCGGGGGTTAACCCGACACCAGTGACCTGTTTGAGCGAGAATTACTCGTCTTCCAGTTCGATGTTGATACCCAGCGAACGAATCTCTTTCAACAGTACGTTGAAGGATTCTGGCATGCCCGGTTCCATCTGATGGTTGCCGTCCACGATGTTCTTATACATCTTGGTACGACCGTTCACGTCATCAGACTTAACGGTGAGCATTTCCTGCAGGGTGTATGCTGCGCCGTATGCTTCCAGCGCCCACACTTCCATCTCCCCGAAGCGCTGACCACCGAACTGCGCCTTACCACCCAGCGGCTGCTGAGTAACCAGGCTGTAAGAACCGGTAGAACGAGCGTGCATCTTGTCGTCGACCAGGTGGTTCAGTTTCAGCATGTACATGTAACCTACGGTTACCTGACGCTCAAACTGTTCGCCGGTACGGCCGTCAAACAGCGTAATCTGACCAGAAGATGGCAGACCACCCAGTTGCAGCAGCTCTTTAATTTCAGCTTCTTTTGCACCGTCGAATACCGGCGTTGCAATTGGCATACCTTTACGCAGGTTTTCTGCCAGACGCAGCACTTCTTCATCGCTGAAGGTGTTCAGGTCGACTTTCTGACGAACGTCGGTACCCAGATCGTAGGCACGCTGGATGAATTCGCGCAGTTTCGCGACTTCCTGCTGCTGTTTCAGCATGGCGTTAATCTTGTCGCCGATACCTTTCGCAGCCATACCCAGGTGAGTTTCCAGGATCTGACCGATGTTCATACGAGACGGTACGCCCAGCGGGTTCAGTACGATATCTACCGGCGTACCGTTAGCATCGTGCGGCATATCTTCGATCGGGTTGATCTTAGAGATAACACCCTTGTTACCGTGACGACCAGCCATCTTATCACCAGGCTGGATCTGACGTTTAACAGCCAGATACACCTTAACAATCTTCAGCACGCCTGGTGCCAGATCGTCGCCCTGAGTGATTTTACGGCGTTTCGCTTCGAGTTTTTTCTCGAACTCGTGTTTCAGTTCGTCATACTGCTCAGCCAGTTGTTCCAGCTGATTTTGTTTCTCTTCGTCGGTCAGACCCAGTTCCAGCCAGCGATCGCGTGGCAGTTTGTCGAGCTTCTCAGCTTCAACACCACCGGCAACCAGCACCGCATAGATACGGCTGAACAGACCCGCTTCGAGGATTTGCAGTTCTTCAGACAGGTCTTTCTTAGCCTGTTTGAGCTGCATCTCTTCGATTTCCAGCGCACGTTTATCTTTCTCAACGCCGTCACGGGTGAAGACCTGAACGTCGATAACCGTACCGGAAACACCGTTTGGCACACGCAGAGAAGAGTCTTTAACGTCAGACGCTTTCTCACCGAAGATTGCACGCAGCAGCTTCTCTTCTGGCGTCAGCTGGGTTTCACCTTTCGGCGTGACCTTACCAACCAGAATGTCGCCACCGGTCACTTCCGCACCAATGTAAACGATACCGGATTCATCCAGTTTGGAGAGCGCAGCTTCACCCACGTTAGGGATGTCAGCAGTGATCTCTTCTGGCCCCAGCTTGGTGTCACGGGACACACATGCCAGTTCCTGAATGTGGATGGTGGTGAAACGATCTTCCTGAACCACACGCTCGGAGACGAGGATGGAGTCTTCGAAGTTGTAACCGTTCCACGGCATGAACGCTACGCGCATGTTCTGACCGAGCGCCAGTTCACCGAGGTCGGTGGACGGACCGTCTGCCAGCACGTCGCCGCGCTCAACTGGCTCACCCAGAGATACACAAGGCATCTGGTTGATACAGGTGTTCTGGTTAGAACGGGTGTATTTGGTCAGGTTGTAGATGTCGATACCCGCTTCGCCCGGATACATCTCATCTTCGTTAACTTTGATAACGATACGGGATGCATCAACGTACTGGACGGTACCGCCACGTTTAGCAACTGCAGTAACACCGGAGTCAACGGCAACAGCACGTTCCATACCGGTACCAACCAGCGGCTTATCAGCGCGCAGAGTTGGAACGGCCTGACGTTGCATGTTCGCACCCATCAATGCACGGTTGGCGTCATCGTGTTCCAGGAACGGGATCAGGGACGCACCGACGGAAACCACCTGCTGGGTGGATACGTCCATGTAGTCAACCTGGTCACGGCTGAACAAGCTGGATTCGCCTTTGCTACGGCAGGTAACCAGATCTTCTACAAAGTGGCCTTCGTCATCCAGGTTGGAGTTCGCCTGAGCGATAACGTAGTTGCCTTCTTCGATAGCAGACAGGTAATGAATTTCGTCGGTAACAACACCGTCGGTCACTTTACGGTACGGCGTCTCAAGGAAACCGTATTCGTTAGTCTGTGCGTACACGGACAGGGAGTTGATCAGACCGATGTTTGGACCTTCAGGCGTTTCGATTGGACATACGCGACCGTAGTGAGTCGGGTGTACGTCTCGAACTTCGAAGCCTGCACGTTCACGGGTCAGACCGCCTGGGCCGAGTGCAGAGATACGACGTTTGTGCGTAATCTCAGACAGCGGGTTGTTCTGGTCCATGAACTGAGACAGCTGGCTGGAACCGAAGAACTCTTTCACTGCTGCAGAAATCGGCTTGGCGTTGATCATATCCTGAGGCATCAGGGTATCCAGATCGCCCAGAGACAGACGCTCTTTTACCGCACGCTCTACACGTACCAGGCCAACGCGGAACTGGTTTTCCGCCATTTCGCCTACGGAACGGATACGACGGTTGCCGAGGTGGTCGATATCGTCCACTTCGCCTTTACCGTTACGGATATCGATGAGCTTCTTCATCACTTCGATGATGTCGTCTTTGCTCAGGATACCGGAACCTTCGATTTCGTCGCGCAGCAGAGAACGGTTGAACTTCATACGACCAACCGCGGACAGATCGTAGCGGTCTTCGGAGAAGAACAGGTTCTCGAACAGGCTTTCAGCCGCTTCGCGAGTTGGTGGCTCACCAGGACGCATCATGCGGTAGATTTCTACCAGCGCGCTCAGACGATCGGTGGTTGGGTCGACGCGTACAGTCTCAGAGATGTACGGACCGTGGTCCAGATCGTTGGTGAACAGCGTTTCGATACGTTTGTGGCCAGACTGGCTCAGCTTAGCCAGCAGATCCAGGCTCAGCTCCATGTTCGCCGGGCAGATCAGCTCACCGGTTGACTCGTCAACGTAATCTTTCGCGGACACTTTTCCTGCAATGTATTCAACCGGAACTTCGATGTGTTTGATATCATCTTTTTCCAGCTGGCGGATATGGCGCGCAGTGATACGACGACCTTTTTCCACATACACTTTGCCGTCGGCTTCAATGTCGAACGACGCGGTCTCACCACGCAGACGTTCCGGCACCAGCTCCATCTGCAGCTTGTTGTCGCGGATTTCAAAGACCACTTTCTCAAAGAACAGGTCCAGGATCTGCTCAGTGGTGTATTGCAGCGCACGCAGAATGATGGTTGCAGGCAGCTTACGACGACGGTCGATACGGACAAACAGGTTGTCTTTTGGATCGAACTCGAAGTCCAGCCATGAACCACGGTAAGGAATGATGCGCGCGTTATACAGTACTTTACCGGAAGAGTGTGTTTTACCTTTATCGCTGTCGAAGAAGACGCCCGGGCTACGATGCAGCTGGGAAACGATAACACGCTCAGTACCGTTGATTACGAAAGTACCGTTGTCTGTCATGAGTGGAATTTCACCCATGTAGACTTCTTGTTCTTTAATGTCTTTAACGGTGCCTTCCGGCGCTTCGCGCTCGTAGATCACCAGACGCAGTTTTACGCGCAGCGGTGCGGAATAGGTCACGCCACGGATCTGACATTCCTGAACGTCAAACACCGGTTCGCCAAGGCGGTAGCTGACGTACTGCAGCTCGGAGTTACCGCTGTAGCTCTGAATCGGGAACACGGAACGGAAGGCTGCTTCCAGGCCGTACTGCCCTTCAGGATCTTGCTCGATAAACTTCTGGAACGAGTCAAGCTGGATAGAAAGGAGATATGGAATGTCCAGAACTTGTGGACGTTTACCAAAATCCTTACGAATACGTTTTTTCTCGGTATAGGAGTAAACCATAGGGTTCCTCAGCTCGCTGACAAGTCGACCCATCTGTCCGACGAAGGGACAGTTTGTGCAACACCATTTTGTGGACCGGAAAATTGAATACTTTCCGCAATACCTGTTGCTATCACGCTTAAATCATTTCGTCGCGATTTACACAGAGCGAGCACCCTGTCGCAATATATTAAGTCGTCGATAGAAACAAGCATTGTCAGGACAACCAGCAGTCAAACAGTGTGAAATGCTACTGATGCCTTACAGCGCAAAAAGGCTGGTGACTAAAAAGTCACCAGCCATCAGCCTAATTACTTAGGCTGCAACCAGAAAAGTTGGCTTATTTAACTTCAACTTCAGCGCCAGCTTCTTCCAGAGATTTTTTCAGTGCTTCTGCGTCGTCTTTGCTCACGCCTTCTTTCAGCGCAGCTGGAGCAGATTCTACCAGGTCTTTAGCTTCTTTCAGACCCAGGCCAGTTGCGCCACGTACTGCTTTGATAACAGCAACTTTGTTAGCGCCAGCAGCTTTCAGAATTACGTCGAATTCAGTTTTTTCTTCAGCAGCGTCAGCAGCTGGGCCAGCAGCAACAGCTACAGCGGCAGCAGCAGAAACACCGAATTTTTCTTCCATTGCAGAGATCAGTTCTACAACGTCCATTACGGACATAGCTGCAACTGCTTCAATGATTTGATCTTTAGTGATAGACATTTAAATTGTTCCTGAAAATCAGAATAAGTTTATACGTAAGCAAATGCTTTATAAAGATAACTGCTATTAAGCAGCTTCTTTCGCATCGCGAACAGCAGCCAGAGTGCGAACCAGTTTGCCAGCCGAAGCTTCTTTCATGGTTGCCATCAGGCGTGCAATTGCTTCTTCGTAGGTTGGCAGGGTTGCCAGGCGATCGATTTGCGATGCCGGGATCAACTCACCTTCAAAGGCTGCAGCTTTGACCTCAAATTTTGCATTCGCTTTCGCGAACTCTTTGAACAGACGAGCAGCAGCGCCCGGGTGTTCCATAGAGTATGCAATCAGGGTCGGACCAACAAACGTGTCTTTCAGGCACTCGAATGGAGTACCTTCAACTACGCGACGCAGCAGGGTGTTACGAACAACACGCATGTATACGCCAGCTTCACGACCTGCTTTACGCAGTTCAGTCATTTTGTCTACAGTAACGCCACGGGAATCCGCAACTACTGCAGACAGCGCGCCTTTGGCTACTTCGCTGACTTCAGCAACAATCGCTTGTTTGTCTTGAAGATTTAAAGCCATTAGCTTTGCTCCTGGATGTTTGCCGGAACTCATGTTCCGGAACTCACTTCACTCCTCCAAACGGAGAGAGCGTCTTAATACGGTGAGCAGAAACAAGCCAGAGTATTCAAAAAATAATCTTAGCGTTCTGTCACCGTCTACGCAGGGGATTAAGTCTCTTGCGAAACACCTGCGGTCTTCGACGGAGGCCTGGATAGGCCAGGCTCCAACGAACAAATCTTTTAGCCGCTAACTTTCGTTAGCAAACGTGGGGGTAAGATTGTAGACAAAATCACCGCCCACGTAAAGGCATTAGTTTGCAGCAGCGCTCAGGCCAGCCTGGTCAACTGCAACACCTGCACCCATAGTGGTGGAGATGCTAACTTTCTTGATGTACACGCCTTTAGCCTGAGTTGGTTTCGCTTTTTTCAGCGCAACCAGCAGAGATTCCAGGTTTTCTTTCAGTTTGTCAGCGTCAAAGTCCACTTTACCGATGGTGGTGTGGATGATGCCGTTTTTGTCGTTACGATAACGAACCTGACCTGCTTTAGCGTTCTTAACCGCTTCAGCAACGTTAGGAGTAACGGTACCCACTTTCGGGTTTGGCATCAGGCCGCGTGGACCCAGAACCTGGCCCAGCTGACCAACAACGCGCATTGCATCTGGAGATGCAATAACAACGTCAAAGTTCATTTCGCCTTTCTTGATCTGGTCTGCC
>NZ_JBJURN010000027.1:0-2095 GCF_046622475.1 Enterobacter sp. LM3 | reverse complement strand
TTTAGCAGCTTCTGCGTTTGCACCCTGAGTAAATACAGCTACGCGAACGGAACGGCCAGTACCGTGTGGCAGTACAGTTGCACCACGAACGTTCTGATCAGATTTACGAGCATCGATGCCCAGGTTAACAGCAACGTCAACGCTTTCAACGAACTTAGCAGTAGCCAGTTCTTTCAGCAGAGCGATAGCTTCGTTGATGTCGTACTGTTTGGTCGCATCAACTTTGTCACGGATCACGGACATGCGCTTGGTCAGTTTAGCCATTTCTTAGTCCTCCACTACCAGGCCCATGGAACGTGCAGTACCTTCGATTGAGCGAGTCATCGCTTCAATGTCGGCACCAGTCATGTCGGCAGCTTTGGTCTGCGCGATTTCCTGCAGCTGAGCGCGGGAAATTTTACCCACTTTGTCTTTGTTCGGTTTACCGGAACCAGACTTGATACCAGCCGCTTTCTTCAGCAGAACTGCTGCTGGAGGGGTTTTGGTAACGAAAGTGAAAGAACGGTCAGCGTAAACAGTGATTACGACTGGGATTGGCAGACCTTTTTCCAGGGATTCGGTTTTGGCGTTGAACGCTTTACAGAATTCCATGATGTTCACACCCTGCTGACCCAGAGCTGGACCAACTGGTGGACTTGGGTTCGCCATACCAGCTGCAACCTGCAGCTTGACGTAGGCTTGTACTTTCTTAGCCATTCTAAAATCCTCTGATTGGGTGATAACGCCTCAGGGAGGCTCCCCGTGATAAAAAATCGTTTTACGGGCTTAGCCCGTAAAAACAAAAGGCGCGAAATTGTATTCCAATCTCGCGCCCTGTGCAACGATTAAATCGCCGCTTTTTTGATCGCTACTTAGGCTTTTTCTACCTGGGCAAAGTCCAGTTCTACCGGGGTCGCACGACCGAAGATAGAAACAGAAACTTTCAGGCGGGACTTCTCGTAGTCCACTTCTTCAACCACGCCATTAAAGTCAGCAAACGGACCGTCATTAACACGAACCATTTCACCCGGTTCAAACAGCGTTTTCGGACGCGGCTTATCACCCACCTGCTGCAGGCGGTTCATAATCGCATCAACTTCTTTGTCGCTGATTGGAGCCGGACGGTCAGACGTGCCGCCGATAAAGCCCATTACGCGCGGTACGCTGCGCACCAGGTGCCAGCTCGCATCGTTCATAACCATCTGAACCAGCACGTAACCCGGGAAGAATTTACGCTCGCTTTTGCGACGCTGGCCGCCACGGATCTCGACCACTTCTTCGGTCGGAACCATCACTTCGCCAAACAACTCATCCATATTGTGTAATTTGATATGCTCACGCAGCGATGTTGCTACGCGGCCTTCAAAACCGGAAAACGCCTGAACGACGTACCAACGCTTTTTAGGGGCTTCAGACATCTTAGAACCTCAGGCCAGTGATAAAGGATACCAGGCGAACCAGAATACCATCCAGTCCCCACAGGATCAGTGACATTACAGCGGTAACCGCCGCTACAATCAGCGTGGTGTGCAATGTTTCCTGGCGAGTCGGCCAAATTACCTTGCGGACTTCGGTACGCGCTTCGCGGGCAAACGCGACGGTCGCTTTGCCTTTCGTCGTCAACAGCGCGACACCACCCGCTGCAGCAATCAGAATTACCACTGCAAGCGCGCGTAGCGGCAGCATGATGTCACGATAAAGATAGTTGCCGACAATCGCTACGATCAGCAGTACGGCTACAACTACCCATTTCATCGCTTCCAGGCCGCGCCCGCTCCCTTGAGCTTCGGTATTCGCACTCATAAACCAACCTGTCAGAAGTATTCTACAAACATTTTCACCCCGCGATCGCGAGGCAAACCAAATCGAAATGCTCATTCGCTTTTCGAATTATACGCTCTCTGCAGAGCCTGTCTCAGCAATGATTATGACAAAAATAATCACTGATGAGCCAGGTTCTGATGTGAAAGCGTGCAAAAAGGGCATCAAATGATGCCCTTTTCATGCGCATTGCGTCAAATGTTATCAGCGATTAGCCGAGAACTTTAGCAACAACGCCCGCGCCAACGGTACGGCCGCCTTCACGGATTGCGAAACGCAGACCGTCGTCCATCGC
>NZ_JBJURN010000026.1:0-41618 GCF_046622475.1 Enterobacter sp. LM3 | reverse complement strand
GTAGTTCAGTCGGTTAGAATACCTGCCTGTCACGCAGGGGGTCGCGGGTTCGAGTCCCGTCCGTTCCGCCACTTATTGAAAGCCCTGAGTTAACGCTCAGGGCTTTTTTCTTGTCTGTTGTATATTTATTGCTAAATTAGCAAAAATCCTCTGCGTTTTACGCTCTTTTTCAGCATAACAGCAACAGTGATAATCCTCCTCAGTTAACGAACACTATGATTAACGAGGAATGACATGACTATCCCTGCATTTGGTCTGGGCACTTTCCGCCTGAAAGACGACATTGTTATCGCATCTGTAAAAACCGCACTTGAGCTTGGCTATCGCACTGTTGATACGGCACAGATTTATGAAAATGAAGCTGCTGTTGGTCAGGCGATTGAAGAGAGTGGCGTGCCGCGTAACGAGCTTTTTATCACCACCAAAATCTGGATTGAGAACCTCAGCAAAGACAAACTGATCCCAGGCCTGAAAGAGAGCCTGAAAAAACTGCGTACCGACTACGTGGATCTGACTCTGGTCCACTGGCCATCACCGAATGATGCCGTGGCAGTGGAAGAGTTTATGAAGGCATTGCTGGAAGCGAAAGAGCAGGGTCTGACCCGTGAAATTGGCATCTCCAACTTCACCATCCCACTGATGGAAAAAGCGATTGCGGCTGTTGGAGCAGAAAATATTGCGACCAACCAGATTGAACTGTCCCCATATCTGCAAAACCGCAAAGTCGTGAACTGGGCAAAACAGCACGGTATTCACATTACCTCTTACATGACGCTGGCTTACGGTAAAGCTCTGAAAGATGAAGTGATTACACGCATCGCAGAGAAGCACAACGCAACAACTGCACAGGTGATCCTGGCATGGGCGATGGGGGAAGGTTATGCCGTTATCCCTTCATCGACCAAACGTGAAAACCTGGCCAGCAATCTGTTAGCTCTGGATCTCCTGCTGGATGATGAAGACAAAAAAGCGATCGCAGCCCTGAATTGCAACGATCGCCTGGTTAGCCCGGAAGGTTTAGCTCCGAACTGGGATTAATATTGACCACCCTCTGTAACCTAAGCCCTCACACAGCTCCTCCTGGAGCTGTTTTTACATGCTCGCTCAGGAAGTCGATAAAAGCACGTATGCGCGTACTTACCGCCCTGTCGCTGTAATACACCGCGCTGAAAGGCATTTCTACCGGCAGACATTTATCTGCCATCAGTTCTACAAGCTCACCGCGTGCTATCTCTTTATCAATCATGTAATCGGATAAACAGGCGATCCCGTTCCCTTCAAGGCACAGCTGCTTTAGCGTCTCCCCACTGTTGGACGATATTCCGCTGGTGATTTCATGAAGTTGCCCATCATGACAGGCGATGGGCCAGGTATTCAGCGATACGGGTTCCGTAAAGCCCAGACACAGATGCTGCTTCAGCTCTTCAACCGTCTCTGGCTTTCCATGCACGGCAATATACTGTGGTGAGGCGATGATTTTACGGTAACTGGCAAACAGAGGACGGGCACGTAAGCTTGAGTCCGTTAAGGTTCCAGCCCGAATCGCGACATCGACTTTCCGCTCAATAAGATTAATAAACGTCTCGGAGGAGACCAGAGATAGCGTCATTTCCGGATAGCGTTCACGAAATGGTTTAACCAGCGGCATCAGGAAATGCAGCACGACAGGGGTGGACGCATCAATACGCAGCAATCCGCGCGGCGTACTGCGGGTTTCCATTATCTCTGTTTCCGCTGCAGCCATCTCCTGCAGAACAGACTGCACGCGACGGAAATAACGCTCACCTTCTTCCGTCAGGCTCAGCTGACGCGTCGTTCGGTTGAGCAGGCTCACCCCAAGCTTCATCTCCAGCTTTTTAACCGAGCGGCTGATAGCAGAGTTAGCTTGTCCAAGCTGTTCGGCCGCGCGGCTAAAGCTGCCGCTTTCGACGACGGCGACAAAGATTGTCAGCTCTTCCGACGTTGCTTTCATTGTTGCACCACCTGCAAAATTCTATTGAGATTTTGACCATTTTTGTTATTTAAGCACTGGCGCATACTCCTTGTCATCTTAATCCTGAAGAGACGGAGTATTTTATGCCACTGGCGCTACTTGCCCTGACGATCAGTGCCTTTGCAATTGGCACGACCGAATTCGTTATTGTAGGACTGGTTCCTGCTATTGCTAATCAACTTGCTATTTCGCTGCCCTCTGCCGGGCTGCTGGTTTCTATCTATGCGCTGGGTGTCGCGGTTGGCGCACCGGTACTGACGGCGCTGACCGGACGCTTTCCGCGTAAGCAGCTGTTAGTTGCCCTGATGGTGCTCTTCACCGCGGGTAATATTCTGGCCTGGCAGGCCCCGGATTACACCACGCTGGTGATTGCCCGGCTACTGACCGGCCTCGCGCATGGCGTGTTCTTCTCCATCGGCTCCACCATTGCAACCAGCCTGGTACCAAAAGAGAAAGCGGCGTCTGCTATTGCGATTATGTTTGGTGGTTTGACCGTTGCACTGGTAACCGGTGTGCCGCTAGGGACGTTTATCGGGCAACATTTCGGCTGGCGTGAAACCTTCCTGGCGGTCTCTTTGCTGGGTGTGATTGCCCTGGTTGCCAGCCTGTTGCTGGTGCCATCAAATATCCACGGACGCGCCAGTGCCAGCCTGAGCGATCAGCTGAAAGTTCTTACTCATCCGCGGTTGCTGATCATCTATGCGGTTACGGCCCTGGGTTATGGTGGCGTATTCACTGCTTTCACCTTCCTGGCTCCGATGATGCAGGATCTCGCAGGATTTTCGCCAAATACGGTGAGCTGGATTTTGCTGGGCTACGGTATCTCAGTTGCGATCGGTAATATCTGGGGGGGCAAACTGGCCGATAAACATGGAGCCGTTCCTGCTCTGAAGTTCATCTTCGCTGCGCTGGTTGTTCTGCTGATGGTTTTCCAGTTTACGGCATCAATGCAATACGCCGCGCTGGTCACGGTACTGGTTATGGGGATCTTCGCTTTTGGCAACGTGCCGGGTCTTCAGGTGTACGTTGTGCAGAAAGCCGAGCTTTATACGCCAAATGCGGTGGATGTAGCATCGGGTCTTAATATTGCGGCATTCAATATTGGCATTGCGCTGGGTTCTATCATCGGCGGGCAAACCGTTGAACACTTCGGCTTAACACAAACGCCGTGGATTGGCGCAGTGATTGTCCTTATTGCCTTCCTGTTGATTGGCTGGAGCGGACGTCTTGATAAACCGGCTCGTGTGGCTCTTGGATAAACAGCAGTAAGTGCTTGCTTACAAATCTGGAAAGCGGTTTCTCCGTAATGGCGTTGAAAGTGTGACCTAAAATCCCTATAACAGTAGAACCAGTCCGTTTTCCGGGCTGGTTCATGTTACAGAGGTCGTTTCCAAAAGTGCGAAAAAATACTTATGCCATGCGTTATGTTGCCGGACTGCCCGCGGAGAGGATCTTGCCTCCGGGGTCGTTTGCGAGCATCAGCCAGGCATTGCCCGCTGGTACACCGTTAAGCAGTGATGAAAAAATCCGGGTACTGGTCTGGAATATCTTTAAGCAACAGCGTGCGGAATGGTTATCCGTGCTCAAGAATTTTGGTAAGGATGCGCATCTGGTTCTGTTACAGGAGGCGCAAACCACTCCTGAACTGGTGAGGTTTGCGACGACTAACTATCTTGCCGCTGATCAGGTACCCGCATTTGTTTTACCGCAACATCCCTCTGGTGTGATGACCCTCTCTGCTGCGCATCCGGTCTATTGCTGTCCGCTGCGTGAGCGCGAGCCAATCCTGCGTCTGGCAAAATCGGCGCTGGTGACGGTTTATCCCCTGCCGGATACCCGTTTGCTGATGGTGGTGAATATCCACGCGGTAAACTTCAGTCTGGGCGTGGATGTGTATAGTAAGCAGTTACTTCCCATTGGCGACCAGATTGCCCATCACAGTGGGCCGATCATTATGGCCGGGGATTTCAATGCCTGGAGCCGTCCGCGCATGAATGCGCTGTATCGCTTTGCGCGTGAAATGTCGCTGCGTGAAGTCCGTTTTACCGATGACCAGCGCAAGAAGGCATTTGGTCGTCCTCTCGATTTTGTCTTCTATCGTGGTTTGAGCGTACATGACGCCTCCGTTCTGGTGACGCGCGCTTCCGATCACAATCCGCTACTCGTCGAATTCAGTCCCGGCAAGCCTGATAAATAATGGTGTGTCAGGTCTGCCGTGGGGCAGACCTGCGCGGGTGCTGCCCTTTATTTTTTTACCAACAAAAGGACAGTACGATGACAACAACACACTCTCATCATGACAACGTAGAAAAACAGTTTGGTTCGCAGGCAAGTGCCTATCTGAGCAGCGCTGTACACGCGTCTGGACGCGACCTGGTGCGTCTCGGTGAACGCCTGGCAGCATTCCCGCAGGCGCACGTGCTGGACTTAGGCTGTGGGGCCGGCCACGCCAGCTTTGCGGCTGCACAGCAGGTTGCTCAGGTCACGGCGTATGATTTATCCAGCCAGATGCTGGAGGTGGTCGCGGAGGCGGCAAAAGCGAAAGGGCTGAGTAATGTTACGACGCGCCAGGGTTATGCCGAATCCTTACCCTTTGAGGATTCGTCATTTGACGTAGTCATCAGCCGCTACTCTGCACATCACTGGCATGATGTCGGGCAGGCATTACGGGAAGTCAAACGCGTGCTCAAGCCGGGCGGGATCTTCATCATTATGGATGTGATGTCCCCGGGGCATCCGGTACGCAATATCTGGCTGCAGACGGTTGAAGCGCTGCGTGACACCTCTCATGTGCAAAACTACTCCAGCGGAGAGTGGTTATCGTTTATCACCGATGCGGGTTTAATTTCACGTTCATTAATGACAGACCGTTTGCCGCTGGAGTTCAGTTCGTGGATCGCGCGCATGCGTACACCTGAAGCGTTAAGCCAGGCTATTCGGCTGTATCAGGAGAGTGCTTCTGCGGAAGTGAAAACCTACTTTGAATTGCAGGACGATGGCTCGTTTACCAGCGATACCATCATGGCTGAAGCGCAAAAAGCGGGATAAAACAAAAAAGGCACCCGGGGGAACGGGTGCCTTTTTATCTTTAGATTGTACTATCAGGAGTCTGGCGTGGCACTGTTCTTCACAAACAGTGTCAACTGGTCGCCTGGTTGCAGATTGTCAGTATCATTATTCCAGCGCATCACATCTTTGATGTTCACGCCGTGTCGTTTTGCGATACTGGACAGTGAATCGCCTTTACGCACGCGATAAGTAATGCTATCGCTGTTGTTGGCGAGACGCTGTGCGCTGCTACCTGCACCCACCGTCAGAGTCTGACCCACTTTCAGGCCTGAGCTGCGCAGATTATTCCACTGCTGCAGATCTTTCGCATTCACGCCAAGACGTGTTGCAATGCCCGAAAGCGTATCACCTGAACGAACCTTGTAACTACGACTGCTTACAGGTGATGTGTCTGCTATCAGCGTTGACTGAACAGCAGCAATTTCACCAGAAGCTAAAGACTCACGTAACTGCTCGGCATGTTTCTGCGGAACCATTACATACTGTGGGCCGCTAGCCCCCAGGGTTGAGCCTTTAACGCCTGCATTAAAGGTTTTCAATTTACTTACCGACATACCCGTCATATCAGCAACCTGTTGAATATCAACCGGGTTGCTGAGGCGAACGCGCGCCAGTGCACGACTTTCGTCTGGTGTTGGCAGTTGAACACCGTAACGCTTGCTGTTCTTGAGAATATCGCTCAATGCCAGCATTTTCGGTACGTAAATCTTCGTTTCCTGTGGCAGTGAGAGCGACCAGAAATCGGTGGATTTACCACGCGCTTTATTCGCCTTCATTGCCTTCAGTACACGACCCTCACCGCTGTTATACGCAGCAACTGTTAACAACCAGTCACCGTCAAACATCTTGTTCAGACGTTGCATCATGTCGAGAGCCGCTGTCGTTGAAGCGACAACATCTCGACGCGCATCGTAGCTGCGGGTCTGTTTCAAACCATAATTGCGCCCTGTGCTCGGAATGATCTGCCAAATACCTGCGGCATTGGCACCAGACGTTGCGTGTGGGTCAAAAGCGCTCTCCACTATGGGTAGGAGTACCAGCTCCATAGGCATGTTACGTTTCTTAACTTGCCCGGCTATCCAGTACATATACGGCTCTGCCCGTAACGTTACATCGTGGAGATAGCTCTTATTTCTCAAATACTTCTGTTTCTGTTCGCGAATCCGGCTGTTTTCCGGAATTCCCATCTTTAGCTCGTCGCCAATAGAGGCCCACAAGTCCTGATCCTGCGCGAATGATGTCCCATCGTCCATCCATCGCGCTGAACTTGTAAACTTCCCTGCTTCCCCTTGACCAGCTGCAGAAAGGCTCTGTGCGTGCTGTTGTACGTTGCTGCCGTTTTGTGACTGGCAACCTACAAGCAGGACAGAGGCGAGTAATATCGCTTTTGCCTTCATGTGTGTGTCAATAGTTGCTTAAAAGACGAGCGATGATAACGACGAAATTTTGAAAAGGCAACCCAGAATTATCGGAAGTTATCTTTCTTTGACCTTAACCATGCAAATCGTTCTTCAGGTTGTTTCAAAATTGTTTCTTGGTTAATTTTATTAATTAAATCAATATCATCTGTTCGTAAAAATAAATTTATTTCCCGCTCATTTTTCAGAATTACGGGGAGTGTTTTTTGGTTTTTTGCGCGTAACTCCTTCACTTTCTGATAATAATCTTGAATCGCACGATCCTCCGGTAAGAGGCTGACTGCAAACTTCATATTTCCTAATGTATACTCATGTGCGCAACAAATGAGAGTATCGTCGGGTAGTGCGTTAATTGCCTGTAAAGATTGATGCATTTGTGCTGGCGTGCCTTCGAATAGCCTTCCGCAGCCGCCAGAAAACAGTGTATCGCCGCAAAAAAGATAAGGATTACTGTAGTAACAAATATGTCCAGAAGTGTGACCTGGTGTGGCAAATACAGAAAACTCCCACCCTGGAATGAGGATTTTTTCGCCATCTTCGACTATCTGTGTCGCTCCCTTATCTTGTGTCTCCTTCGGTCCATATACCACAAGATGCGGAAAATGGGCGCACAGTTCAGGAACACCACCGACGTGATCGTTATGATGGTGGGTCAGGAGTATGGCTTCTGGCTGCCAGCCATTCTCTTTTATTGCGTGTAAAACCGGTGTTGACTCACCGGGATCAACAATGATGCATCGATGAGCGTCATCAACTAAAACCCAGATGTAATTGTCCTGAAAAGCAGGAATACTGATAAGATTCATACATTACCTCTTTTAGCGTGGCGGGTGTTTTGATGAAACCGGCAAGGGTACCTCAGACTGTCGCAGCACCGGAACGTTGGGCGGAATTGCCCTGGGGTGAATATTATCGCGAGGCGTTAGAACAGCAGCTGAAGCCCTGGCTCGCGAAAATGTATGGTTTCCACCTGCTTAAGATTGGCAATCTCAGCGCGGAAATCAATACCGAAAGCTGCGCTATCTCGCATCAGGTCAATGTTTCTCTTGATGGATCGCCCGTTAACGTAAAGGCTGATCCCCTGCATTTGCCGTTTGCCGAAAAATCGGTTGATGCGTGCCTGCTTGCACATACGTTACCCTGGTGTAGCGATCCTCACCGTCTGCTACGTGAAGCCGATCGCGTGTTGATCGATGACGGCTGGCTGGTTATCAGCGGTTTCAATCCGCTTAGCCTGATGGGGCTACGTAAGCTGGTGCCCGTACTACGCCGTACATCACCTTATAACAGCCGAATGTTCACCATGATGCGTCAGCTGGACTGGCTTTCATTGCTGAACTTTGAAGTGCTTTGCTATGGCGGTTTTCAGGTCTTGCCCTGGGCGCGGCAGGGTGGGGTACTGCTAAGCACTCATCTGCCTGCTTTAGGTTGCATGCAGTTCATCGTTGCGCGTAAGCGGACAATTCCCCTTACGCTAAACCCGATGAAACAGAACAAATCGCAAACGCAGATCCGTCAGACCGTTGGCGCAACGCGTCAGTACAGAAAACCCTGATCAGGATTCTGGCTGATAGCCAGTATCTTCATGGACAGGGTTAGAGGCAGCCGTACGGGCAAGTTCGTCACAGCGTTCGTTTTCCGGGTGTCCCGCGTGGCCTTTCACCCATTCCCATTTGATTTCATGCTGACCCAGTGCCGCATCAAGACGCTTCCAGAGGTCGACGTTCTTGACCGGTTTTTTATCTGCTGTTTTCCAGCCGCGTTTTTTCCAGTTGTGGATCCACTGGGTGATGCCCTGACGCACGTATTGACTGTCGGTGCTCAGCACCACGTCACAGTGCTCTTTCAGGGCTTCCAGCGCCACGATGGCCGCCATCAACTCCATGCGGTTGTTAGTGGTCAGGAAATAGCCTTCGCTAAAAGTTTTTTCGTGCTGGCGATAGCGCATAATCGCGCCATAACCGCCAGGTCCTGGGTTGCCGAGACAAGATCCATCGGTGAAAATTTCTACCTGTTTACGCATCTCTGGTAGACTTCCTGTATTTGAAACGTTCAGTTAAACGATAAGTCTGACATAAATGACCGCTATGAGCACTGCAATTACTCGCCAGATTGTCCTCGATACCGAAACCACCGGTATGAACCAGATCGGCGCACACTACGAAGGACACAAGATCATTGAGATCGGTGCTGTTGAAGTGGTGAATCGTCGTCTTACGGGGAACAACTTCCACGTTTACCTCAAACCCGATCGGCTGGTGGATCCAGAAGCGTTCGGCGTTCACGGTATCGCCGATGAGTTTTTGCTGGATAAGCCGACTTTTGCGGATGTGGCGGACGAGTTCCTGGAGTACATCAAAGGTGCCGAGCTCGTCATCCATAACGCATCGTTCGATATCGGCTTTATGGATTATGAATTCAGCAAGCTTAATCGTGATATCCCGAAGACGAACACGTTCTGTAAAGTGACCGATAGTCTGGCACTGGCCAGAAAAATGTTTCCAGGCAAGCGTAACAGCCTCGATGCCCTCTGTTCACGTTATGAGATAGACAACACCAAGCGAACGCTGCACGGCGCACTGCTCGATGCCCAGATACTGGCCGATGTCTATCTGACGATGACGGGTGGTCAGACGTCGATGGCCTTCAGCATGGAAAACGACGCTCAGCAGATGCAGGGTGACGCGGGAATTCAGCGCCTTGTACGTCAGAGCAGCAGGCTACGGGTTGTTTTAGCTAGCGATGAAGAACTGCTAAACCATGAATCCCGTCTGGATCTCGTGCAGAAGAAGGGCGGAAGCTGCATGTGGCGCGCGTAAAAAGGGGCCAGAATGGCTGTAAAATCACCGCCTGGGTGATTTTTGCAGCAAACGATTCAAAACGTGAGAAAAAGCGTTGACGAGTTCGGAGGCAAACCGTAATATTCGCCTCGTTCCCACGGGAACACAGCGGAGCGGTAGTTCAGTCGGTTAGAATACCTGCCTGTCACGCAGGGGGTCGCGGGTTCGAGTCCCGTCCGTTCCGCCACTATTCAGGGCCATGTTATTGATTAACATGGCCCTTTTTCTTGTCTGTAATTTACGGTATGCCATGACCGTTTGGCTGGCGCTGGTGTGCCGTTCCCTTCTGAAAGTATTTGATAACAAACATTTCATCCTCATCATGAATGCTGTGCCTGTTCTCATTAATATGATCGCTGAGACAGCGGGTGACATCGGCGCGGTTCGCGGGAACAGGCTTCTCATCAAGGATCATCAGCATTCGCTCCAGGTCTGCCAGCCCGTTGATGATGATCTTCTTCCAGACTTACACAGGCTGTTGCTTTTGTAATCCCAGCTAAGACCCTTAAACACGTTTGACCTCCCTCCCTGTTGATTAACACACCGCGATGTGAGTAATGTCTTCATTAGCCACATGAGGATTTTCATCTGGCTGGAGAAATAGAGAATGAGAAGGTCAACCAATGCCAACTACCCTGCAAGAACTTAAATAAAATCGGTATTTCAATGTTCCGAAAAATACAAAGTTATTCTACTTACTTAATGTTTATATAGTTACGTAAGTCGCAATTCAGATTCAGAGCTTAATAATCTTATTCATCATCATTACATAATTATAAAGTACAAAAAACTATTGGTTGGTTCCATTTTTTTTAAAAACAATATGTTAGCACTATAGTGTGATGTGATATTTCATATGAAGATTATTCATGCAAGCCTATGAAAGCTGTGTATTTTTATACAAATGAAGATCTTGTTTATATTCATTCTTTTGTATAAAGTGTAAAAAAATTAAGGTTATGACTCCAATTAGTCGAGTATATGTTGTTTGATGAAGGCTTCGATGACTTTTCATGGACTTATATAGAGCGCGAGAAACGAGCCAGACGTTTGATACGGGTTCGCAACGTCATATTGCTATGCTCATTGCGTAAAAATCTTGCCGGTCAGATGCTTATCCTTTAGCACTTCCCGGCCATAGCTGTCGGGCCTTACACCAACGAAGCTCCATTGCTCATCGAGTTTGTAGATAAGCGCCGCACCGGAATGGGCGACTGGCGAAGACGTTATTCGCTTCGGCGTGAGTTTTTTAAGTACGGAAAACCGTGTTGATACCGATTTTCAGCGTCCTTGCCGTATCGCGAACCCCGGTGCTGTTGAAGGTTATATCAACGATTTGCTCTTTAACACCGGCTTTCTGGCCTGCCAGGTGTCGGTGAGCGGGAATACGCATCGACACTCACGACAACGGAAACAACTTTGGCCTTTAGGATGTTCCGGTCATGGTGATAAACCAGAACAGAATTACAACGGGAACAATGAACGTTAACGCGTGCCAGGAGAAAATCTCAAAACCCCAGATTATATATCAGATTCAACCAATTAGAGGCATCATCAACATGAGTTACTCTAATTTTCAAAGTAGGCTAGTTCAGGAGTCGTTATGTATAGCGATCTGTACACTCTTAATGAGCAGGTCCGCACAGCGCTGTCCGATATAGGAAGGGAAATTTCAATCCACTCAGAGAGAGTAGAGGTTACTGCTTCACCAAAAAAGATTTGGCGCTTAAAGCGCCACGACACAAAGTTGATTTATGTACTCACTGCAGGAGAAGTCGAACTCTGCAATGTGCATAACAACATTATATTAGCGAATATCAATCACCAGGCCGTTTTTGGTTTATCAACGATGCTTTCTAAGCGGGAATGTTATTATATCCGCACGGTATCTGATGTTAAGTTGTCGTATCTCAAACTGCATGATTTTATGCGACTGGTGGAAGAAAAAAAGTTATGGAAAGACGTTTCATTGATACTCACATGGTATCTTGAAATTTACTGTTTCAGGGAGGAGTTGAATTCCAGAACGACCAATAGCTATAGCATTGTTAAGCCCTATCTTGAAATGCTGTGGGAGCATAACCAAGAGAGTTTAAACGATGTTTCGATATTTACTTTTATTTTAAATCGTACGTCCGTGTCACGGAGTACATTAAACAAAATCTTAAAAAATCTCTCTGATGGCGGATATATTACCGTTAATCGTGGAAGACTTGTCGATTTGAAACCCCTACCTGCGGGTTATTAATACGTCTATTATTTTTTTGTTTTTCCTTTCTGAAAAACTCTTGATCCCTTTATGGGGATATCGTTCACGTTGCCATTTTACAGGCACTACACACGCATATATAAAATTTGGATAAACGCTATTGGCACCGTTTTATTGGGCAAATATCGGAGGATGACGCAGCTTTAATTAACAATGCTGTGCTGCATCGGTACGCCTGAATACTGAACGAAAATTTTAACAAAAGACATTTTGAATTTCCACTGGAGTTAATGATGAACAGAAGTACTGACATGGTTATAAAACGAATTTCGAACAATAACGGCACTCGCGTATTTCTTAAAAATGCGATTACGACATTACTTTTTACCGCGCCGCTGAGTGTGCCTGTATTTGCCGCGTCTAACGCGACCGTTATTGATAACGGTGCTACGGTAATCGTTCCTGACACTCAAAGTAGTCCGTGGATTTTACCGGGAGCTATCTACGCCGGGGAAAATAGTACAGGTTCACTGACCATTACTAAAGGTGGCGTTGTTCAGTCCGGCACCACCGCTTCCGGCACCAGCGGTTCTGTTCTCGGATATAATTCGGGCAGTACCGGAACCCTCACCGTTGACGGCGGTGCCTGGTACGATGGTGTAGATCCCTCTAATCAGACGCTATCTAACGGTACGACTGCTGTTGGCGGAGGTGGTACAGGGACGCTGAATGTTTTCAATGGCGGAAAGGTCGGACTGGTATTCATGAACGTCGGCCAGAACGATAATAGCACGGGTACTGTTGTGGTGGATGGTGTCGATTCGCAGTTGTTAGCCACGACAACCTCCTCTTCGGGGATAACCGTAGGTACCAATGGCAACGGTTCGGTGACCATCAGTAACGGCGGCTCTATCATTAGTAATTCTTCCACTGGTGTCGGCTGGGGAAAAAATTCTAACGGTATAGTGAATGTCGACGGCTCGGGTTCGGGCTGGGTAATCAACAGCGGTCCGATGAACGTCGGTGGTGCCGGAACCGGTAGCATGAGTGTTACTAACGGCGGTGTAGTGAAAAGCGCTGGCGGAGCGATTGCCGGGGGCAGCCCTGCCGACGATGCCGCAGGTAAAGGTGACGTCATTATCGACGGTCCAGGCTCCCTTTGGGATATTGGCGCACGAGAGCTGAGCATCGGTGCTCAAAATAGTGCAACTAAGTTACCGTCTGGTAATGGTACCTTGATTGTATCCAACCAGGGTCAACTTAATGCCCAAAGTATCAATGTCGATGCCGAAAATGGCACGGTGGCAATCGGTGCTTTAGCCGGGCAAACGGCTAAGGCAGCAGGAACTATCAATGCCAAAAAAATAATTTTAGCCAATACCAACAGCAATCTGGTGTTTAACCATACCGACACCTCCGGCAACTATATTTTCGCACCCGTTATTAGTGGCCTGGGTAATGTCAGCCAACTGAGCGGCATTACCGTCATTAACGGTGTGAATACTTATATCGGTACCACCACTATCGATGGCGGTGCGCTTATCGTTGGCGATGCAGCCAATTCAACGGCAGTGCTGAACGGTGCCAAAGCCGCTGATGTTACGGTGGGTAGCAATGGCACTCTGGCTGGTACAGGCGTAGTCAATGGCAACGTGGTTAACAACGGCATGGTTGCCTCGCTCAATACGCTTTCCGGTCAGGAAAGTCAGCCAAACAGTAACTTTACGCTCGCAGGTGGTATCGAAAACAACGGTATTATCAACCTGGCGGGCGCACAGCCGGGTAATACCCTGACCGTCAGCAACCAATATACCGGCAACAACGGTACGCTTATCCTGAAAACTTATATGGGTGATGACAGCTCGGCAAGCGATCGCCTGGTGCTGAACAACGCCAAAGCCGACGGCAATACCTCTCTTATCATCAAGCATGGTGGCGGTACCGGCGCGCGTACTAACACCGGGATCCTGCTGATTGATGCCCAGAACGGCAGTACCACCACGCCTGATGCCTTCCGTCTGTCACCCTCTTCGGATGGTTACCGCCAGAATATCGGCACCATCGCTGCAGGTGCTTATGATTACTCACTGACCAGAGGCGGAGATGGCAGTGCAGGTAACCCGGAGTCCTGGTACTTAACTTCCCGTGAAGTGAAGCCGATGACTCCGCTGACGCCGAGCTCGCCACGTCCGGTAACCCCTCCGGTTACAGACCAGGGCAATCAACCGTCGGTTGACCCGATAGTGCCGATGACTCCGCTGACGCCGAGTTCGCCGCGTCCGGTAACCCCTCCGGTTACAGACCCGAGCACTCCAGCCGAACCAGCAACACCGTCGACCCCGGTATTACGTCCTGAAATAGGTTCTTATATCGATAACCTGCGTGCTGCCAACACCATCTTCGCCATGCGTTTACACGACCGCCTGGGTGAAACCCAGTATCTGGACGATATGTCCGGTAACGGCAAAGTAAGCTCTATGTGGATGCGTAACATCGGCGGGCATACCGGTTCGCACGTGGGCAATGATGCCATCGCGACCAATGCGAATCGCTACGTCATACAGATTGGCGGTGATATCGTCGACTGGTCAAATGATGGTCTTGATCGCTACCTGGTCGGTCTGATAGGAGGCTACGCCAATCAGAAAAGCCACAGCGTTTCCCACGCTTCCGGCTACAACTCTCGCGGCAGCCTGAACGGCTACAGCGTCGGGGTTTATGGTACCTGGTATGCCAACGACACCACCAAACAAGGTACCTACGTTGATACCTGGGCCCTGTACAACTGGTTCAACAACAGCGTCAGCGGTCAGGGTCTGCCGTCTGAAAGCTACAAATCCAATGGCTTTACCGCCTCCGTTGAAGCGGGTTACACCCATAAAACTGGTGAATATCAGACGCTGAATGGCATGGTTAACCAGGTCTTTATCCAGCCGAAGGCGCAGGTCACCTGGATGGGGGTGAAAGCCGACAACCATACCGAGATTAACGGTACAAGCGTCAGTGGTACCGGTGATAATAATATCCAGACCCGTCTCGGTGTGAGAGCCTTTATTAAAGGACAAAGCAAACTGGATGAAGGTAGTCAGCGTGAATTTGAACCTTTCGTGGAAGCGAACTGGATTTATAACACTGACAACTACGGTGTAAATATGGATGGTGTCAGCACTTATATGGACGGCACACGAAATATTGGTGAGCTGAAGCTGGGTGTTGAGGGAAAAATTAACCGTCAGGCGACGCTGTGGGCGAACGTAGCACAACAGATCGGTGACAAGGGATACAGTGACACTCAGGGAACCGTTGGGGTAAAATACGCCTTCTGATAAACCCAGATTGAAAAGACCGGGCAATCTATTTGCCCGGTTCTGGAGACAATATGAAATTAGCAATTGGGATCTTTTTAGGGTTATTCAGTTTTGGTGCGCTGGCGGCAACTCCAGAAACCGCCGCCCTATGGACACCGGGAAAAGGCGTACTGTGCGATAAGTACATTTGTGCCGATGCTACCGGCGTATCCATTCCACTGACTGAAAAATATGTGGGTAAAACTCGTGCTTATAAATTAAAAGCCATGGGCGAATTTGATACCACCTCTTTCACCTTCGTGACCGGTCTTTCCTGCGACGTGAAAGAAAAGCTCTGTCGTCAGGATCGCTATTACGGTGCCGATGGCAAGCGCAGCGGTAAGATAAACAAATACTATACCAAAGTGGTATTTGGTGGTTTTTAACGTTCTTTTGTCGTTAGATTCACCGTTTTCTGCTGTTGAATTAACAATGCGATTTACCGGAAATTGATTGAAATAAGACACTTCTCTGGATCAATTTGTGAACTGCGGGACTGCATAACTTCAACGTCATAGCGTAAAACCCTATACCGGGTGTTTTATGCTCTGACTTATAAAAGCCCGGGTGAGGCATTGCCACCACCCGGTTTTATTCATTCGATATTAAACGGGTCTGCATCCTGCCACGCGGGAAACTTCTCGCGATACTCCTTCAGCGCAGTCAACGACAGCTCAGCATCAATACGTGTCGCCTGATGTGGCTCGGCAGTCGCAATAATTTCACCCTGCGGATTCACTACCCGGCTGTCACCACGATAGTGATGCCCGTTGCCATCCGTACCCACGCGATTACAGCCCACAACATACGCCTGGTTCTCAATAGCACGCGCTACCAGCAGTGACTGCCAGTGCAGTGAGCGTGGGGCAGGCCAGTTGGCAACATATAGCGCCAGATCGTAATCATTGCGGTTGCGCGACCAAACCGGGAAGCGCAGGTCGTAGCACACCAGCGGCAAAATACGCCAGCCGCGCCACTCAAACACCACTCGTTCGTTACCTGCTTCATAGTGATGATGCTCATCCGCCATGCGGAACAAGTGGCGTTTATCGTAAAAATGCACTTTCCCCTCTGGTTCAACCAACAGGAACCGGTTCACCGGCCCGCGTTCGGTTTGCAGGGCCGCGCTCCCGGCAATCAGCGCGTTTGTGTGTTGTGCTTTGGCATGCATCCAGGCGACCACATCTTCCTGCGGCATCGACTGTTTAGCGGCTTCCATTGCGAAACCGGTGGTGAACATCTCCGGCAGGACAATCACATCACGCCCGGTAATCTCTTCCAGTTGACGATCAAAGTGGCGCAGGTTGGCGGGGCCATCCATCCACACTAAAGGTTGCTGCAAAATCGAAATCTTCAGACCAGGCACAATTCAGACTCCTCAAACGACCACTTTTTGACACTGTAGCACGACACAACGAGAAAATGTGGCAATAAAAAACCCCGCACGGGGCGGGGTTTGTACACGCGAAATGCGTTATGCGGCTTCAGGTTTGCGGGCCTTCTCCGGCAGCTTTACTGGCTGGGTTGCCAGCTCCTCTGGTTCGAAATCATCCACGTTAATGCTGCGCAGACGGCTCTCTTCGGCTTTCACCAGAATAGCGGCTTCATCCTTATCGATGATTCCACCTGCCAGCGCCTGTTTTGCCAGTTCATCCAGGCGGGTAAAGGACAGATTTTTACCCAGCTGTTTGCAGATCTTCTGGTGAATTGGGTCGGCGGCCATGACATCCAGCAGCGCCTCTTCCAGCAGACCCACCGGGTTATGTGGCGATGGAGTCAGATACTGACCACGACCAATACGTGAGCGGGTTGCACTCGGTACCTGGAGGATCTTCGCCACTTTATGATCCAGTTTGTCAGACGGAGCCAGATGATGACGACCGGTAGGGAAGATCACCACGCGCAGGGCACCAGCGACAAAACGGTTCGGGAAGTTCGCCAGCAGATCGTCAATCGCCTGTTCTGCCTGGTGCATGGCGTCCTGTACGCCCCAGTGTACCAGCGGCAGATCCGCTTCCTGACGGCCTTCGTCGTCGTAGCGCTTCAGTACCGCAGAAGCCAGGAACACCTGACTCAGCACATCCCCCAGACGGGCAGAGATACGCTCACGACGCTTCAGGCTACCGCCCAGCACGGCCATAGAGACGTCAGACAGCAGAGCCAGGTTGGCGCTCAGGCGGTTCAGCTGTTGGTAATAACGTCGGGTGGCATCACCAGTTGGTGTTGCGCTGGTGCGACCGTTGGTCAGACCCAGCCAGAAACTACGCACCTTGTTGCTGCCGACATGACCAATATGTTTAAACAGCAGCTTATCGAAGGCATCAACGTCATTATTTTGCGCGGCGGCCATCTCTTCCAGCACATACGGATGGCAGCGAATTGCCCCCTGGCCGAAGATCATCATGCTGCGGGTCAGGATGTTTGCCCCTTCCACGGTGATAGCAATGGGTGCGCCCTGATAGCCGCGCGCCAGGAAGTTACCTTCGCCGAGCATAATGCCTTTACCCCCGGCAATGTCCATCGCATCAATGATGGATTGCTGTGCACGGTGGGTGCAGTGATACTTCACAATTGCCGACAGTACGGCCGGTTTTTCGCCCAGCATAATGCCGTAGGTAATCAGCGAAGCCGCAGCATCCATCACGTAAGCATTGCCTGCAATGCGCGCCAGTGGTTCTTCAATACCTTCCATCTTGCCGATGGAGATTTTGAACTGACGGCGGATGTGGGCGTAAGCACCAATTCCCATCGCCACAGATTTCAGACCACCGGTTGAGTTCGACGGCAGAGTAATACCGCGACCAACAGACAGACATTCCACCAGCATACGCCAGCCCTGACCGGCCATTTTCGGGCCACCGATGATGTAAT
The DNA here is from genome assembly GCF_046622475.1 of Enterobacter sp. LM3. NCBI lineage: Bacteria > Pseudomonadati > Pseudomonadota > Gammaproteobacteria > Enterobacterales > Enterobacteriaceae > Enterobacter > Enterobacter sp. LM3. The sequence continues at coordinate 23,871 of NZ_JBJURN010000026.1, read as the reverse complement.
CAATCGGTACAAAGATATCCTGGCCACGTGTCGGACCGTTCTGGAACGGCACGTTCAGCGGGAAGTGACGACGGCCAATTTCAACGCCCGGGGTAGAGGTTGGGATCAGCGCACAGGTAATGCCCAGGTCCTCTTCGCCACCCAGCAGTTTTTCCGGGTCAGAGAGTTTAAAGGCCAGACCCAGCACGGTGGCGATAGGTGCAAGAGTGATATAGCGTTTGTTCCAGGTCAGGCGCATACCCAGCACCTGCTCACCCTGCCATTCCCCCATACAGACCACGCCGGTATCCGGGATCGCACCCGCATCAGAGCCTGCTTCCGGGCTGGTCAGCGCGAAGCATGGGATTTCCAGGCCACGCGCCAGGCGCGGCAGGTAGTGATCTTTCTGCTCTTCAGTACCGTAATGCTGCAGCAGTTCACCAGGGCCTAAGGAGTTAGGTACACCGACGGTGATCGCCAGGATCCCTGAGACACCTGCCAGTTTTTGCAGCACGCGAGCCTGAGCGTAAGCGGAGAATTCCAGACCGCCATACTCTTTCTTAATGATCATCGCAAAGAAGCGATGTTCTTTCAGGTAGGCCCACAGTTCTGGCGGCAGGTCGGCCATTTCGTGGGTGATGGCAAAGTCGTTTGCCATGCGGCACGCTTCTTCCACCGGGCCATCAATAAAGGCTTGTTCTTCGGCGGTCAGACGTGGCTGCGGATAGTTATGCAGCTTTTTCCAGTCCGGGTTACCCTGGAACAGGTCGCCTTCCCACCAGGTGGTACCCGCATCAATCGCTTCTTTCTCAGTACGCGACATCGGCGGCATCACTTTACGGAAGCCTTTGAACACCGGTGCGGAGATCATTGATTTACGCATCGGGGCAAAGTTAAACGGCAGCAGAATGATGGCCAGTGGAACTAAAAGCCAGATATTCCAGAGACCTGCGACGCCAAATGCTGCCGTCCAGACCAGCAGAATCAGGCTGCTCAGGAATAAACTTACACGGTGATAGAACAACACACCGAGCAGAACAACGGTTGCGAGAATGCTCAAAATCATCATAAAGAAAAGCTCCCTTGCTTGTAGGAGGTCTGACCACTTGTGATGATATGGTTGTAGTGGATGTTATTTTTTTTAGCAATGAATTTACAAAATAATTACAACCTGGTTCACATTGTTCGTGTTTTAGCAGGCACGAAAAATCAAAACGCCGGACGATTCACATGGCTTTAGCTTCTCGCTTTTAACGCTATCCGGTACACTCCACTGTGTTATTTCATCAATACTGAAGGATTATCCTCATGTACCAGGATCTTATTCGTAACGAACTGAACGAAGCGGCGGAAACGCTGGCGAACTTTCTGAAAGATGATGCCAATATTCACGCTATTCAGCGCGCGGCGGTCCTGCTGGCCGACAGCTTCAAAGCCGGTGGTAAAGTGCTCTCCTGCGGTAACGGTGGCTCCCACTGTGACGCCATGCACTTCGCAGAAGAGCTGACCGGGCGTTATCGCGAAAACCGTCCGGGCTACCCGGCGATTGCGATTTCTGACGTGAGCCACATCTCCTGCGTGAGCAACGATTTTGGTTACGACTATGTCTTCTCCCGCTATGTTGAAGCCGTGGGGCGTGAAGGTGATGTGCTGCTGGGGATTTCTACCTCCGGTAACTCTGGTAACGTGATCAAAGCGATTGCTGCCGCGCGTGAAAAAGGGATGAAAGTTATCACCCTGACCGGTAAAGATGGCGGTAAAATGGCCGGTACCGCGGACATTGAGATCCGTGTTCCGCACTTCGGTTATGCCGATCGCATTCAGGAAATTCACATCAAAGTGATCCACATCCTGATCCAGCTGATCGAAAAAGAGATGGTTAAGTAAGACTTCGCTGGGGGCATGATTGCCCCCGCTGTTGTGGAGGTGACGTATGTGCGAACTGCTCGGGATGAGCGCCAATGTGCCAACCGATATCTGCTTTAGTTTCACCGGGCTGGTTCAGCGCGGTGGGGGAACCGGGCCGCATAAAGACGGCTGGGGTATAACCTTCTACGAAGGCAAAGGGTGTCGCACGTTCAAAGATCCACAGCCCAGCTTTAATTCACCGATTGCCAAACTGGTGCAGGACTATCCGATAAAGTCCCACTCTGTTATTGCGCATATCCGCCAGGCGAATCGCGGTGAAGTGGCGCTGGAAAATACCCATCCGTTTACCCGCGAGCTGTGGGGACGTAACTGGACGTATGCTCACAATGGTCAGCTCTCTGGCTATAAGTCCCTGGAGACGGGGAATTTCCGCCCGGTAGGCGAGACAGACAGCGAAAAAGCCTTCTGCTGGCTGCTGCACAAGCTGACAGAGCGTTATCCTCGTACCCCCAGCAACATGACCGCCGTGTTTAAATACATCGCATCGCTGGCTTCAGAGTTACGTGAAAAGGGCGTGTTTAACATGCTCCTGTCTGACGGGCGCTACGTAATGGCGTTCTGCTCGACGAATCTGTTCTGGATCACCCGTCGTGCGCCGTTTGGCGTGGCAACGCTGCTCGATCAGGATGTGGAAATTGATTTTCAGACAGAGACCACACCAAACGATGTGGTTTCTGTGATAGCGACGCAACCGCTGACGGGCAACGAAACCTGGCAAAAGATTATGCCAGGTGAGTGGGCGTTATTTTGCCTGGGAGACCGTGTAGTTTGACGCCAGCTGTGGCTGGACAACTTCGTGGCTCAGTGGCTTGCTGACCACGTAACGGCCATCCACCACCGACACTACCGGCGGCTTGTGGGTCTGTTCAAAGTAGTCATAACCCGGTTTCATCTGTTTCCAGAAATCCGCATAGTAGGAATACTTGTGACGCGCCATGTTGGCATCGGTCATGCGGAACGGGTAGATGCTGACCTGAACGCTTGGCTGACCAAAGACCAGTGCGCCAGTGACAAACTGGAAGATCTCATCAATGCCGGAATCGGTCATCGCGTAACAGCCGATAGACACGCAGGCACCGTGGATCATCAGGTACTTACCTTCATAACCGTGAGCACGGTCATAGGCATTAGGGAAGCCGATGTTAATGGCTTTATAGAAGCGGCTGTCAGGCTTTAGCTGGCTACGCTGAACGTTGTAAAACCCTTCCGGGCTTTTGAAATCGCCCTGACGTTGTTTTGGCCCCAGACCACCGGAGTAGTTACAAATTTTGTAGCTATCGAGCAGCTGATACGTCTCGCCCATTTTTACAAACAGATCGAGAGTGCGTTCTTCCTTGAATATTTGAATATAAACCGGTGATCCCATTAATTGCTGTTTATATTCTTTGCTGACCGGCGTGGTTGAACTGTTGCTGCTGAGCAACCCGGCAAACGACACGCACGGAATCAGAAGCATCGCAATGAACAATGCGATTTTACGCATACTACTAGTTCCTTGATAAAACTAAGACCAACTTGCCAGGACGGCAAAAGAGACCCGAAATCAGATTATTCTGGTTAGGAGCGCTCACATTAGCACCGCTATAGATTTTCGCAAGAGCAGAGCGGTTAGTTTACAAATTAGTTTTACTTTATAACCCATCCCAAAGGCGTTGACTCCAGGAACTTTGCGTAATCGCTCGCATTTTGGCGTGTGCAACGGCGGATTCCCTGCCCTGGAAAGGGCGAAAATGGTACACTTCTGCCCACTGGATTGTTGTTCATGGAAACTTCCTAACTACATGTTTAAAATCAGAAAAGGGCTTAATTTGCCGATTTCAGGCGTGCCGGAACAGCACGTTTCGACGGGCGTTAGTGTTCGCCATGTCGCCATTTTGGGTGACGATTATCTGGGAATGCGCCCCTCAATGCTGGTACAGGAGGGCGATCGCGTCATCAAAGGACAGGCGCTCTTTGAGGATAAAAAAAATCCTGGCGTCATGTTTACCGCACCAGCCTGCGGTACCATCGTTGCGATCAATCGTGGGGAACGCCGTGTTATGCAGTCGGTGGTTATCCGCATTGAAGGCGACGAGCAGCGTACATTTGCTCATGTTGATGCCACCGAACTGACGAGCCTCAGCCGGGGTGCCGTACAGGCGCAGCTGCTGGAATCAGGCCTGTGGACGGCGTTTCGCACGCGTCCCTTCAGTAAATCGCCCGTACCGGACACGGTGCCTGCGGCGATTTTCGTCACGGCAATTGACACCAACCCGCTCAGCGTAGACCCCCAGCCCGTGATTCTGGCACAGCGAAAAGCCTTTGATGCCGGGCTGACCGTGTTAACGCGCCTGACGTCGGGTAAAGTCCATGTCTGCCAGGCCAGCGGAGGCAAGCTTGGTGGTCATCCGCAAGGTCAGGTCACGTTTAACGAATTTGCAGGCCCCCATCCTGCTGGGCTGGCTGGCACCCATATCCACTTTCTTGAGCCGGTAAGCCTGACAAAGCAGGTCTGGCATCTCAACTATCAGGACGTCATTGCCATCGGTAAGCTTTTTACGACAGGTGAGCTGTGTGCTGAACGTGTGGTTGCCATCGGCGGGCCACAGGCGGCAAATCCGCGTCTGGTGCGTACCCTGCTGGGGGCGGATATCAATGAACTGCTGGACGGTGAAATAAACGAGGGCGAAAACCGCCTGATTTCCGGCTCGGTTCTCAGTGGCCGACATGCGGTTGGTGCGCAGGCTTATCTTGGTCGTTTTCATCTGCAGGTGAGTGTTGTCCTGGAAGGGCGTGAGAAAGAGCTGTTCGGCTGGGTTCTGCCTGGCGCGGAGAAATTCTCCGTGACCCGCACGACGCTTGGACATTTCCTGCGTCACAAGCTTTTTAACTTCTCTACCAGTACACATGGTGGTGAGCGCGCAATGGTTCCCATTGGTAACTATGAGCGCGTGATGCCGCTGGATATTCTGCCGACCATGCTGCTGCGCGATTTACTCGCCGGGGATACCGACAGCGCACAGGCGCTGGGCTGTCTTGAGCTTGACGAAGAAGATCTGGCGCTCTGTACCTATGTTTGTCCAGGTAAATACGAATATGGACCCGTATTGCGCGAGGTGTTAACCCGCATTGAGCAGGAAGGATAACTGATGGGCTTAAAACACCTCTTTGAAAAAATAGAACCGCACTTTACCGAAGGTAAGCTGAAAAAGTATTACCCGCTGTTTGAAGCGACGGCGACCATTTTCTACACCCCGGGGCTGGTGACGAAAGGGGCTGCGCACGTCCGTGATGCCATCGACCTTAAACGGATGATGATTCTGGTCTGGTTCGCGGTCTTCCCGGCGATGTTCTGGGGCATGTACAACGTGGGTTTGCAAACCATTCCGGCGCTGCACCATTTGTACGATGCACCGCAGATGGCGCAGGTGATTCAGTCTGACTGGCACTACCGTCTGGCGCAGTCGCTGGGCGTGAGCTTTGCCGCAGACGCGGGCTGGGTCAGCATGATGACGCTGGGGGCCGTTTTCTTCCTGCCTGTCTACCTCACGGTATTTATCGTGGGCGGCTTCTGGGAAGTGCTGTTTGCCATAATTCGCAAGCATGAAATTAATGAAGGCTTCTTTGTTACCTCCATTCTGTTTGCGCTGATTGTGCCACCGACGCTGCCGCTCTGGCAGGCGGCGCTGGGGATCAGTTTTGGTGTCGTGATAGCCAAAGAGATCTTCGGCGGTACCGGGCGTAACTTCCTCAACCCGGCACTGGCGGGGCGCGCGTTCCTGTTCTTTGCTTACCCGGCTCAAATTTCGGGCGATCTGGTGTGGACGGCGGCCGATGGTTTTTCCGGCGCGACGCCGCTCTCTCAGTGGGCGGCACACGGCGGAGAAACGCTGGTGAATAACGCGACGGGCCAACCTGTCACCTGGTTTGATGCCTTTATCGGCAACATTCCGGGTTCCATCGGGGAAGTCTCCACGCTGATGATTTTACTGGGTGGAGCCATCATTCTCTTCGGACGTGTCGCCTCATGGCGGATCGTCGCCGGTGTGATGATTGGCATGATACTGACCGCCACGATGTTCAACGTGATTGGCTCTACCACCAACCCGATGTTCTCTATGCCCTGGTACTGGCATCTTGTATTGGGCGGTTTTGCCTTCGGGATGATGTTTATGGCTACGGATCCCGTCTCTGCCTCATTTACTGACAAAGGTAAATGGAGCTATGGCGTGCTCATTGGCGCGATGTGTGTCCTGATTCGTGTGGTCAACCCGGCGTATCCGGAAGGGATGATGTTGGCCATTCTGTTTGCCAATCTGTTTGCGCCACTCTTCGATTATCTGGTCGTGCGCGCCAACGTTAAGCGGAGGAAGGCGCGTGGCTGAAATCAAAAATAACGACAGCATCAGCAAAACGCTGCTGGTGGTGCTGGTGCTTTGTCTGGTCTGTTCCATTGTAGTGGCGGGTTCTGCTGTGGGGCTAAAGCCGCTGCAGCAAAAGCAGCGCGCCCTGGATAAACAACGCAATATCCTGGCCGTGGCCGGATTGATGCAGGAAGGAATGAGTACAGATGATGTTTCGACACTCTTCGCTGAACGCATTTCAGCGCGGCTGGTGGATTTAAAAAATGGCGAACTTCTGGAAAAAGACCCGACGAAATATAACCAGGCTCAGGCGCTAAAAGATCCGCATATGAGTCTTTCCCTCGAGGCATCACAGGATCCGGCAGGGATTAAGCGACGCAGCAACCTCGCAGAGATCTACCTGGTGCATGATGCGCAAAACCGGGTGCAGGAGGTCGTGCTTCCGATATACGGCAACGGCTTGTGGTCAATGATGTATGCCTTTGTGGCGCTTGATACGGACGGTCGCACTGTAAAAGGCATCACGTATTATGACCAGGGCGAAACGCCGGGGCTTGGCGGAGAAGTTGAAAACCCTAACTGGCGGGCACAGTTTGTCGGCAAGAAAGTGCTGGATGACAGCGGGAAACCCGCGCTGAAAGTGATGAAAGGGGCAGCGCGTCAGGGAGATGAGTACGCTGTCGACGGGCTTTCCGGGGCAACGCTCACGTCAAACGGGGTGCAGCATAGTTTTGATTTCTGGATGGGTGAACTGGGTTTTGGCCCCTTCCTGAAAAACGTACGTGAAGGAGCGCTGAACAATGGCTGATGCAGGTGAACTAAAAGAAGTCAAAAAGGTGCTCATTGGCCCGCTGCTGGCCAATAACCCCATTACTCTGCAGGTACTGGGTGTCTGCTCGGCACTGGCGGTCACCACTAAGCTGGAAACTGCGCTGGTGATGACCGTTGCGGTGACGCTGGTGACGGCGTTTTCCAGCATGTTTATCTCAATGATCCGCCACCACATTCCGAACAGCGTGAGGATCATCGTGCAGATGGCGATCATCGCCTCGCTGGTGATCGTGGTCGATCAGCTGCTTCGTGCCTTTGCCTATGAAACCTCAAAACAGCTTTCGGTGTTCGTCGGTCTGATTATCACCAACTGTATTGTGATGGGGCGCGCAGAAGCTTACGCCATGAAAATGCCGCCACTGGCGAGCTTTATGGACGGCATCGGCAATGGTCTGGGCTACGGCGTGATCCTGCTGACGGTAGGTTTCCTGCGCGAGTTAATCGGCAGCGGTAAGCTGTTTGGTATCACGGTGCTGGACACGGTACAAAACGGTGGCTGGTATCTGCCAAACGGATTATTCCTTCTGGCTCCAAGCGCATTTTTCATTATCGGTTTGCTGATCTGGCTGATTCGTACGCTGAAGCCTGAACAGCAGGAAAAGGAGTAACCGACAATGGCTCATTACCTGAGTTTGTTTGTGCGCGCGGTGTTCGTTGAAAACATGGCGCTCGCGTTTTTCCTGGGCATGTGTACGTTCCTCGCGGTGTCCAAAAAAGTGTCGACGGCATTTGGTTTGGGTGTCGCGGTGACCGTTGTGCTGGGGCTTTCCGTGCCCATTAACAACCTGGTGTACAACTTTGTGCTGCGGGACGGCGCGCTGGTGGACGGTGTTGATCTCAGCTTCCTGAACTTTATTACTTTTATTGGAGTGATTGCGGCGCTGGTACAAATCCTGGAGATGATCCTCGACAAGTATTTCCCGTCGCTTTACAACGCGCTGGGGATCTTCCTGCCGCTGATCGCGGTGAACTGCGCCATCTTTGGTGGCGTGTCATTTATGGTTCAGCGTGATTACAACTTCAGTGAATCCGTTGTGTATGGTTTCGGTTCCGGGATCGGCTGGATGCTGGCTATCGTGACGATGGCGGGGATCCGCGAAAAAATGAAGTATGCCAACGTGCCTGCGGGCCTGCGTGGCTTAGGGATCACCTTTATCACCACCGGACTGATGGCGTTGGGCTTTATGTCCTTCTCTGGTGTGCAGCTGTAAGGGAAAGAAGATGGAAATTATTCTTGGCGTGGTGATGTTCACGCTGATTGTACTGGTACTGTCGGGGTTGATTCTGGCCGCGCGCGCAAAGCTGGTGAACTCCGGTGATGTCACCATTGATATCAATGATGAACCGCAAAATCAGATCCGCACTCCGGCAGGGGACAAGTTACTTAATACACTCTCCGGTAACGGAATTTTTGTCTCTTCAGCCTGTGGCGGCGGTGGCTCCTGTGGGCAGTGCCGCGTAACGGTAAAAGAGGGGGGCGGTGATATCCTGCCAACCGAGCTGGCGCATATCACAAAACGTGAGGCAAAAGAGGGCTGCCGTCTGGCCTGCCAGGTCGCAGTGCGCCAGAACATGAAAATTGAACTACCGGAAGAGATCTTCGGCGTCAAAAAATGGGAGTGTGAGGTTATCTCGAATGATAACAAAGCCACCTTTATTAAAGAGCTGAAGCTGCGCGTACCGGAAGGTGAAGATGTTCCGTTCCGTGCGGGTGGTTATATTCAGATTGAATGTCCGGATCACACCGTGACTTATGCGGACTTCGATGTTCCGGATGAGTATCGCACCGACTGGGATAAGTTTAATCTTTTCCGTTTTACTTCCAGCGTCAAAGAACCGGCGCTGCGCGCTTACTCAATGGCTAACTACCCGGAAGAGAAGGGCATGATTATGCTCAATGTGCGTATTGCCACACCACCACCGAATGTGCCGGATGCACCGCCGGGTGTGATGTCATCGTACATCTGGTCTCTGAAACCGGGCGATAAGGTGACTATCTCTGGCCCGTTCGGGGAGTTCTTCGCTAAAGAAACGGATGCCGAAATGGTCTTTATCGGTGGTGGGGCGGGTATGGCCCCGATGCGTTCGCACATTTTCGACCAGCTCAAGCGGCTCGGCAGTCAGCGTAAAATTAGCTTCTGGTACGGTGCCCGCTCGCGGCGAGAGATGTTCTATGACGATGAATTTGAACAGCTGGCGCGTGAAAACCCTAACTTTACCTTCCATGTGGCACTCTCCGATCCGCAGCCGGAAGACAACTGGACGGGTTATACAGGGTTCATTCATAACGTGTTGTATGAGAACTACCTTAAACAGCATTCGGCTCCGGAAGACTGCGAGTTCTATATGTGTGGCCCACCAGTGATGAACGCCGCTGTGATTAAGATGCTTAAAGATCTCGGCGTGGAAGATGAGAACATCATGCTGGATGACTTCGGAGGCTGAAAATGTTGACGTTTCTGGCAACTTTCGCGGTATTTATGCTGGTGGTATTCGGTATGTCCCTGGGCTGGATCATCAAGCGTAAAAGTATCCAGGGCAGCTGCGGCGGCATCTCTGCCCTCGGAATGGAAAAGGTCTGTGACTGCCCGGAGCCGTGCGATGCCCGTAAAAAACGGATGGCTCGGGAACAGCAGCGCATTCTTTAATTTACCTTTGTAGATGGCGTCCTGATTTCAGGACGCCATACGCCGTCTGCATCCGCGATACGTTTACCGGCTTCACATAACCCGTTTTCCGCCCCAGAGTGACATCACGCAACGCGTTCTCCACGATGCTATTGTCTGCCTCGACCCAGCCCGGTCTTTTCATGGTGTGGGCGCATTAAGGTTCAGCAACAGCCATTCGCTCGCCTGGCTTCCCCTGCGGATCCCGATCGGTTTTGGCGTAAGCAAAGACTCACACCTGCGTTTATGGTGTTTAAAACTCCACATCTTCCAGGCTGAACAGTGCCGTCTGGTCGTTATAGGAGAATATCTCGGCGTAGCGTCCCCAGTGAATGACCGTATCCAGCGTCTCTTTGGCGGCGCTGTCAGAGAGCGTGTCTTCCAGCTCCTGTTCAAAGCGCACGCGGGGTGCACGGTGATCCACCCTCTCATCAAGCACATTTTTAATTAATGCCGCCAGCGGGATAAAGCGCAGAAGATGCTCGGCAAACATCACTTTTCGTGGTTGCGTATCGGCCTGAGCAAAGGCTATTGCCGCTGGGGTTAAGAAGATATCCCCTTCGCGAATATCGGCAAACCCCATCAGCTGCAGTACCTCTGCAATCGGGAACAGGTCATCCACCTCCAGATGCAGGGAATGTGCAATGTCCGGCATGTCGGCCCGTCCCTCATAAGGTGCCGCCGCCAGCGTCTCGATAAGCCCTGCAATCAGGTTGATAGAAACCTGCGGCAGCCGCGTGCCTGCCTTCAGCGTTTTTCTGACGTGTTCACTCACCGGACGCGCGGTCATTCTGGCATAAACATCGTCAACCAACTGACGGAAATCAGGATCGAGACGATCGCGGGGATGGGAAAACGGCACTTTAATTTCGGCAACCACCCGGCCAGGATTGGAAGAGAGCACCAGAATGCGATCGCACATAAAAACAGCTTCTTCAATGTTATGTGTCACAATCAGAATCGATTTGATCGGCATTTTACCGTCGTTCCACAGGTCGAGCAGATCCGTACGCAGGGTTTCAGCGGTTAATACGTCGAGAGCGGAAAATGGTTCATCCATCAGCAACAGCGTCGGGTCGACGACCAGCGCGCGGGCAAACCCCACCCGCTGGCGCATACCGCCGGAAAGCTCACGAGGATAGGCGTTCTCAAAGCCGTCGAGCCCGATAAGATCGATTGCCGCGAGCGCTCTGGTACGGCGTGTCGAAGCGGCAACACCAAGCGCCTCCAGTCCTGCTTCCACATTCTGGAGTACAGTCAGCCACGGAAAGAGCGCAAAGGTCTGAAAGACCATCGCAATACCCTCTGCGGGGCCACTGAGCGGGGTACCTTTGTAGTTAACCGCTCCGGACGTGGGTGTGATCAGGCCGGAGATGATCCGCAGCAGAGTCGATTTTCCTGAACCCGAACGTCCAAGCAGCCCGACTATCTCCCCTTCGGATAAGGTCAGGTTAACGTTATCAAGGATCTGTATTGCACCATGCGCCTTGTCAAAACCATGGCTGACCTGTTTCACCGTTAACACTTCCTGACCGGTTTTCACTGTGCGATATCTTTGCTGCATGAGAGCAATCCTTTAATCAATACGATACCGGGATTCGGCATAAGCATACATTGGCCGCCACAGCAGGCGGTTAAACACGGTGACGAACAGCGACATGACCGCCACACCAAGAATAATTTTGGGAAAATCGCCCGCGGCCGTGTTCTGTGCAACATAGGCCCCCAGCCCGTGCGCCGTCACCTGGATATTCCCCCATTGCACAAACTCAGCCACGATACTGGCGTTCCAGGCTCCCCCCGATGCCGTAATCGCACCGGTGATATAGTAAGGAAAAATGCCCGGCAGCATGATCTGACGCCACCACTGCCAGCCACGGATACGGAAATTTGTGGCCGCTTCGCGATAGTCATTCGGGAATGCGGCGGTTCCCGCAATCACGTTAAACAGGATGTACCACTGCGTACCCAGCACAATCAGCGGAGAGAGCCAGATATCCGGGTTAAGATGGTAATGAACGATGGTAATCACGAAGATCGGGAACATCAGATTCGCCGGGAAAGCGGCAAGAAACTGCGCAATCGGCTGAATTTTTCCGGCAAGCGCAGGCCGCATCCCAATCATGACCCCCAGAGGTACCCAGATAACCGAAGAGATGAGGATCAGAAGCGTCACGCGTAGCAGAGTGAACACACCCAGCAGCAAAACATGCCCCACTTCATCCAGGGTGATGCCCGTTTTCACATAGCTGACCACCCGCCAGGCAATGTACAACGTCAGCAGAACCAGTAAAGCCCCCCAGATAATGTCTATCGTACGGGAAATCTGCCGCGATAACTTCGCTGGAACGGGCCTGGTGCGTAGCGTAGGTACACGCAAAGGCAGACGTGCCAGCACGGACAATAGCAGGCCAAAGGGGGCCAGAAGCTTGTGAATTAGCCGGGTGCGGCGCATCAGATTTAGCACCCAGGACGTGGGTGTTTTACCAGACTGCGTGGTCTCCATGCGGAATTTATCGGCCCAGGCGATCAACGGCCTGAACAGCAGCTGATCGTAGGCCAGGATCACCAGCGTCATCGCCAGCAAGACCCAGCCCACTGCGTGCAAATCTTTGTGCAAAATGGCCTGAGCAAGATAGGCACCGATACCGGGCAGCGTATAGGTATTGTTGCCAACGGTAATGGCTTCGGAAGCCACGATGAAAAACCAGCCGCCGGACATCGACATCATCATATTCCATAAAAGTCCGGGCATTGAAAACGGAACGTCCAGCTTCCAGAAACGCTGCCAGGGTGTCAGATGAAATCCGCAGGACACTTCCAGCAGATCCCGTGGCACCGTGCGCAGAGACTGGTAGAAGCTGAAGGTCATATTCCACGCCTGGCTGGTAAAAATGGCAAAAATGGCCGCCAGCTCCACACCCAATACCTGCCCCGGAAACAGCGCGATAAAGAACGTTACGGTAAAAGCGATATAACCCAGTACCGGCACGGATTGCAGGATATCGAGCACCGGGATGAGGATTTTTTCTGCCCGTCGACTGCGGGCAGCCAGCGTACCGTAAACCAGGGTAAACAGTAGTGCCGCGAGCATGGCGACCAGCATTCGCAGCGTGGTACGCAGGGCATATTCCGGCAGCATTATCGGATCCAGCGAGATAACCTCGGTTTTCAGGCTGGCGATGGGCTGCAGGGTTTGATGAAAGCCGGTGACGAACAGGGCTATCAGACAGAGAATTAAAGGAAAAGCGACAACATCCCAGCCGTTGGGTTTGAGTTGTCGGTACGCATTGCTTGCCGAAAGATGCAGGTTCATAACACTGCTCCCTGAATGCTAAAAAATCTGCCAGTTTTTTTAATACCTCTATTATGGGTGACTTCATTTAAACGCCGGGTATCTTTGAAGAAAATTTTATGACGCAACGGGGGAAAAGCACCGGCAGCCGCTCGCCAGACCTGCTCCTTTTCCTCTCACGCTTCTCAATCCTTACGTTATTACTGTATACTTATCCAGTAATGAGTGAGGGCTTACTATGCGCAAAATAATCCATGTTGATATGGACTGCTTTTTTGCCGCAGTGGAGATGCGTGACAATCCTGCGCTACGGGATATCCCCATCGCTATTGGCGGCAGCCGCATCCAGCGTGGCGTGATCAGTACCGCCAACTACCCTGCGCGCAAATTTGGCGTGCGTAGTGCGATGCCCACCGCGATGGCGTTAAAGCTTTGTCCTCATCTCACACTTCTGCCTGGTCGGTTTGAGGCGTACAAAGAGGCCTCATTGCATATCCGGGAGATTTTCTCCCGCTATACCTCGCTCATAGAGCCCCTGTCGCTGGACGAAGCCTATCTGGATGTGACCGACAGCGTTCACTGCCACGGCTCTGCCACATTGATGGCGCAGGAGATCCGCCAGACCATTTATCACGAGCTTAATCTGACCGCATCGGCGGGGGTCGCCCCGGTGAAATTCCTCGCCAAAATAGCCTCAGATTTAAATAAGCCGGACGGCCAGTTTGTTATCACCCCGGAAGAGGTTCCGGCGTTTTTAAAAACGTTGCCGCTCGGCAAAATTCCCGGGGTGGGGAAAGTCTCTGCAGCAAAGCTTGAAAGCATGGGATTACGAACGTGTGAAGATGTGCAACGAAGCGACCTGGCAATGCTGCTTAAGCGCTTTGGCAAGTTTGGTCGCGTGCTGTGGGAGCGCAGTCAGGGGATTGATGAGCGCGGTGTGAATAACGAGCGCCTGCGTAAATCCGTTGGGGTGGAACGCACGCTGATTGAAGATATTCATGAGTGGCCTGAGTGCGAAATCATTATCACTGAACAACTTTATCCTGAGCTGGAGCGGAGGTTAGCGAAAGTGAAACCGGATCTGCTGATTGCTCGTCAGGGCGTGAAATTAAAGTTCAATGACTTTCAGCAGACGACGCAGGAGCACGTCTGGCCGCGCCTGAATAAAGAGGATCTTATCGCTACCGCGAAAAAGGCATGGGAAGAGCGACGGGGTGGGCGAGGAGTCAGGCTGGTGGGATTGCACGTAACGTTGCTGGATCCGCAACTGGAACGTCAGCTGGTGTTGGGGTTGTAAAAAAGCCCGGTAGCGCTTCGCTTACCAGGCCTGCGTTTTTCACCCTCTCCCTGTGGGAGAGGGTTGGGGTGAGGGCGTTACTTAACAGGAATTGCCTTCAGCAGTTCAGTCAGCAGGGTCCAGTAATGGCCCACGCTTTCGATATGAACCTGCTCATCCGGTGAGTGTGGCCCGGTAATGGTTGGCCCGATGGAGACCATGTCCATGTTTGGATACGGTTTCTTGAACAGACCACATTCCAGACCCGCGTGGATCACCTGAATATTCGGCGTGCTGTTGAACAGACGCTGGTAAGTCTCACGCACCAGCGCCATTACTGGAGAGCTGGCGTCTGGCTGCCAGCCAGGGTAGCTACCTTTAGCGGAGGTTTTCGCACCCGCCAGGGTACCCAGAGATTCCAGCATGCTGACCACGTACTCTTTACCGCTGTCGATAAGCGAACGGATCAGGCAGATGATCTCTGCGCTGTCGTCGCTCATGGTGACCACGCCCACGTTCAGTGAGGTTTCTACCACGCCTTTCGCAACGTCAGAGTTGCGGATCACGCCGTTTGGCGTCGCGTTCAGCAGTTGAACAAAGCTGTCACGAGACTGCGCGGTCAGCGCTGCTTTATCCGTGGAGAAGGATTCCAGCACTACAGTCAGGTTCTTCTCTTTGGCAGACAGTTCGTTTTTCAGGATATCCAGATAAATGCCGGAGAGTTTTTTCAGCTCATCAGCTTTTGCTGCAGGCACTGCCACGGTTGCGAACGCTTCACGTGGAATGGCGTTGCGCAGTGTACCACCGTTGAAATCCACCAGACGCAGATCCAGCTCAGCCGCGTGCCCCGCGAGGAAACGCGCCAGCAGTTTGTTGGCGTTACCCAAACCTAAGTGAATATCACCACCGGAGTGGCCACCTTTCAGCCCTTTCAGCGTCAGCTTGAAGGTCTGGAAGCCAGCGGGTACCGCTTCACGGGACAACGGCAGGGTAGAGATGAAATCAATCCCGCCCGCGCAGCCCATGTAGATCTCACCCTCTTCTTCGGAGTCGGTGTTGATCAGAATGTCTGCCTGCAGCCAGTTCGCCTGCAGACCGAATGCACCGTCCATACCCGCTTCTTCGGTCATGGTCAGCAGCACTTCCAGCGGGCCATGCTCAACGCTGTCGTCCGCCAGTACGGACAGCGCAGAGGCCATACCGATACCGTTATCTGCACCCAGCGTTGTGCCGCGCGCTTTTACCCAGTCGCCATCAATGTAAGGCTGGATAGGATCTTTGGTGAAGTCGTGAACGGTGTCGTTGTTTTTCTGTGGAACCATATCCAGGTGAGCTTGTAGCACAACCGGTTTACGGTTTTCCATGCCTGCGGTCGCCGCTTTACGGATCAGAATATTGCCAACCTGGTCGCGCTCAACGTGCAGACCTTTTTCCTTCGCCCAGCCCATAATATGTTCGGCAAGCTGTTCTTCATGATAGGAAGGGTGTGGAATGGAACAGATTTTGGCAAAAATATCCCACAGCGGCTGTGGAGATAATTGAGACAGTTCAGACACGATAAGTCTCCTTGTCGATGCTCTGCAAACAATGATGCAGGTTACAGGGTTAGCAGGTTAATAGTTACCACAAGTCAGGCTTGCGAGATGCAACTGAGAATACCACTTTCTCTGGTTGCTGGTAGCATAAAGCATGTAAAAACCCTGGCTCAGGGCGCTAAACACTGGTTTTTAGTGCGTCAGATCTCTATAATCTCGCGCAACCTATTTCCCCCTTGAACACTTTTTAAGCCGTATATAAACAGGCTGGGACACTTCACATGAGCGAAAAATACGTCGTCACCTGGGACATGTTGCAGATTCACGCACGCAAACTGGCTGCGCGTCTGATGCCTTCCGAGCAGTGGAAAGGCATTATTGCCGTTAGTCGTGGCGGTCTGGTACCGGGGGCGCTGCTGGCTCGTGAGCTGGGTATTCGCCATGTCGATACCGTATGCATCTCCAGCTATGACCATGACAACCAGCGTGAGCTGACCGTGCTGAAACGCGCTGAAGGCGACGGTGAAGGCTTCATCGTTATTGATGACCTGGTGGATACCGGTGGTACCGCGGTGGCAATCCGCGAAATGTACCCAAAAGCACACTTCGTCACTATTTTCGCTAAACCTGCCGGCCGTCCGCTGGTTGATGATTA
The DNA here is from genome assembly GCF_046622475.1 of Enterobacter sp. LM3. NCBI lineage: Bacteria > Pseudomonadati > Pseudomonadota > Gammaproteobacteria > Enterobacterales > Enterobacteriaceae > Enterobacter > Enterobacter sp. LM3. The sequence continues at coordinate 7,362 of NZ_JBJURN010000026.1, read as the reverse complement.
TGTGATTGATATTCCGCAGGAGACCTGGATTGAACAACCGTGGGATATGGGCGTGGTATTTGTACCGCCAATTTCTGGTCGTTAATTCCGTTCTGCAATTATTTTAACGCCCGGTGATACCGGGCGTTGTTTTTTTTAGTCTGCGGCGCGTTACAATAGTCTTTATACGACGTATTCACGGAGGCTATGTCATGACGCAGGCGAATCTCACCGAAACTCTTTTCAAACCCCGTTTCAAACACCCAGAAACGTCGACGCTGGTGCGTCGTTTTAATCCAGGTACCCAGCCTTCAGTGCAGTCTGCGTTAGACGGTAAAAATGTGCCTCACTGGTATCGCATGCTCAATCGTTTAATGTGGATCTGGCGTGGTATTGATCCCCGTGAAATCCTCGACGTGCAGTCACGTATCGTAATGAGTGAGTCCGAGCGTACCGACAGCGAACTCTACGATACGGTGGTGGGCTACCGTGGTGGTAACTGGATCTACGAATGGTCTAAACAGGCGATGCTCTGGCAGCAAAAGGCCACGCAGGAAGAAGATGCTGCACTGAGCGGCAAGCACTGGCTGCACGCGGCTAATCTTTACGCCATTGCGGCATACCCGCATCTTAAAGGGGATGAACTGGCAGAGCAGGCTCAGGCGCTGGCGAATCGTGCCTATGAAGAAGCTGCTCAACGTCTGCCTGGCCGGATGCGTGAGCTTGAGTTCACGATCCCCGGCGGCGCGCCGGTTACCGGGTTCCTGCATATGCCTGAAGGCGAAGGCCCGTTCCCGACGGTGCTTATGTGCGGCGGTCTGGATTCGCTGCAAATCGACTATTACAACCTTTTTGAGCGCTATTTTGCACCAAAAGGGATCGCGATGCTGACCCTCGATATGCCTTCGATCGGCTTCTCGTCGAAATGGAAACTCACTCAGGATTCAAGTCAGCTGCACCAGCATGCTTTGAAAACACTTGAAAATGTCCCGTGGGTTGACCATACGCGTGTGGCGGCATTTGGTTTCCGCTTTGGGGCGAACGTTGCAGTGCGTCTGGCTTATCTTGAATCCCCACGCCTGAGAGCCGTGGCCTGTCTTGGCCCGGTGGTTCACGCGTTGCTCAGCGAGCCTGCCCGGCAGAGCAGCGTACCGGAGATGTACCTTGATGTACTGGCCAGCCGTCTTGGCATGCATGATGCATCAGACGAAGCACTGCGTGTTGAACTCAATCGCTATTCGTTAAAAACGCAAGGTTTGCTGGGACGCCGGTGCCCAACGCCGATGCTGTCAGGTTTCTGGAAAAATGATCCTTTCAGCCCGGAAGAAGAATCTCGCTTAATCACGTCGTCATCTGCAGATGGCAAACTACTTGAAGTACCGTTCAGCCCGGTCTATCAGAACTTCGACAAAGCGTTAAAAGAGATTACGGGTTGGATCTATCAGAGATTGTGTTAATAGATTGCTAAATTTTGATGGTTTGGTAAAACAGTGACTTCACAAAAGGAGATCGCAATGACGTTACCGAGTGGACACCCGAAAAGTAGACTGATTAAGAAGTTCATGGCTCTCGGCCCGTATATTCGAGAGGAGCAGTGTGAAGATAATCGCTTTTTTTTCGACTGCCTGGCTGTTTGCGTCAACGTGAAGCCTGCACCCGAAAAACGTGAGTTCTGGGGCTGGTGGATGGAAATGGAAGCACAAGAAAAGCGTTTTACTTACAGCTACCAGTTTGGCCTGTTTAATAAAGACGGAAACTGGCAGGTGGCGGCTATTAAAGATCAGGAAGTGATCGACCGTCTGGAATATACGCTGAAAGAGTTCCACGACAAGGCGCGTGCTTTGCTGGCGACTCTGGATCTGAAGCTGGAGCCTGCGGATGACTTTTCCAGCGAAGCGGTCAAGCTGACGGCCTGATGGTTTCTCTCTCTCCCTGTGGGCGAGGGCCCGGGGTGAGGGCATCAGACCGCATGAATCCCCGACAAAAAAATCCCGGCACACAGGCCGGGATTTTTTATAACAGCGTGATCAGAACTGGTAAGTCATACCCAGTGCAACGATGTCATCGCTGCTGACACCCAGTTTGTTTTTGTCATCAATCTGGTTGATTTTATAATCAACAAACGTGGACATATTTTTGTTGAAATAATAGGTCGCGCCCACATCAATGTATTTCACGATATCAGCATCACCGATACCTTCGATATCCTTGCCTTTAGACTGTACATAGCCCAGGGACGGACGCAGACCGAAATCGAACTGATATTGCGCCACGACTTCAAAGTTCTGTGCTTTATTCGCAAAACCACCAGAAATTGGGGTCATATTGCGTGTTTCAGAATACATCGTTGCCAGATAGATATTGTTCGCGTCATATTTCAGACCGGTTGCCCATGCTTCAGCTTTGTCGCCCTGGCCGCGAGCCAGCAGGTTCTGAGCATTGGTACGGTCAGAGCTGGTGTATGCGCCGCTAACAGCGAAAGGGCTGCCGCCGAAGTCATAAGCCAGAGAAGTACCAAAACCGTCGCCGTTCTGTTTCTTGGCGTCGCGGTTTTCGTTTTTACCCTGGTATTGCAGCGTCATGTCCAGGCCGTCAACCATGCCGAAGAAGTCGGTGTTACGGTAGGTGGCAAGACCGGTAGCACGCTTGGTCATGAAGTTATCAGTCTGCGCGGAAGAGTCGCCGCCGAACTCAGGGAACATATCGGTCCATGCTTCGACGTCATACAGGGCACCCAGGTTACGACCGTAATCCAGAGAACCAATGTTTTTCAGTTTCAGGCCAGCGAATGCCAGACGGGTTTTCTGAGAGGAGTCGCTCTCTGCTTTGTTACCGGCAAATTCGGATTCCCAACGGCCATAGCCCGTCAGCTGATCGTTAATCTGTGTTTCACCTTTAAAACCGAAACGTACGTAGGTCTGGTCACCGTCTTTAGAGGCATCATCACTGATGTAGTGCATTGCTTTTACTTTGCCGTACACGTCCAGTTTATTGCCATCTTTATTATAGACTTCGGCCGCGTGTACAGATGCAGAAGCAACTACGCCCATAACCACTAATGCCAGTGTGCTCTTTTTCATTTTCGATCCTGATTTTATAAACGCGCTAAAATTCGCTGGACGATAAGCTCATGCCTAAGTCCCGTGAAAAAACAGGAAGGGTTTTAACGTTCTGGAATTAAACTTTTATGACAAAATAAGAATAATTTTAAAAAACTGTGATTTATTATTTCTGTAATAAAATTGTCAAAATTTGCCACTACGCTCCCTGATCCGGCGCAACAAAGTGTTTAGTGATGTGCTAAGGCAGTTGGCAACGGGGCTGAGTCCTGCTAAAACGTTCGTTTGACATCATTTCCCCTTATCGTTGAACGGCAGAGAATCATGAGTGATAGCCAGACGCTGGTGGTAAAACTCGGTACCAGTGTGTTAACAGGCGGATCGCGCCGCCTAAATCGCGCCCACATTGTTGAGCTTGTACGTCAGTGCGCTCAGCTGCATGCCGCAGGGCATCGTATCGTTATTGTGACTTCCGGGGCGATTGCCGCCGGGCGTGAACACCTGGGTTACCCCGAACTCCCCGCGACGATAGCCTCTAAACAGTTGCTGGCCGCCGTGGGACAAAGCCGACTGATTCAACTCTGGGAACAGCTGTTTTCTATCTATGGCATTCATGTCGGGCAGATGCTGCTGACGCGTGCGGATATGGAAGACAGAGAACGTTTCCTGAATGCGCGTGATACGCTGCGTGCGCTGCTGGACAACAATATCGTCCCCGTCATTAACGAAAACGACGCCGTGGCGACCGCTGAAATCAAAGTGGGCGATAACGATAACCTCTCTGCGCTGGCCGCGATTCTGGCCGGTGCTGATAAATTACTGCTCCTGACCGATCAGCCGGGGCTGTTCACCGCCGATCCGCGTTCCAACCCGGACGCTGAACTGATTAAAGATGTTTACGGCATTGATGATGCGCTGCGCGCCATCGCGGGTGATAGCGTTTCTGGCCTGGGAACGGGCGGAATGGGTACCAAGCTACAGGCAGCGGACGTGGCGTGCCGTGCCGGTATCGACACCATCATTGCTGCGGGTAGCCGCCCTGGCGTGATTGGCGATGTCATGGAAGGTCTCTCTGTGGGCACGCGTTTCCATGCGCAGGAATCCCCACTGGAAAACCGCAAACGCTGGATTTTCGGTGCGCCGCCTGCAGGTGAAATTACCGTCGATGAAGGGGCTACTGCCGCTATTCTGGAAAGAGGGAGTTCATTACTTCCAAAAGGAATTAAAAGCGTGACAGGCAACTTCTCTCGTGGTGAAGTGATTCGTATCCGTAACCTCGCAGGTCGCGACATCGCCCACGGCGTGAGCCGTTATAACAGTGATGCTCTGCGCCGGATTGCGGGTCACCACTCGCAGCAGATCGACGCCATCCTGGGCTATGAATATGGCCCGGTCGCCGTGCATCGCGATGATATGATTATTCGTTAAGGAGCCAGAAAATGCTGGAACAAATGGGTGCAGCCGCAAAGGCCGCCTCTTACAAACTGGCGCTCCTTTCCAGCCGCGAGAAAAACCGCGTGCTGGAAAAAATCGCTGATTATCTGGAATCGCAATCCGCTGAGATTTTGCGTGCCAATGAACAAGACTTAGCTGAAGCGCGTGAAAACGGCCTGAGCGAAGCAATGCTCGACCGCCTGGCGCTGACGCCAGCACGTCTGAAAGGTATCGCCGACGATGTTCGCCAGGTGTGTAATCTGGCTGATCCTGTCGGGCAGGTGATTGACGGTGGACTGCTCGACAGCGGTTTACGTCTTGAGCGTCGCCGCGTACCGCTCGGTGTGATCGGCGTGATTTATGAAGCCCGTCCTAACGTGACGGTCGATGTCGCGTCTCTGTGCCTGAAAACCGGCAATGCGGCTATTCTGCGCGGCGGAAAAGAGACCTGGCGCACCAACGGTGCAACGGTAAAAGTCATCCAGCAGGCGCTGGAAGAGTGCGGCTTACCGGCGGGTGCCGTGCAGGCGATTGAAAGCCCCGATCGCGCGCTGGTGAACGAGATGCTGCGCATGGATAAATACATCGACATGCTGATCCCACGCGGTGGCGCGGGTCTGCACAAGCTGTGTCGTGAGCAGTCGACTATCCCGGTGATCACCGGTGGTATTGGCGTGTGTCATATTGTTGTCGATGACAGCGCCGAGATTGAACCGGCGCTGAAGATCATCGTTAATGCCAAAACCCAGCGTCCAAGCACCTGTAACACAGTGGAAACGCTGCTTGTACATCAGGGTATCGCGAACACTTTCCTGCCTGCGCTGAGCAAACAGATGGCGAAAAGCGGCGTTACGCTGCATGCTGAGGCTAACGCCCTGGCGTTATTGAAAGATGGCCCGGCTACCGTGGTACCAGTAAAAGCAGAACAGTATGACGACGAGTTCCTTTCTCTGGATCTGAACGTGAAGATTGTGGCGGATCTCGACGATGCCATCGCTCATATTCGTGAGCATGGTACGCAGCATTCCGATGCAATCCTGACGCGTACCCTGCGCAACGCAGATCGTTTTGTGAATGAGGTGGATTCTTCAGCCGTGTATGTGAATGCTTCAACGCGCTTCACCGACGGCGGCCAGTTCGGCCTGGGCGCGGAAGTGGCTGTCAGCACTCAGAAGCTGCACGCGCGTGGCCCGATGGGTCTTGAAGCGCTGACCACCTACAAGTGGATCGGCTTCGGCGATGATACGATTCGTGCGTAAATAAACATGGGTGATGCAAAAATAGCCGTTTGATTCAAAAGGGCATTGACGCATCACCCGGTTAGATCTAACCTTCTGCCCCGTGGTTACATTCGTAACCGGCCTCTCAGGGCCGATATAGCTCAGTTGGTAGAGCAGCGCATTCGTAATGCGAAGGTCGTAGGTTCGACTCCTATTATCGGCACCATTTCAAACTCTTCCCTGGTCTACCGAAACCCAACTTAAAGCCCGTGTGTATACTGTGTTTTTTTAACCCGCATCCTATCTCCTGTTATCAACTGGACTCAACCGAAATCAAGTCGCAGTTGGGGGCATAAGTGGGGGCATTCTGTGTTCGGTCCAGGGAGATGCCCCCAATGAAGCTTAATGCACGACAGGTAGATGCTGCTAAACCCAGAGAGAAAGCCTACAAGCTAGCAGATGGTGCAGGCTTGTATCTTGAAGTTGTTCCTTCTGGTTCTCGATACTGGCGGATGAAATATCGCTTCAATGGAAAAGAGAAACGTATGGCTTTTGGTGTCTATCCGGCAGTGTCCCTTGCACAAGTGAGGGCACTACGTGATGAAGCCAAGAAAAAGCTGGTCGAAGGCATCGATCCATCGTTTGCCAAGAAAGAAGAAAAGTTGGTTCGCGATGTGCAGCTCAATAATACGTTTTAGGCTGTGGCACTTGAATGGCACGAAACGAAGGTAAGCCGGTGGTCAGAAGGTTATGCCTCCGACATTATCGAAGCCTTCAACAAAGATATTTTCCCTTATATTGGCCAACTGCCGGTGAATGACATCAAGCCTTTGGTTCTGCTGAATGTGCTACGTCGAATGGAAAGCCGTGGCGCGACAGAGAAGGCCAAGAAGGTTCGCCAGCGCTGCAGCGAAGTTTTTCGTTATGCCATCGTTACCGGCCGCGCGGAATATAATCCTGCCGCGGATCTAACCAGCGCGATGTCAGGGCATGAATCGAAGCATTATCCCTTCCTTACTGTAGAGGAGTTACCAGACTTCTTTAAAGCTCTCACAGGCTATACAGGAAGCCCGTTAGTTGTACTTGCCGCACGTTTGCTGATCCTTACGGGAGCTCGCACCGGCGAGCTTCGAGGTGCTTTCTGGAGTGAGTTTGATCTTGAAAAAGCGGTGTGGGAAATTCCTGCCGAGCGAATGAAGATGAAACGGCCTCACCTTGTTCCCCTCTCTACCCAAGCGCTGGAGATCGTACAGCTGCTCAAAGTGATGTCTGGGCAATATCCTCTTGTGTTTCCTGGAAGGAATGACCCCCGTAAAACGATGAGCGAAGCGAGTATAAATCAGGTGTTCAAGCGGATTGGATATACGGGGAAGGTAACGGGGCATGGTTTCCGCCGCACGATGAGTACTGTAAGCACACCTGTTTTAGTTCCACGCACTTTTTGAGATTTCCGGTTTTTCAGCCATCAGCCGGTACTCTTCCGGAGTAAGGTTGTTCAGGGATTCATGAGGCCGCTCGTTGTTATATTCCATCAGCCAGCGCTCGGTAATTTCCCGTGCTTCATTCAGTGTTCTGAACAGGTAAAAATCCAGAATTTCTGTCCGGTATGTCCGGTTGAACCGTTCGATAAAAGCATTCTGTGTTGGTTTACCCGGCTTGATAAATTCGAG